>DASPUZ010000150.1:0-41285 GCA_035622635.1 bacterium | reverse complement strand
GCGGCACCACCCTCGCTCTGCATTTCCTGGACGAGGGGGATCGTCCCCCACAGGTTCGGCACGCCGTGCGAGGCCCATTCATCGGCCATCTCGGCCATCGGCGAGGACGGGGTGATCGGATAGATCGCGCAGACCTCGTTCAGCCGGTACGCCACATGAGCGACCGCCTCGTTGCCGTCCATACTGGTGAGTTTCTTGACCATCGTGCTCACCCCCCAAGGCCGGGGTCGGCGCGGCATATGACGCCAACTCCGGGATCGCCTTGATGGCATGTGACGACCATACGTCGATGTCCACCGCACGGCTCGACAGGTGCGGTCCTCGTGCCGGCACCTCGGGCGTGGCACGTCCTCTCGACCGTATCCTGGGGGCGGGTCGCCCCGCTTCTGCGGCCGTAGCGCAGGCCGCACCGATACCGCACGTCGGGCCAGATGAACCTAGCCATGAACACGGTCAGCCGCGCGACCGACGTCAGGATGCGCTGGGCCGCGGGGTCCTCTTCGCCGAAGACCGGGGTGAGAAACCTCAAGAACGATACGAGGAGCGCTTTCTGCGGCGCTTCGTACGTCATACCACCTGGTCATCCGTCGATGTTGCCGGCGAACCTGGCTCAAGGGGGCCACGTTCACCCTCCGTCTGTTCGCCGATGTTGCCGCCGGCGTCCCCCGGATGGCCGTTATCCCTGGTGTCCTTCGCGGAGTCGCGGGGTATTTCCTGGCGCCGTTGTGGTCGCACGACGCAATCATTTGGCCATAACTGGGAGCGCTGCGCCGGTCAAGGCCTGTTCCGTTTCCCATCTTGGCCATGGGAGGGGCGTGCCGCGGCTGTTTCCCCATGCCGAAAGGCAGGGGCACTCGAGCTGGCAAGGGACGGTGATCGAACGCGAAAAGGAGCCTGCGGCACCTAAGGATGAACCATTCCTCAAATGGCCCCCCGTGCCGAGACGCCGAAAAATCAAGATCGCGGGAGTCCGGCGCGGCGAGGTTTGGGTGATGCCCAGTCGCACTCTAGGTGCCCGGCGTCGATCGTCGCGCTTCTCGCCGCGTAGCCGGCCGCGCGACCGCTGGGTGCCCCACGACGTCCCAGGAGAGGTCGGCTTATTCTGGCGGCCGGAGGCGAAAGATGCCGCAACGTCCCCTTGCAGACAAAGTCGCGATCGTTACGGGCGGTGGGCGAGGACTCGGTCGCGCCATGGCGCTCGGGCTGGCGGCTGCCGGCGCGCATGTCGTGGTGACCGCGGCGCGTCACGAGCAGGAAATCAACCAGGTCTCCGAGGCGGCCCGTCGGCTGTCGGACGCCGGTACCGTGCTTCCCATCGTCGCCGACGTGACCCGAGAGGAAGACTGCGGGCGCGCCGTCGAGGCGGCCCTCGGCAGTTTCGGCGCGCTCCACATCGTGGTCAACAATGCGGGCCGCGGCATGCGGTTCGTCAGCGAGACGTTTATGGAGGCCCCGACGAGGTTCTGGGAAGTCGACGGGCGGATATGGCGCTTGATCATCGAGACGAACGTGATCGGCCCGTTCCTCATGGCCAAAGCGGTCGTGCCCCACTTCCTCGGGCAGCGGTGGGGGCGCATCATCAACGTCTCGATAAACCACGAGACTATGCGCCGGAAGGGCTTCTCGCCGTACGGGCCCTCGAAGGCAGCGCTCGAGTCGGAAACCATCATCTGGGCGCAGGATCTGGCCGGGACGGGGGTCACGGTGAATGCGCTGCTGCCCGGGGGCGCGACGCAGACCGGCATGGTCCCCGAGACGGTGGGCGAAGAGGTTCGCCGTCGACTTCTGGACCCCGCGATCGTGGTCCCACCGCTGTTGTGGCTGGCCTCCGAGGCATCCGACGGGGTCACCGGGTCACGCGTTGTCGCCAGTGCATGGGATCCTGCGTTGCCGCCCTCGGAGGCGGCTGCTCGGGCAAGGGCGGTGGCAGGGTGGGCTCCCTCAGGCTAACGCCGCGTGCACATCGACCGCAGCGGTTGCATCGAGGAGTACCTCATGAGGTCGTCAATGCCTGCTGCGGATCTTTGCACGGCGGTGAGATCGTCGTTGACGGACCACGAGGCGTTCCCTATTGTTGCACCGAGCCCATGCCGTTTGAGCCAGTACGTTGCTTGCGATGTCGCATTCTGGGCCAGGAATTCCTTTCGACGCCAGACCATCCGGGATAGGGGAAGGGAGCACAACGATGCAGTACCGTCCGCTTGGCCGCACGGGCATGTACGTGTCGGAGATCTGTCTGGGGACCATGACGTTCGGCGGTCGGGGGTTCCATAGAGCGGTCGGCGCAGTCGACCAAGTCGGCGCCACCGCGTTCCTCGAGCGCGCGCTTGAGCATGGCGTGAACTTCATCGATACGGCAGACGTCTACTCCGAGGGCGAGGCGGAACGAATGCTCGGGCAGGCGCTCAGGGACGTGGGCGTCCCGCGGCGAGACGTGATCATCGCCACCAAGGTCCGCGGGCGTATGGGGCCCGGCCCCAACGCGATGGGACTGTCCCGCGGCCACATCATGGACGCCGTCGAGGAGAGCCTTCAGCGTCTCGGCACCGGGTACATCGATCTCTATCAGATTCACGGGGTCGACCTGGTTACACCGATCGACCAAACCCTGCGCGCCCTGGACGACCTGGTCGCCCGGGGGCTGGTGCGCTACATCGGCTGCTCCAATTTGGCGGGATGGCAGATCATGAAGGCGATCGGGGTTGCCGAGCGCCTGGGCTACGTCCGGTTTGAGAGCGTGCAGGCGTATTACACGATCGCGACCCGCGATCTTGAGCGCGAGGTCGTCCCGGTCGTGGAGGATCAGGGACTTGGCCTGATGGTGTGGAGTCCGCTGGCCGGTGGGCTGCTGAGCGGAAAGTTTCAGCGCGACCAGGCCGGGCCAGACGGTGCCCGACGCACGAGTTTCGACTTTCCGCCCATCGATCGTGACCGGACGTTCGCGATCATCGACGCCGTGCGGCCGATTGCGGCGTCGCGGGGCGTATCCGTGGCCCGTATCGCGCTCGCGTGGCTGCTGCACCAGAAGGCGGTCACGAGTGTCATCATCGGGGCCAAGACCCTCGAGCAGCTCGACGACAATCTTGCGGCGTCCGGGACGGCGCTGACTGCGGACGAGCTCGCCGCGCTGGATCGCGCGAGTGCGCTGGTGCCGGAATACCCCGGCTGGATGATCCAACGCCAGCACTCCGGTCGCGTGCCGGGGGCCGAGCGACCGTAGACCAAGGCCCGATAGGCTTCGCCTTAGCACCCAACTGGGTTCGGATGGCTGCCGGCCGAAGGTCCCGCTGGCGTCGGGGACAAGATCTGCACCGCGCTGCTCCGGCCTGCACCCAGCGGGGTTGCTGCTGCGCAGGGACCGGCCCCGGCGTAGCCGCGGGTTCTGGTCTTGCGCGGAGGGGGCGTACGCATTTTGTAGTGACTTAACGGAGTCGTCACACTGTGCTCACACTCGGCTAACGACGATCGCGTAACATAGATCCCGACGGAGTCAGGGCTGACGCGGTCACGGTGCCGGCGCTCAACATTCGGGCGATCCGGCGGGTCCCAGAGGCCGCGTACAATCGGCGGCGGGGTGAATCCAATTACTCTCGGTCCCACTAACGCGATCACCCCTATGTCATGTGTGGCGGGTTCAGGCGTGACTCGGTGTTCGCGAGGGCGACCAGTCCGTGGAAGGGCCGGAACCGGTCGGCGGCCCTCTCGATGCTGCATCGGGGTCCTTGTGAGAATCTATTCAAAACGTTCCCGCGCGATTCACCGAACACGGTCGAAGGCATGCTTCCGATGCGCCTAGACCTGCATCCGGTGACGTTTCGATACCCCGGCCCTGCTGAGGGGCCCCTCTCGATCGTGGGGAGTTTCAACCACTGGGACCCCACCGCCCATCCGCTCCAGCATCAGGGCGGTGAGTGGCGGATCACCGTCTTCCTGCCCGCGGGCACGTACCCATACGCCTTCGTCGACGGAGGGCGGCCCGGCCCCGACCCGGATCCGGCGAGAATGCTGCGGGAACCCTTGGGCGGCCACTACTCGCTCCTCGTGATCCCCGGAACTCCTTCGCCGGCCCGGACGGGGGAGCGGGAGGAGGAAGGGCGCACGGATCCCGCATTGCCGCGACGGTTCGCGCCCGCGGAACCAGCGGGCCAACAGAGCCCGCCTGCGACTCGCGGAGTGGACCATCCATGAGGACCCGTACTTCTCACTGATCGATGATCGATCCCAACGCAGTAGACCCCTACGATTCCGCGGCGCAGACGCCCCGTACCTCTCTACGACGTAAGAGTTGACGACAACCAGGGCCCGTGCAGCCGGGTGCCGTTTCGGGAGAGACTCACGCGACGTTCGAAATGAGTCCGACGATGGGCTCGTCGGACCACGTGTGGTAATTGCGACGCTGCCGATCATTACTCTCCACGTTCTGTTTGGTGAGTGAACTGGTGGCCCAAGACGGCCCAAAGACGATCGATCGTGAGCCCGAACGCGGCATCGCGAGGCCGTCGAACGAAAGGAACTGCCCGGCCACACGGTGAACCGTTCCGTCGAGAGTACATCTGCGGTGCTAGCCGGGTGCCATGGCTGACCATGGTCGCACCGATCTCGAAAAGGTTCTCGCTCGAATCGACGCTGGCTTTGACTGCACTGTTTCCAGTTCACCGCCTTCTGCCCCAGCCCAGTATCTTTGCCCAGGACGTTGGAACAGCCGAGATGGCCGATCTTTGAACCGGTGCGCACGGAGTCGGGGCGCGCGTCACCATGCGAGGGGAGGAGGCTTTCCCATCATTCTCGCTCGGCTCGCCGGCCGGGCGGCACCGACTCCCGTGTTCTCATCGGTGTGAACGTGTCGGTGCGCACTACGGACGAAAGCGCCATAAAGGGGGTGGGAAGGGATGAGTATCAATGGTCACGGTGGGGCACGTGTTGACCGCCGGACGTTTCTGAAGCTCGCCGCGGGAGCGGGTCTGGCGACCGCGGGAGGGTTAGGGTTCGAGTCCGCGTCGTCCGCGGCACCGGCGGTGTCACTCTCGCTTTGGACGGGGTACCCCGAGTTGGTCCCCTTTTACAAGGCGGTTGCGACCGACTACGCCAAGACTCACCCGAGCGTTGCTGTCGCCGTTTTCAGTACGTCACTGCGAGAGGCTGAGACGAAGCTCTCCGCGGCGGTGCCTACCGGTACCGGTCCTGACATCTACGATATCGGGACGAATATCACCGTCAAGTTCATCGACGGCGGGCTTCTCGATCCCAATCCGCCGGACATCGTGCGGTACATGAAGAGCGGTGCGTGGGATTCGTCTGTCGTCGAGTTCTTCGCCGTCGGCGGCAAGTACTACGGACTGCCTCTGCAAGACGGGAGCCGGGCCTCGATGTTCTACAACAAGACGATGCTGAAGGAGGCCGGGATTGCCGCGCCGCCGTCGACGTACCCGGCGCTGATCGACGCGGCCCGCAAGCTCACGAAGTTCGACTCCACGGGGAAAATGACCCGAAGCGGCGTGAGCCTCCGCCTGTCGGGTCAGGGCAGCGGGATTGCCGAGAAGTTCCGGTTCGTCCTGGAACCGGCGGGGGGCTCGCTGATCGTGAAGACCAAGAGCGGCAAGTATCACAACAACTATGACAACGCCGCCGGTCGAGCCGCCCTGCAGTTCTACGTCGATGCCGTTCAAAAGTACAAGATCGACGATCCCAAGATTCCGCACGATGCGGACGCGTTCGTGGCGGAGACGACTGCGATCCTCTTCCGAGAGGCCTGGGTGATCGGCGAGATCCAGCAGAAGAATCCGAAACTGGACTACGGTGTCGTCCCCATTCCCAGGTGGCGCGCCGGAGGCCCGTACAAGATGCTGCTGCAGCCGTGGGGAATCTACGTGAACGGCAAGAGCAGCAACAAGAGCGCGTCGTGGGACTTCCTCAAGTTCCTGACGAGCCCCCAGAATGCGGTCCGGCTGACGTCGATGACCGGCTGGGTCTCCGAACGGCGGGACGTCGACTGGAAGCCGCTGCTGGCGCAGACACCGCAGTTTGCGGTGTTCGTGTCCCCGCCCAAGGGCGTGGTGTTCTACGTGGAGCCGGTGCTGTCCGCGTGGGACGAAATCGAGACGAAGCTGGCCGACCGGCTGACGGATGCGTACGTCGATCCGAGCCTCAACAACAACCCGGCAAAGGTCGCCGCGACAATCCACACCATGGCGGAGGAGACGGACAGCATCCTGAAGACGGCTGGTCTGTACGGGATGGCGTAGGATGCGAGGGGGGGACCCTAGGTCCCCCCCCAACTGTGATGCTGGCCCAATCGCTGACGGGTGTCAGGCGCCGTTCTTTGGTCTGGCCGTCGCGCCGCCGATGGCGCCTGACGGGTTTCTGCTACGCGGCGCTGATCCCGATTCTTGCGCTGTTCGCGTACATCCGCGGGTTCCCGATCGCGTGGAGCGTGATCCTCAGTTTCTATCAGTGGAACCTCGTCGACCTGCACAAGCCGTTCGTCGGACTCGCCAACTACATCGCGCTGACCCATGACGGCAACTTCTTGACGGCGATCGTGAACACCACCGTCTACTCGCTGGCCTCGGTGGTCTTCAGCACCATCGTCTCGCTGCCACTGGCGTTGTTCCTATCGGGAACGATGCGGCTCGCCGTGCTCTATCAGGCGATCTACTTTCTGCCGGTCATCACCCCGATGGTCCCCATGGCGATCGCCTGGAAGTGGATCTACGACTACAACTACGGCATTCTGAACTACGCGCTGTCGTTGGTCGGGATCAAGCCGATTCCGTGGCTCACCAGCTCCCGGATCGCGCTGTGGGCGCTGATCATCATGAACGTGTGGAAGATCCTCGGCTACAATCTGATTCTATTCCTGGTGGGCATCCGCAACATCCCCGTGGTCTATCTCGAAGCGGCGGACCTCGACGGGGCGACGTCCTGGCAACGCTTTCGCTTTGTGACTCTCCCGTTGTTGAAATCGATCCTTCTGTACGTGCTGGTGACCGCGACGATCAACTCGTACAACGTCTTCACGCAGGTCTACGTCATGACCCTGGGGTCGCAGTCCGCACCCGGGAATGCCGTGCGCGTGCTCGTGTACGACATCTACCAGAACGCGTTCGCCTACTTCCACATGGGGTACGCGTCCGCCGAAGCGGTCATTCTGACGTTGATCGTGATCGGAGTGACGCTGATCCAGTTCGGGGCCGTGCGGGGAGAGGAGGCGTAGATGCGTCGGCCCGCCAGCCGATCCGGTTTGAAAGGCGCCGCGGCGTGGGGGCTCCGGGTGGGGGCGCACACGGTGCTCGCGCTCGGTGCGATCCTCATGGTGCTGCCGATGCTGTGGATGCTGTCGACGTCGTTCAAGCCGCCGGCGGAGATCCCCATTTGGCCTCCTCATTTGCTCCCGCAGGCCCCGACGCTCGAGAACTTCACCGGGATCTTCCAGGTGGCCCCCTTTGGGCGATTCTTCCTGAATAGCGTCGGGATGTCGCTTGCCGCGACGCTCTGCGTCGCGGTGACGTCGCTGGTCGCGGGCGCGATCTTCGCCAAGTACACGTTCCCGGGCCGTGCTTTCCTGTTCATGATCATCATCGCGACCGCGATCGTCCCGTTCGAGAGCTACATGATCCCGCTCTACATTCAACTGATACCGATCCACTGGATCAACACGTATCAAGGCGTGGTGTTGCCCTACCTCATCATGAGCTTCGGGATCTTCTTGATGCGGCAACACATCATGTCGGCCATTCCCACCGAGCTGCTGGAGGCCGCGCGCGTGGACGGCGCGTCCGAATGGTGGATCCTGGCCCGCGTGATCGCTCCGCTCTCGAGTTCGGCCCTCGCTGCGGTGGGCATCTTCGCGTTCATTCAGACGTGGGCGGCGTTCATCTGGCCGCTTCTGATCGCCAACAGCCAGCTCCTGTTCAACATGGAAGTGGGCCTGACGGCGTTCCAGTTTCGATTCAGCAGCGACTACGGGAAGCTCATGGCCGGGTCGGTGGTGAGCGTGCTCCCGATGTTCGTGATCTTCCTCATTCTGCGACGGCGTATCATCGAGAGTGTGGCGATCACCGGGCTCAAAGGGTAGAACGGAACGTTGGCAACCGGACGCCCCGTGTGACGATCATCTCCCGGACCGGTACGTGCTCGGCCGGGCACAGGTGCCGACCCCGCGCGGGGCGCCCACGACGAGCGGTCGTCCCGGGACCTCGCAACACGTCCATCTCTGCAAGGAGGGGCATGCATGAACGTGAATTGCTGCTGGCTCTACGCGATCAGCAAGTACGGCTATCCTCCATCGATCCCCGACACGCACAAGGCGCTTTCCGAAATGGCCGCGTTGGGGTTCGGGGCGGTGGAACTGGAGGGGGTCCGGGAGGACAACCTGCGGGCCGTCTCGGCGGACCGAGCGAACCTCCGCAAGCAGTGCGCCAATCTGGGCGTGCGCGTGATGAACTTCTGTCCGGTGCTGCCGGATCTGGTGAGTCTGGATCCCGGGCGCCGTCGCCATGCGGTGGATTTGTTCCGCCTCGCGGCGGAGCTTGCGGTGTACCTGGAGTCCCGTCTCATCCAGGTGGACAGCTACACGCCCGCGATCGAGTTCGTGGCCCATCAGCCGTACGGCGGAGCGATCGAATTTGAGCGGCGCTTCGACGTACGCATCCCTGAGGCGTTCTCGTGGCCGGGGACGTGGGACGCGCTCGTGGACTCGGTACGCAGCTGCGTGGCGATCGCGAAGGACGCCGGGTTGCGGCTTGCGATGGAGCCGCGGGTGGGCGAAATCGTCAGCAACACCGACGGGTTGCTGCGGCTGATGGATCACGTCCGCGACGACGCGTTCGGTGCCGTGCTCGACACCGGCCACTTGCACGCGCAGAAAGAGATCCTGCCGCTGTCAGTCGAGAAGCTTGCGGGCCACGTGTTCTATGTCCACGCGTCGGACAACGACGGCCGCGACAATGCGCATCTTGCTCCGGGCCGAGGGTCTGTGGACTGGGAGGGCGTGTTCCGCGGTCTCCGCAGGCATGGTTTTGACGGTTACGTCGGCATCGACGTGGGGGGCGTGGCCGATCTCGAGGCCCAATACCGTGAAGGATACGCGTTTGTCCGCGCTATGTTGGACCGGGTCAACGCGGCCGACGGTCCCGCGCGTCCGTGAACGGGTCGGCCGGTGAGCCCTCGGGAAGACGACAGCCCGTGCCCCAGATGTCTTCTGGAGGTTTTCCGACTATGAAGATTGGATGCGCCTTCCTGATCCCCATCACCCAGTACGGATTTCCGCCGAGCCCGGAGGATACGATCCAGGCAATCCACGATGCCGCAGATGCCGGGTTCGACGGGATCGAGATGGAAGCGGTTGACGGCGTCAACGTGGAGGCGTTCGAGGGACGAGTTGCGGAGTTGGGCGACGCCCTGGAGACGTCCCGGTTGGAAGTCTGTTGCTTCACGGCGGTCGTTCAGAACCTCTTCACGCTCGACGATGGTCGCGGCAGTGCGTGTCTTGCCGCGCTGGAGCGTATCGCGACGATGGCGAAGCGGGTGAAGAGCCGGCTGCTTGGGCTCTGTCCGTATGTCCCGTCGGAGCTGAGGCCCGTGAAAGGAACCGAGCTGTACGAGGGAGGCCCGGCGATGCGGCTTGAGGCTCCGCGTCACTATCCGTGGGGCCGGTTTTGGCGGAATGCCGCAGACAGGCTGAAGCGGGCCGGTGACATTGCGGCGGCCAATGGGCTGACGCTGGTCGTCGAGGGAAGAATCGGGGACTTGGTGGGGTGTCTCGACGGGGTCGCGCAACTGGTCGATCAGGCGGGTTGCACGAACGCCGGCCTGGTATACGACACGGCGCACGTGCACGCGGCGAGAGACCGACTCGACGTGGCGTGGCTCAAGTACGCCGGTCGAATCCGGCACGTGCACGTCGCCGACAATGACGGGACGGCGCCCCTTCATCTGCCGATGGGGCAAGGCAACATCGATTTCGGATCATTGACGGGGTTGCTCATGCAGTCCGACTATGCTGGCTACGTTTGCATCGACTACGGGGGGGTGCCGGACGTGTGGCGCGCGGCCGTAGAGGGCCGCGCGGCGTTGGCACGGCTGTTTTCCGAAAACGGGAACGCGGGCTGAGACGTCGCCCCGGGGGCCGAGCGTCGCAGCGGATCCCCGAGGGGTCAGCGGCAGGTTACTTCGCCCTCGACTCGCCCGAAGTAGATTCGCAGCCCCGACACGAGCGGCAGAGAGCTGCCAGGCGCGACTTCCTGGCAGGTGCCGTCTGGCGCGCTCACGGTCCACGTCTCGGGGCTGCGATTCCGAAGCGACACCGACGTCTCGTCCCGCTCCGCCTCGGCGAGTACGTGGGCAAAGTCCGCGCTCACGCCGAGATGGGACGGAAACAGCCGCGCGCCCGCGTCGAGCAGGACGACCTGTCCACCGTTCAAGCGGAGCCGCGGCGGGAGCGCCGGGACTCGGTTGCAGTGCCAGCACGGGCGCGGCGACTCGTCGGAGCGTGATGCGGCGTCCCGATCGTAGAAGTTCTCGGCCCCGCAGTGGGCACAGTGGAAGATCGTGTCGCGCAGCCGAGACAGCGCCGCGAGCCACTCCAGATCGGTCTTCCGCGCGTTCGGGTCGCGCAGGCCGACGGTAAAGGCGTCGACGAAGAGGTCACGCAAGAACTGCGGGTAGATCGGCCAGTAGTTGAGGGCTTCTCCGCCCAGGTCCGGCTCGCCGGGGACGGGCGCGTTCGACGCGTCGGTGGGATCGAAGATGAACAGCGGCGCGGTGCCGTGGACCCGGCGTTGGGCCGCGGCGTCGTACAGGCCCTTCGCCTTCCGTCCCATGAGGGGATGGCTGATCATGAACATCTGAAAGAGGATGACGGAGAGAGAAAACAGGTCGGTGCGGCTGTTGGGACGCGCGCCGTCCCGGAGCACCTCCGGCGCCGTGAAGGGTGCGATGCCGAGCACGGGCGTGTCGGTGCCGTCGGTCGTCACGTTGTCATTGTCGCAGATGGCGATCTCCCCTCTGGCGAAATCGCAGAAGAGGTTGTTGTAGTTGAGGTCCACGTAACAGAGCCCGGCGAGGTGCAGGCTCCGCAGATTCCGGGCGAGGTTCATCGCGATCGTGGCGAGTGCCCGGAACGTCGGCGGAGGCTGGATGCGTCCATACAGAAAGTGCACCAGCTTTTGAAGCCGCCCCTCCATGAGCGGCATCAGGTAGCCGCCGAACCCCGTTTGCGCCGGCAGCGCCACAAGCGCGAACGGCCACATGAAATCCGCGGTGGGACGAACGTAACGGACCGCGGCCCGCAGGCGCGCGGCCAACGTCGGATCGTTCGGCCAGTAATCTGGTGAGTACCACTTGAGGGCTACAACCTGGCCCGCGAATCGGGCGCGGTAGACTTCGCCTTGCCCTCCGCCATCAAGATACGCCAGTACTGTCACGTCGGCCGCTTCGACAGACTCCGCCGTGACCAATCGCTGATCAGCTCGCAGCAGGTGGTCCATCCCGTATGCTCCCTCTCCACGTACTCCCGGACCGACCCTCGGGAGCCGGCGATCTCACCACACGTCGCGCGAGCGCGGGCGTGGGCGTGTCACGACCTCGGAGTGCGTCATCAGCCCCAGGGTGATGTCATCGCCGCTCCCGTTCGCGGATGCATCAGTGAGAAACCGGTCGAGGCGTGCCGCCGTCCTCTCAAGACCGTGCTCTCGCAGCAGGGTGAAGTAATCGCGGCCGATCAAACGAAAGTCGTCGTCGGACCGAAACGCGTTCGCGTAGCCGTCGGTGGCCACGAGGACGAGCGAAGGAAGCGCCCCTTCGTCCTCCGCGAGCCGCACCCGGAAGCACTCCGCGGCGTCGGGCTGGCACAGCGAGGTGGTCTGGTTGCCAACCAACCGCGGATCGCCCGGGAGCACGCGCGTCGTCTCACCGGCATGGTCCACGGACAGGATGTCGCCGTCGCCGAGTTGCAGATAGACGAGGGACGCATCGCGGACCGCGACTGCGAGCAACGTCGCGCCGTAGGCGATGGCCGGGCTGCGTTCGATCTCGTCCCGGGCGTCCGGCGACGTCAAGTCCTGCAGCACCCGCCACTCGCTGGCTGTGAATGGGTGGGCGGCCGCGTGGGACGCGACCGCGTCGCGCCACGCCTGCACGAGCCGCTCGGGGAGGTGCGCCACATCCTGCGGCGGGGCGGCGGCGTCTCTCACGTACGCGAGAAGCACCGTGAGCGCCACCTCCACTGCTAGCTTGGCCCCGACGGCGCTGCGGAAGTGCCGGGGCGAGCCGTGCCCGTCCGACACGGTCAGGACGGCCGTCCGTCCCGCCCGCCCCCGCGGTGGCCAGAACGCGATCGCGTCCTGCCGCTCCGCACCGACCCTGCGGTGTGCGGCTCCCGTCACCGAAGCCCCGATGACCTGCCATCTGATCCCGTCGGGTCCCTCATGCATGCGAGGTCTCCACCCTTTGCCCAAGCCGGCTCCGGCGTCAACGAAGCTGCGTCGGCCTACCACACGTCTCCGCCCAAGTTCCTCCAGACCACGCTGCCGTCGAGCGTCAGCACGCCCTCCCCGAGTTGCCACGCGGGCTCCGTAGCCCCTGACGTGCCGGCCGTTGCGACGGTCTGCGTGTTTTTGTTGGGGTCGAGGATGTCCTGCCCCACGGCGTACGGGGCATTTGGCCTCCAGGTCTTGCCATTTTCCGCCCGATCCTCCGCGATCGGCCCGGGACGCACGAAGCTCCGCGAGGCGAAAATGATCTTCTGCGCCAGGGCCGCCGCGTTGTTTGCGTGCAGCACGTGGAACTCACGATTGCCGATGAACCCCTCGAGCACGTCAACGTCGGCGTCTTGTCCGATCGCCACCGCCAACCGGACCGCCGCCCGGCCCAACGGCTGATCCATCAACTCCCTGAGGCCGGCCTTCCAGTCATCGGTGGGGAACCCGTCCGAGACGAGCACCAGGTGCGGCGGCAGGCCGCGTTCCGTCGGCAGCCCGCGCAGGCCGTCCGCTGCCATGCGGAGGGCGGCACCCAGGTGCGTCTCACCCCGGGCCTTCAAGTCCTCCCACCGCAGTCCCTCGAGCGGTGTGGGCTGCGGGATGTGCCACTGCGCGCCGTCGGAGAAGCGGACGGCGCGCACGAGCACGTGCGCCTCGGGGTGGTTGCGCGCCGCGGCCTGCATGGCAGGGATCGCTTCGCGCAGCGCGTTGTTGAGCGATTGGATCTTGTTGTCGACGTTCATCGAATCGGACACGTCGAGAATCCAGATGAAGTGGAGCACCCGAGGCGCCATGGCACCGCCAGGTCGAATCACCATCGTCCGTCCCTCCCCGTTGCCGCGCATGCTTCGGCGGTCCTAGATCCGCTCCACCTCGGCCGAGGTCGTCCCGAAGACGATTGTCGTTCCAGGCTGCAGGCGAATACTGCGGCCGTGCGCGATTTCGACCGAACCGCTCCCCAGCGGCGTCGCGATCCACGTGGTCGCGGAGAGGTTTCGCAGCCCCAGCACCGCCGGGTCTCTCGGGCTGACGGTGACGTCCGCGACGACACTGTTGGTCTGCCCACCTGATCCGCCGATATCGTGCTCGCGCAGCTGCAGATCCTTCGCCACCGCCACGTGGCGGTTCCCTACTCGCAAGTACAGCCCCGGAGGCAGCGACGGACGAGGCTCCGGCGTGACTGCCGCCGGCGTCGCGGCCGTCCCCAACCAGACGCTCCCCCACAGCTGCGCCCGCGCCGGGGAGATGTCGCGCGCCTTCAAGATCGCAGAGGCGAGCACGGCGTACGCGACAATCGCCACGATCGGGGTCACCACGGCGCTGGCGGGAAGGGTGTCCCACACGGCGTGCAACCCGACGGCGATGACAAACCCGATGGTCAGGGCTCGCAACGCACTTGCGGGTTTGAGCGCGGCCAGGCCGACCGCGTAGCCGAGGAAACCGCTGTAGGCCAGATGTCCGGCGATACTGGAGAGGGGCCGCGCAACCAGCAGTGCCGCCGTTTGAAAGTGCGACGCGTACCCGAGCGTCTCCGCAAACGCGAACCCCGTGGCGGAGGCACAGGCCATGATCACACCGTCGAGCGGTTCCCAGATCCCCACCGCCTCGCGCTCGGGCGAATGCAGCCGGCGGCCGACGAAGTAGAGGATGACGACGGGCAGGATCTTGAACGTTTCTTCGACGACGCCGATCCACGCGCTGCACGCGAACGAGTTACAATCCCTTGACACGACCATGAGTTCCAACGGCGCGACCGGGTCCCACGGACTGCTGATCACCCACCCCACCGCCAGCGCCACCGCGGCGAGGAGCCACAACGGTTTGGGCTTGCCGGCCAGGCGATAGATGAAGAGGAAGATTGCCAGCGTCAGCGCGATGCCCGCAAGTGGTGCACCCTGGTCCGCCGGCAAGACGAGCATCGCCACCAAGCCGGCCGCGAGGAGCCAAATCGGCCCGAGCAGGGCCGTTTGGCCTCGTGCCCGGTAGTACCGATAGAGCAGCGCGGCACCGGCCAACAGACAGACGGCGAGCGCCTGGAAGACCAGCACCCGCCCGGTTTGCAGCGCCAGTAGCATCTCGCTTGACACCACCAGCAGAACGGCGATGGGCAGCAGGGCCGCTCGTTGCGCCAGCGCGTGACGCGTGATGCGCAGGAACGGCAGCAGTTGCGAGGACGTGGCAATCCAGGCGCCCTTCAAGGCGCCGCCCGGTCTGATCGGGACGCCCCCTGGTTGCGGCTCCACGGTAATCACCCCTTCCGAAGGCCTGGCCCTTCGTAGACCATCCCGCGTCCTCTCGCGGGCCGAACCTACGGACCAGGCACATTCACTCCGCATCCACGGTCGCCGGCGGCCAGGACCGGCGGAGGACAGATCGAGGCGCCCCGGTGGCGCATGTCCGGACTGCGGTCGATGCTCACCGGTGCCAAGCACGGGCCACGGCTTCCAAATTCGATCTTCCAGGCTGGATGAGATGCTCGCTAATTCGCGGGCTTATTGGCGAGAGTTCTGGCACTTTCCTTTCCCGGAGATCGACTCTCGTAAGAGAGGTCGGTTCCGCTTGGTCACGACCCGGCCTTATCCAGCGCCCCAGCCCCGGGTGATCTTGCGCCGGTCCGGTCGCATTCGTTCTTGACACCGATCACCGAGGCGGCCATACTGTGATCGGATACGATTGATTTCGTGAACGAAAATGAGTGATTATGACGGATAGGGCGGCCATGCTCTCGAATGTGGAGCGGCAGTACGCACTAGTTCGACTGCTCGAACGTCAGGGACGCCTTTCCGTAACCGAGATTTGCGACGAGTATTCCATCAGCGAAGCAACCGCACGCCGCGACCTTGGCGCCCTGGCCTCGCAGGGCCTGCTTCAGCGCGTCCACGGCGGTGCCATCTCGCTGCGCCATGCCGCCCCCGGGATGTCCATTCTGGACCGTAGCCAGGAACAAGTCGAGGAGAAACGGCGCATCGGGTTGGCGGCTGCTGAGTTGGTTCAGGACGGAGAGACAGTATTTCTGGGTAGCGGCACCACAGTGTTGGAAACCGCCCGCAGCCTTCGCTCCCGTCGTAACCTGACGATCATCACCAATTCTCTTCCGGTGATTAACGCCTTGGCCGGACTTTCGGAGATGAGCATGATCGTCCTGGGCGGTATGCTGCGTGACAGCGAGCTATCGTTCATCGGCCACATCACCGAGCAAGCCCTGGCAGAGGTGCGCGCCGACAAGGTGATCATTGGCGTGCGCGCCCTCAACCTCGAGCAGGGTCTAACCAACGACTACCTGCCCGAGACACTGACCGACCGCGCAATCCTATCAGTGGGTCGGGAAGTGATCGTCGTCGCCGACCACACGAAGTTCGGTGCTGTCGCGCCGGCGTTCCTAGCCCCGATGAAAAGCGTGCACACTCTGATCACCGACAACCAGACGGATGCCGAGTTCCTCAATGTCCTGAGGGAGCAGGGTGTCCGGATCATCATTGCGTGAGGGCTCGACGTCGGGCTGTCTCGGGTGAGAAATCGTCCGCGGGAGTGCGGGTGACGTGGTTGCCGATTGCGCGAGATCCGCAAGCCTGCTGCAGGAGGTCATCCTCATGAAGGAGATGCTCTCCTCTGATCTTCGGCTTCGACTCTCTGTCCACCCGGTGCGCGGGTTCGAAGACGTCAGGGTCTGGCCAAGCTGGGACCACGGCACGCCGGTCCCGAGCGTGAGCATCAGGCGGCCCAGTATGTGGAAGAGCAATTTCATAAGGCCGGCACCCAGGTGCGGGCGGATCGCGTGCCGGGAGTGAAGGCATGGTATCATCACGGTTCCTGGATGCGGGTGGTTGCGCCGGTCGAGCAGGAGCTGAACCGCGTGGCCATTCTCGGTTCGGCGGCGACACCCAGTGAGGGCATTACGGCGGAAGTGGCGGATGTTGGCCGTGGTTTGAAGCACGGCTTCGATGGCCGAGATCTGACCGCTCCGTGACTGCGAAGGGCGCGAGTCTGCTGGCTGCCCGACCGGGAAGAGGCGGGGTATGGACTTTGATGTGTTGGTGATCGGCGAATTGAATGTGGACTTCATTCTGTGCGGAGCGGACATCGCCCCAGCATTCGGCCAGCGGGAGAAACTGGTCCAGGATGCCACCTTGGCGCTTGGGTCCTCGGCCGGGATTTTCGCCAGCCAGGCGGCGCGGCTCGGCCTCCGCACGGCACTTGTCGGCGTTGTCGGCGCGGACCTGTTCGGCGAGTACGTGCTGAGGACCTTACATGACCGGGGCGTGGATACGCACGCCTGCATCACGATGCCCGACCTCAAGACCGGCGCCAGCGTGATCCTGGCGCCAACGGGCGGCAGTCGCGCGATCCTCACGTATTCTGGTTCGATCGGCGCCCTGCGTCCTGAACAGATCGACCGCGCGATCTTCGCGGGCGCACGGCATTTGCACCTCGCCTCGTATTTCCTGCTGGACGGTTTGCGCGCCTCCCTGTCGCAGCTGCTCGTTCAAGCCCGGCACGCGGGCATGACGATTTCGCTCGACACGAACTGGGACCCCACAGAACGGTGGCAGGTCGACGAGATCTTGCCCCTCTGCGACGTGCTGCTGCCAAACGAAGTCGAACTCATCGCCATCGCAGGCGCTGCGGATGTTGGGGCGGCACTGGCGCGACTGGCCCGATGCGATAACGTGATCGCAGTGAAGCAGGGAGCCCGGGGTGCCATTGCCACGCGCGGCGGTGAGTCGGTGCACTGTGAGGCCCGGGTAGTGGATGTGGTCGACACGACCGGTGCAGGAGACAGCTTTGACGCCGGGTTCGTCTTCGGTCTTCTGCACGGCTGGTCACTTGCAGATACGCTCAAACTCGCCTGCGCCTGCGGGTCGCTCTCGACCCGCAGCGTTGGGGGGGTGGCCAGCCAGCCGACCCTTGAGGAAGCGCTTCGATGACCATCAGACGCGAGCGTGCCCTGCTTCAGTGTTGCAGCAGGCGGCATCCCGATCGAGCATCGCAGTCCTTCTGACGGGTTTTTGCGCCGGCTGCGTGGACGGCGGACCGTCGGGCCATCCTTGAGCCCGCCCGCAGCGGGCAATGTCGTCGCAGATGGCCACGTGGTGTTCCGCATCGCGCAGGCGGCGGGATCCCGCACCGCGAGCATCCCGAGGGGCGAGCGGAACCAGCTGGTGAGACGACAGAGGAGCGGGCAGCGGGCGCGGTGAACAACGGCGAAGACGATTGGGGGGACTCGCGACGATGGCCCGAGCCAGGCGCATGGATCGTGATCCACGAGAGTCTCCCGCAGGGGGCTCGGGGGGGAGTGATGGCATGCTGCGGCCACGCGAGGGAGCGGATCTCTCCCCCGGCCGGGGCGCCGGGGGCGCGGCTCCTCATCGCATCGCAGACGCCGTGCGGCGTGAATCACGACGTCCGCGACGCTTGCGGGCGGCGCCGACGTGCTGCGGGCTCTTCGTCGCGCTCCTGATCGTCCTCCTAGGCGCGCCGTCCGCGCCGGCCGCCAACCCGGGCGCCTTCTTCGAGACCGTCAGCAAGTACCGGTCCCACAGCGAAGCGTTCAAGAACGGCTTCGCGGCGGGGTTGTACGACGCCGTTTCGATGTTCGCCGCCACCGCGCAGGGCGCCGGCCTGACGAACGCGGGGGCGGAAGGGCTGTTCCAGTGCCTCGACAAGCAGGCCACCAACCTGGGCGTGCTCGCCAACTGGGTGGCGCAGGGAGCCAAGGGTGCCACGGATCAAACGGCCGTGGTGGCTGCGATCGTTAAGGCGTGCGGGGGCACCTTCAGCACGAACTGGTTCTTCGCGCACGTGTCCGACTTCAACAGCAACGGCCAGGACTACCAGCAAGGATTCGCCGGGGGCGTTTACGACGTGGTCTCGCAGTTCGCCGCCGCCGCTCAGGGCCCCGCGAATCTCAACGGCCAGAACACCGTGGCCGCGTGGAAGTGCCTCGACGGCAAAGGCAACAAACTGGGTGATCTGCGTTCCTGGATAGACACGGCGTCGGCCCAGGGTGCGTCCGACGATGCCGTCCGATCGATCGCCCTCGCGGCGTGCCGGGGGACGGTCGCGGACCTGTCCGCTCCCGCAGCGACCAGCGGGGTTCCCCTGGCGCCGTGGAAGACGTATTGGTACATCCCAGTTGTAATCGTCGTCGCTGCCGTCTTCGTCTACGGACTGTCCCGAAAGAAGGGCACCGCGATGCTGGGCAAGGCTGCGGCGGTGGTCCTGCACGGGAGCCCCCAGGGGCCGGTGCAGCCGGGACCAGTGGAGAAGCCTCAGGCAGACGTCGCCGCGTCGCCGGCTGAGGTCGTCGTGCAGAACCGGCCGCCCGACCGCCGCGAACAGCAGGAGTCCCAAGAGCAGTCCCGGGTGCCGACCGGTCTGTGGCTGTGGACGCCAGGTCGGGCCCCCCTCGGCTTGGACGTGGGAAGCCAGGTGTCGGCCGAGGATTTGGGCGACACCCGGGGTGCCACCGGCATGGTCGACGTCGCCGCCGTCGTCGAGGCGGATCCCGGTGCGCTGCAGCGGTTTCGGTTGCGAAACCGGTCCGACCGTACGTGGCGGGTCAGGGAACCGGGGGCCGATTGGAAGGAAGTGGCGCCGGGAGCAGCCACGCCGATGGTGCCCGGCACGACGATGATGGTCGGCGAAGTCCGGGTGAACCTGCATCCGTGGGCGGTACAGCCGCTCCGTCCCGCGTGGCAGCCGCGGCTTCGCATCGGGGAACGCCTGGTGCCGGTGGCGGGCGACCTGCAACTGCATGAGTATGACCTGGCGGGCGTCACGGCCAAAGCCGGCGACGGCGTCGTGGCCAGAGTGAGCCTGAGATCCGCCGACGACACCATCTTGGGACTGCAGAACCTCTCCACGACCACCTGGGTCGCGACGCCGCCCGACAGCGGACCGAAGGAGATCGAGCCCGGGCGTAGCATCCGCCTACGACCGGGAATGCGCATCGTGTGCGGCACCGCGACGATCGACGTGGAATGAGTCCAGGGGCGCTGTTGGGAGCGCGACAAGGCTCCTGACGGGGGCGCTCACGAGGCAACGTGCCTTGAGGCCATGCGGTCTCGGGCATTTTCACTTCCACCGTTGGGACACCCGGACAGATTCCTGCGCAAGGAGGGCGCGAATGGCGAAGCTGCCGTATCTGTACGAGCACCTGACCTGGGAGGAGATCAACGACGCGGTGCGGGCGCAGCGTGTGGCGCTGATCCCGGCGGCGATGATCGAGGATCACGGGCCGCACCTGCCGGTCGATGCGGACGCGGTGATCGTGTCCGCGATCTGCGAGCGCGCGGCCCAGCTCGCTCCGGAGGAGATCGTGCTGCTGCCGTGCGTTCGCTTCGGCTACAGCGCGCACCACATCGACTTTCCCGGACCGCTGACGATCCGGTGGTCGACGTTCGTCGAGTACGTCGCGGACATCACGCGGAGCCTGGCGCACCACGGGTTTCGGAAGATGCTGATCGTGAACGGGCACGGCAGCAACCGGCCGTTGCTGGACCTGGCGGCGCGGCTGACGATCGTGGAGCGACCGGACGTTCACTGCGCGTTTGTGTCGTGGTGGGACCTGAAGGACGTCCAGGACGTCTTCAACGCCGAGCGGGAGACGAGCGTGACCTCTCACGCCTGCGAGGCGGAGACGTCGGTGTATCTGGCCGTGGACGAGACGCGGGTGAAGATGGACCGTGCAGCGGCGGACGACACCTACGAGCGGTCGCCGCACTTCTGGGGCGACCTCATGGGGCGGAAACCGAGTCCGTCGTTCAAGAACCCCGTGCACATGACGGAGTACTGGAGCATGGACACGCGAAACGGCGTGAAGGGAGATCCGACGAAGGCGACCAAGGCGAAGGGGCAGCACATCATTGAGGCCGGGGGGCGGGAGTTGGTGGAGATCTGTCGCGAGCTGCGCGCGCGGCCGGTCCGGGCGCGCACGCCGCACCAGGTGGAACCGCGGCAGCCCCTGTGGATCGCGAGGACGTAGCGCGACGGGGGCGCTGGCGCGGGCTCGCCCGTGCGATCGCCCCGTTGAGAGGTGAACGGGAGCAAGAAATGTAACTTCGGTGCGTGCAGGTATAGGACGGGTTCCGCGGTTCCGGAGCGAGGTTCGCGAATGGAGGAGGGGGGCATTCCTATGGCAGGCATCACACGCCTCGTCGCCCTGGCGCTCTGCTCGTCGCTGCTGTTCGTCTCGGTCCCGCCGTTGGCGCATTCGGCGCCGAGCACGCTCATCGACGCCGTGAATACGCCCGCATTGACACTCGACCCGATGTTCTCGACGACGACGATCACTCGGGAGATCGCGATCCACGTCTTTGACCAGCTAGCCACCTACAACGAGAACTACCAGATCGTGCCGGATCTCGCGACGTCCTGGAAGGTCTCCCCCGACGGCCGCACCTGGACGCTGAACCTGGCGCGCGGGATCAAGTTCCAAGATGGCGAAACGATGACCTCGGCGGACGTGGTGGCGTCCATCAACCGCTACATCGCCTACGGCGTCGCCGGCGCGCCGCTGCGCGCGGTCGTCACGTCCGTCACGGCGACCGATCCCAACACGGTGGAGGTCGCGTTCAACAAGCCCTACCCGAACTTTCTCCTGTCCCTGGCCTATCCCGGGACGCTGCTTGCGATCATGCCGGCGAAGTACGCGGCGAGCACGACGGCGCTCAACCCGCCGAACCTGATCGGGACGGGTCCGTTCCGAATCGTGAACTGGGTGCCCGACGCGTACCTCGACCTCCAGCGGTTCGACGGGTACACGCCGCCGTCGAGCGGTGCGGCCAGCGGGCTCGCCGGCAACCGCGCTGCCGGCGTCGCGAACCTGCGCCTGCAGGTGGTCCTCGTCGAGCAGACGCGGCTCAACGGCGTGCAGCAGGGGACCTACCAGTACGCGGAGAGCCTGCCGTACGCGGCGTACGCGGCGCTCCGGAACTCGCCCACGGTGAAGGCGTACGTTATCGACCCGTACAACAAGCCGGTGTTCCAATTGAACCAGTACAATGCGCCGATGAACAACGTCTGGTTCCGGCGTGCCCTCGTCGCGTCGCTCGACATGACGGCGATCCTCACGTTCATCACCAGGAACAACCCGCAGTTCTTCCGGCCCGACGGGGGCCTGTTCTACCCCGCGCAGAAGGACTGGTACGATCCAACGTCCGGCAAGGGGATCTACGACCACCGGGACCTCGCTCTGGCGAAGGCGGACCTTGAGAAGGCGGGGTACAAGGGGGAGACCCTGACCCTGGTGACCAACCAAGATTATTCCTGGATGTACGACTCGGCGCTGACCGCCGTGCCGCAGTGGAAGGACGCCGGGATCAACGTCAAGCTCACCGTCATGACGTGGCCCGCGCAGATCGCCCTGTCGCGGCAGGCCGACCACCAGGGGTGGGACATCAACACCTCGGGGTACTCGTTCCGGTTCGACCCGTCGTTCTACTCGGACAACCTCCTGCCCGGCGGCAACACGATCTGGGGGTTCAACGATCCTGCGATCATCAAAGCGATGAACGACGGGATCAGCACCGGCGACGTGCGGGCGCGTGCGAAGGCGTACCGGATCGTGCAGCAGCGTCTCTGGACGGAGATCCCGTTCATCCTGATCGGCGACACGTTCTCGCTCGACGCCGGTAACGGCGCGGCCATGAACGGTTACCGAGCCTGGTACCTGCCGCGGTTCTGGCTCGCCCACTAGCGCCGAACCGGCAGCGCTGCCGGCCGTTGTCCGCACCGCGCGCAGCCCCGACTCGGGTGGCGGTGCCGGACGCGGCGTTGCGCTCCGGGACGCACGGGGGTTGAGCGTTTGCCGCTGACGCGACTCGTCTTCCACCGGTTGCTGACCATGGTGCCGGTCTGGTTCCTGATCAGCGTCATGTCGTTCAGCTTGATCCACCTCTCGCCCGGAAACCCGGCTGTGCTCCTGCTCGGCGGGACCGACGTGTCGGAGGAGGCGGTCGCGCGCCTCTCGCACCAGCTGGGAATCGACCGGCCGCTGCCCGTGCAGTACGGCATCTGGGTCCAAGGGGTCGCGCGGGGCGACTGGGGTTATTCGTACTTTCAGCACCAGCCGGTGTTGAAGGTGCTCGCCCAGCACGCAGCCGTCACGTTCGGGATCGCCATCACCGGGTTCGCGTTCGCCCTCGCGATCGGGGTCCCGGCCGGCGTGATCGCCCCGATGGTGCCGGGGTCGCCTTTGGACGCCGGCCTCGCGCTCATTGCCACGCTCGGCCTGTCGATCCCCGAGTTCTGGCTGGCCATGCTGTTGATCCTCGTGTTCGCCGTGCACCTCAACGTGGTGCCGGCGTCTGGCTTCGTGCCCTTCTCCGCCTCGCCGGGCGGGTGGTTCTGGCATATCCTGCTGCCCGCGTTCACGATCGGGTTCATACAGAGCGCGGCGATCTCGCGTATCATCCGGAGTTCGGTGCTCGACACGCTGGGGCAGGCGTACATCCAGACGGCGCGGGGGAAGGGGCTCGGAGAGGGCACCGTGCTCGTGAAACACGCGCTGCGCAGCGCGCTGCTGCCGGTGCTCACCGTCGTCGGGATCGTCCTGATGCTGCTCATCGCGGGCAGCTTTGTCGTGGAGATCGTGTTCGCCATCCCGGGGATGGGCCTGCTGCTCCTCAGTTCGACGCTGAACCACGACTACCCGATGGTCCAGGGAGGCATCCTCTTCGTCGGGACGGTCATCATGCTCACCAATCTCCTGGTGGACATCGCCTACACGCTGGCGGATCCGCGGGTGCGCTATGGGTAGGGCGGCAAGCCTCCCGACGGAGGACGGCGTCGGGACCGACCGGCGCGGCCGAGGGAGGCGCATGTCGCGGCTGCCGTTCCGGTTGCGGCTGGGGCTGATCGGTATCCTGCTCACGATGGGCGCCGCGGTGGTCCTGCCGTTCGTGGCGGGCGGGGGCGCGTACTCGATGAGCCCCACGGCGATCCTCGCGCCGCCGTCCCTGCATCTGCCGATGGGGGCCGACGCGTACGGCCGCAGCGTGTTCGCTCGCGTCCTGCTCGGAATGCGCGTCAGCTATGCAATCGGCCTGTCGGTCAGTCTGGCGACGCTGTTCGTCGGGGGCTGCGTCGGGCTGCTGACCGGCTACTTTCACACCGTCGACGTCGTCGTCATGCGCGTCATCGACGCGATCATGTCTGTGCCCTCGATCATGATCGCGCTCGCGACCGTGACCGTGTTCGGTGCCAGCATCGTCAACACGATCGTGGTGTTGAGCCTATTCTACGCCCCCCGGACCGCGCGGGTGATGCGCTCGGCGGTGTTCGCGGTGCGGGAGACGGTGTTCGTGGAGGCCGCACGCGCCCTGGGGGGGAGAACGGGACGCATCCTGTGGCGCCACGTCGTGCCAAACACGGTCTCCCCGCTCATCATCCAGCAGACTTTCATCATGGCCTACGCGGTCCTCGGCGAGGCGATCTTCAGCTACATCGGCGTCGGCGTGCCGCCGCCCACGCCCAGCCTCGGCAACATGCTCGCCGAGGCGCAGCAGGTCATGTACCAAGACCCGGGGCTGTCCGTGTTCCCCGGGACCTGCATCGCGGCGATCGTCATCTCGGTGAACCTGGTCGGGGACGGGATCCGGGACCTGTTCGACGTCCACGCGCGCGAGCTGTGACGCCCGGCGGGACGGGGGCACGCCGCGCGGAGCAGGAGCCGAAGGAGCCGGAGAGGCGGCCACGATGACGGACCTATCGGGCGACACCTGGGAGCCGCCGAGCGGCCGTCGGCGCCGGTGGCGATTGCACAGGAGTACCGGGCGGGGCGCGCGACCGCGAAGCCACAGTGCTGCCCGTCGGTCGGGCGCAGGGCGTTGGAACTGGGCGGAGCCGTGCAATTCCTTCCGCGCGCTGGGTCGCGAGCTGTCAACGGGGCGGGGCCGGGCGATGGCCGTGTCGCCGGAGCATCTGCATCGCTGCGGCGACCAGCTCCGCGTTGTTGCGGGCCCGGCGCCCGTCCGCAAGGCACAAGGTGTCCTCCAGCCCCACGCGGATGTCGCGACCCCGGTCAAGTGCCGCGTCCAGCACGGCCCACGTCGCCGTCCCCTCTCCGTGGTGCAGGCGCGGCAGCGCGATCCCCGCGGCGTCGAGCACGGCGTCGATCGCCGCCGCGGCCGCGACGGCTGGCCCGGCATCCAGCGGCTGCGCCTCCACGAGGACCCGAAGACAGCGCGACGCCACCCCGCTCGCCGCGAACGCCCGCGCGTCCTCGACCGCCCACACCCCCGCTTCGATGCCGACGCCGAGGCGCGTCAGAAGCGCGCACAGCTCGCCGGTGCCGGGCTCGGAAATGTTGACAGACACGAAGTCGGGGAGCACGGTCCAGGACTCGATGAGCGCCAAGCGCGCGCCGGGATCCGGCGCGATCCACGCGGCGGTACTCAACCCCACCGGGACCCCCGGACACGCCTCGCGAATCGCGGCGACGGCGGCCCCGCAGGCCGGGGCGTCGAGCGTCTCGGCGCCGCCCGGTCCGCGCGGGTGCACGTGCAGGGCCGCGGCTCCCTCGGCCACCGCGGCGCGTGCATCCACCGCCAGCTCCTGCGGGGTCACGGGCACCGCCTCGTGCTCCGAGCGATGCCTGCCTCCGTTCAGGCAGGCCTTCACCAAGACGCCGCTTCCCGCTGTGCCGTTCATCGTCCGGTCGTCCTCCGGTGGCACCGCTCGCCCGCTACGGGACGATGCGCGTCCCGCGCAGGTCGAAGAACGGGTGAACCCGCTCCGCCGTCGCCTGGAAGCCGAGCCCCCTCGCACACGCGGCCAGGACGGCCGGGTGATAGTATACTTTCACGATCGTGAACGTCCGGCCATCGGTCAGCGCGGGCCGTTTGAAGATCCCTTCCCGGTCGGGGATCGGATAGTTTGGTTAATCTGACGTAACGACGGCTCGTGCCCACTCAACGACGCGTTGAGCTTGTTTAGTACTGGTCTGCGCATCTTCGGTCTGACAGCGCCGTGCTTCGTACTCGACGGTGTTCTTTCGATCGATGAGAGCTTCCAGTTGCGCGGCAGCACGTCGAGCAGCTGCGTTGGCTGGCAGGAGATGGCGAACAAGCCGGGGCTGGTCGGCATGCGTCTGGCTGACCGACCGAACTCCACCGGATTCTACGCACACGGCATCCGCGCCGGCGAGGACCCGACCCCCAGCAAGAATCTCGTGGATGAAACTCTGGGCGACGAGATTCGGCGCTCCGTACCGAGCATAGATTCGGTGATCCTATACGGGAGTTGGTCCAAAGCGAAAGAGCTCGCGCGGTGACGTAACCCACCGCGCGCTTTGGCAGCCGTGCGCCGGCGTCATTCAGGCGGCGAAACACTGCTCCCCGCCGTCCACGCGAATTATCTGGCCCGTGATGTAGCTCGCTTCTTCGGAGGCGAGGAAGGCGACCACGCGGGCGACCTCGATCGGCCGGCCATAGCGTTCCAGCGTCCCCCCTTCGACAAGTCTCGCGTCGTCGATCGGCCGGGTCGCCTGAAAGCGGGGCGTGAGGATGCTGCCGGGCGCGACGGCGTTGACCGTGATGTTGGACGGCTTTAACATCGTCGCCAGACACCGAGTGTATTCGTGCACGGCGGCCTTCGCCGTGGCGTACAGGGCGCTGTGCGCCTTGCCGATGAGACCGTCCACGCTCCCGATGTTGACGATCCGGCCCCGGCGGCGTGCGAGCATCTCGGGGACCACCTCCCGACAGACGAACAGGCAGGTCATGAGGTTACGGTCGAGGACCGAGCGGAGGTCTTCGCAGCTGATGAAGATCGCATCGTTGTGCAAGGGCTTGCCACCCGAGGGCGTGCCCGTGCCCGCGGCGCCGATGTCTCCCCCGGCGCAGTTGACCAGCACGTCGATCCGGCCGAACGCCTCTCGAACCTCCAGTACCACGTGCCGCACGACCTCGGGGTCCGCAAGGTCGCCGTGAACCGGAAGCGCCCGGCTGCCGGAGATCGTCTCGATCTCGGACGCGACGGTCTGGAGTGAGTCGGCTTCGTTGAAGCTTCGAGTCGACGTCGGGGTCGTCCCGTGGACGGCGACCACGGCCCCCAACGTCGCGAGGTGCGTCGCGATGACACGGCCGATGCCTCGAGACGATCCGGTCACAAACGCCACTTGCCCCGCAAAGGTCGCGTTGTCCGTCATCCTGTCATCTCCTAGTCTCCACCCGCCCCCGCGCGGAACCGTCAGGGTCCCGCACCGCGCTGCGAAAGGACGTTGGCGACGTACTTCGCCGCTGGCGTCCGTCGCTCCCACGGCGGCGTGCGTTCGCCGAATCCCTCAAAGATCCCGGGCCATGAGCACTTCTTGAAGCTCGGGGTGTGACGGAAGGGGCTGGGTCTGTCCCGTCTCCTCGAACCCCTGCCGCCGGTACAACGACTTCGCGCCGTGATTGACGTCGGTCACCCAGAGCGTCACGCGGCGGGCGTCGAGGCCACGCGCCCATGCAACGACCGCCTCCACCAAGGCCGCTCCAATGCCTGAGCGCCGTCGGCACGGCTCCACCCACATCGATACGAGTTCCACCGTATCCGGGCGCTCGTGGATGCCGCCTGCCAGACCGTGCCAGCGCCGGTCTTCTTCGGCCACAAAGAGGGCGTACGCATGGGAGGTCGCGGCATCCCTGGCAAGCTGCTCCCAGTGGGCTGGCGGCTTCCTCCGGGCTTCCGCGAGCGTCGTCCCAAAGGCAGTCGGCGCATCGGCCAGCGCGGCGAGCCGAAGCGCCCGGAGACGTGAGGCTTCATCGATGCGGATTCGTCGAATCGTCGTCCCCATCGCGGGGCAGACGTTCGAGCTCTGAGATCGGCCCCCTGCCGGTACTCGTCTCGACCTGGCCCGATAGGTGCCGCGACGCGCGGCCTCCGGGGCCGCGTCTCGCCCGCAATCCGGACGGTAGCCGGATGGGAACGTCAAGATCAGGCCTCGACCCGATGGCCGCCTCACCCGGCCGCCGCTACCGTGACGCTGTAGACACGTCCGTTCCGTCCCTGTCTACTGCGAGAAACACCAATCGAAAAACCCAAGAAAATATAGCGTTTCCGCGTGAGCGACCCGATTTTTGGAAACCTGCCGGAAACGTCCGGCGGGTCAGGGGTCAACCTTCTGTTCGTAGAGAGCTTGCATCCAGCTATCGAAGGTCTCCTCGGGCATCTCAATAACAGCGGTGCTCGCCGCGATCTCGTTCTCGATAGCACTGGCCACCTCAACCAGCGGACGCTGGGCGGGGAGCTGTCTAGGGGAACGGAACTGGGGACAGTGTGCGCGCCTCTGGCGTAGGGTTGGCGGCGTGGGCGAGGCTTCATTGAACCCTTGAGACCCGATACGCTAAGTTATGTGGGCTGGGAACAGATCATCGGTGCGCTAGTTCCTGAACCGCAGCGACGATCGTTATGTTCGATTCCTAGGGCGTCGCGCTCTGGCCCGCTCCCGCCGCGGAGCAGGCGCACGCGGCGACGGCGCGCTCTCGTTCATGCGTGCCGATGCCGAAGCACCCGATTGCGAAGTCGCTACTTGTACAGCGTGTAGAAGCACGATTGCGGGATCACTGGATTATAATACCAGCCGTGCAACCACGACCGCATGGTGTAGAATGTCGTTGGCTGCACCAGGAAAAGGTAGGGCACGTCGTTGTACGAGATCATCGACAGCTGACGGTACAGGGCCGTCCGCCTCGCCGGGTCCGTTGTGTTTACTGCCTGCTGGATGAGCTGATCGGCCTGCGCGTTGCGGTACCCACCTCGCGTTGGATAGTAACCGTTCGACGCCAGGAACGGCTGGGCGAAGTCGTGCGGGTCCGGGTAGTCAGCGAACCACCCAGTGAAGATCATTGTCCCACGATGATTGAGAAGGATATCGGCGAGCGTGCTTGCGGGTACCGGGCGGAAACTGACCTGGAATTTGGGGTTGAGCGCCGCCATCGAGTCCCGAATGATCTCACATCCCACCAACCGCGCCGCGTTTCCTGCGGTGTAGGGGATGGTGAAGTTGAACCCCGTGTCCCACACCTTTCCCCCCATGGCCTCCTTGAACTCGGCGATCGCCGTGCCGCGGTTCGTCGTGTACACTGGGATGGTAGGATCGTAGCCCAACAGCCCCTGGATGATCGGACCATGAGGCAGGATCCCGTGGGCGGAGTAAGCGCCGGCGAGGTTAGCGGCGTAGTCGAACGCGTATGCGAACCCTCGGCGGACGTGCAAGTCCGCAAAGAAGTCCGCAGGAATGCCTGCGCCGTCAAGCTTGCCGCTCCCGACATCGGGGTTGGCCTGTACGTCGATCTGGTAGTTGAACATGACAGTTTGGACCGCCATCTGAGGCAGGTTGTCCTCAATGACCGTGCCGCCAATGTCGCGCAGCTGTGACAGCTCGCTCGGGGACACGATAATGAAGTCCGCATCGCCCTGCGAGAGCTGGAGGCGCCGGGTTGCCAGTTCGGTGGCTGCTCGGATCACGATGCGCTGAAGCCTCGGCGGCTTCCGCCAGTAGTTGTCGTTGCGGGTGAGGAGGACCTCCGAGTTCTGCCGATCCCACCGCTGGAGCATGAACGGTCCGGTCCCGTTCATATGATCGAACTGATACCGGTCGCTCGTCTTGGGGTTGTTGTACTTCTCCCAGGTGGTTGCGTTCCCGTCCCAATCGCCGTTCGAGGTCGCCCACTTGCGCGACATCACGCCGCCCCACGCCGCGGCAATGCTGAGAAACGGCGCAAATGGCTGCTTGAGGTGCAGCACTACCCGGTCGCCATCCGCGTGCACGGCCGCGGCCACCTCGTTGAAGCCGACCTGGATCTTGCCGCTCTTGTCTCGCGTGCTGTCAACTCCCAGCAGGGGGCTCATCAACAGCCACGCCGGGCCGCCGGCCTGGTCCTGCAGGATGAACCGGCGCAGCGAGTAGACGACATCGTCGGGCGTCATCGTAGAACCGTCGTGGAACCGTACGCCCTGTCGGATCGGAAAAGCGTAGGTCAGGCCGTCCGGGCTGATTAGCCCATTGCTGGCGCTCGGAACCTGGGTTGCTAGCTGCGGCGCATACTGGTTGATCGACGCGCCGGCATAACTAATGAGCGTTTCGTACACGGTCGGTCGGACTACCATGTCCGAGTATGTATCGTACGCGCAGTCGGGATCCAGAGTGGTCACATCCCCGATGTTGAGCAGGACGAACGTGTCCGGGTTCTTCACCGGCACGTCCGCCGCACGCACGTGAGCGCTCGGGCGCCATCCCATCCAAGCCCCCACCGCCGCACCAGCACTGGCCGCGAGTAGCGTTCGGCGGGTCACCCGCCGATGAGAAGGCATCTTATCATGTTGGGCCATCCGTTGCATGTCGCGCTTCTTCATCGACGCACCCCCTGGCCCAGCAATCGCTGTGTCACGTGGTTCTACAGCCAAGACACTCCCGTGGTTCGTGTGCGGTCGGCACGCGACATGCCCTTCGACCGCCCGACGCTGGGTCGGAGCTGCCCGGCGATATTTCTCCAGTCCGGGCAGGCGCCCTGGCCAGACGTCACACGACAAGGCGCTGTCGACCCCGATCCGCGGTGCCGCCCGCGCGCGCATAACGCACACCCCCCGCGTCGCAGCCCGTTGAGGTCCCTACCAGCATACAGTCGGCACGTTAACGATCTATGAACGCACGAGGAAGGTTCCGGGAGCAGCCGCGGCCGCACCACGGCGTGGAACCGGGGTGCCCGATACGTCCGGCGGTTGCGGTCGTAGATCGGATTGTCGGAGAGTCCGGGCCGGGGATCGGGTTGGAGGAGAAGGCCGCGCTGTATCCTTTCTGAAGGCGCTGGTCACGTAACCCCATGCTCGTGTTCCGTCGAGCACTGTCTCAGTGCTCCGTCGAGGGCGCCTCTTCCTCGACCGCGGCCAACCTCGGCGCGTTTCGCACGATGATCCGCTCGCGCCGGGCATCGAGGATGTCGGGACGCCTCGATTACTTCCTGCTACTACGGCACCGACCCCATGGTACGGACGGACGTGGGACAGTACTACGTGGACCTCATCCTCAACCTCCCGGGGACGTGGAAGACCAAGTGCCGGGGGCGGGCGAGTGTTCCTGCTCAGGCGAAAGCAAGCTCACCGTCCTCGCTAGCTACTTCCCATAATCTGCGGAACCATCCCAAGCTTGCGTACAAGGTTATATCCGTGGCAGCAAGGCGGTCCCGCATCGATCCGTAGCTTCGTCGCAAGTTTGGCGGAAGAGATGATTATCAGTATTATTGTCCTTCAATCAGGTCGTCACCCGATACTGGCGTGGCTCCGTCTTGAGTATCATCGACACTACTATTAAGCGTCTACGAGGGAGAAGAGTGGGGAATGACAGAGTCTTGGAGGGATCACAGTGTTAGGTCACAAGGCAGTCGCGACGATTGAGAGACACGATATTAGGCCGCTTGGGATCGCCCGCCGTAAACGGTTCGACGAGTCGTTGGATTCGTTGCGTGCGATGGGTTTGTCTTCCAGCGCCGTCGAGCAGTATCGTCGCGTCGCCCGCGGGAAACACACGCTTCCCCACGAGCTGGCGTGCAAGATCATTAAACAAGCTGCCGAAGCCGCCGCGCCGTTAGCGATGGTTGCTTCGGGAGACGGTCCCGCGTAGGACGAACATGGCATTGCACCCGGCGAACCACGTGGTCGAGGATTACCTGGCTGGTTGGTTCCGTAAAGGTGTCATTGAAGAGTTCGAGTGGACGGAACGGAAGTGCTGGGTTTTTAAGGTTGAGTGCCCCAAGCGCACTCCTGAGTGCCCCATCCGTACCCTCCAACTGCTAGTCAGTACCCAGTTCTTGGACAAGACGAACGACTACGAGATTGGACGGCTCCTACACGAGTGGCATGTCGCTAGCCGGATGCGGTTGGCCGGCCCCGATGGGTCGGTTCTGGTCACGCTCAACGGCGTGAGTCTAGGGGTGCCCGAACTCGTGTAGGCAGATGCGGTTTGGGTTGGCTCCTGGCATGCGCCAAGAATTGTTGATAACTCACACCTTGCTATTGCGTCTCCGCCCGATGGTTTTTCAAGAGTATTCCCACCTATAGTGATTCTTGGAAACCAGCTGGAAACGTGAGCGGGGAAAGAGCCCGATTCTTGCGGGTTGACGCTGGTTGAGGCGAGTTGAAGGGAGACGCGATTTTCCAGTATTTCCAGTGCTTTGCGTTGATACCGATTGGCGCGAGTTGACACCGTTCTCGTCCGTTCCATCCCCGTCTCCGGCGACGACCGGAACATGGCGGTACCTGGGGTCGGTGCTGCCCGGATCCCGTGTGGGCGATGCGTCCGGGCGCGCTCTTTGTGGCGGCCGGTTCGTGGCTACCGCCGCTGGGCTCGTGTTGGAGAGGGCGGCGCGAACAGACGCCGGCGCGTTCCACCCGCGAACCGATCCGGCGGCGCCGCGGCCAGCATTTTCCGCTTTCCGGGAACGGGAGTCGCATCCGCGGGGGAGTCGCTGCGGATGCGTACGTGTGCGCACCGGTCCGCCAGGGCGCGGAGATGGCGCGTATCCGCCCCTGGTATCGCGCCGACCTCGTGCCCGTCCGGCGCATCGATGACGACGAAACGGCGGCGCGGCACGGCCTGGGACGGCAAGAACGAGAGTTCTTGCGCGGGCCGGCCGGAGCGCTTGTCTACGAGAACGCGTAGGGCAAGGGAATGTTCGTCGAGGTCCGCTACCGCTCCCGAGGAGACGATCTCTACAGGGAGTGGGCCGACATCAAGCGGGCGGCGGGAGAGCCCGTGGTGGCCCGCGAGTCGATCCCGTGCCACGTCGATCCGCTCGACGTCTCGTTGTGGTCGTGGATCGCCGAGAGCCGGGTGCGCGGGACGGGCGTGAGCGGCGGCGCACATGGGGCGGAGACGCCGTAGAGATTGGGCATGATCGCCGGCAGCGCTCACGCGGCCGAGAGGATCGTGCAGCGCGGAATCAGGCGGAGCGCTGCCGGATCGGCCACCGTGATGCCACAACGCTCAGTCCCAATACGAGCACGACTGTGCCGAGCATGAGGTCCGTCGGGAACGGATACACCCGGTTGAGCGCCATCTTTGCCCCGGCGAGCACGAGCACGATCGCCAGTCCCGTTTTGACGTGCCGGAACGTGTCGACGAGATCCCCGATCACAAAGTAGAGCGCGCGCAGCCCCAGAATCGCGAATACGTTCGACGTGTACACGAGCAGGGGATCACCTGTGACGGCAAAGACCGCCGGAATCGAGTCGAGCGCAAACAACAGATCGGCCAGCTCGAGCAGCACGAGTACGATCAGAAGAGGCGTGGCCATCATCACGCCGTTGCGGCGCACGACGAGCGCTTCCCCCGTGTCCCCTGAAGCGAGCGGCAGCACGCGGCGCGCGAGCCCGAGGAACGGACTGCGGTCCAGATCCGGCGGGCCCGGCCTGCGGCGCAACAGGCGCACGCCGGACCAGATGATGACGGCGGCGAACGCGTACGCCGCCCACCGAAATGCGTGCAGCAGTGCGGCTCCCGCGAGGATGAGGACGCAGCGCATCGCCAGGGCGCCTACGACGCCGAGCTTGAGGACCCGCGATTGGAACTCCGGCGGAACGGCGAACGCACGGAAGACGAGCACGAACATGAGGATGTTGTCCACGCTGAGGGACTTCTCGAGCAGATATCCTGTGACGAAGGCCAGGGCATCCGCCCGGCCCCGGATGGTCCACACGCCGCCCGCAAACGCGAGAGCCAGCACCACCCAGGCGGTGGTCTGGGCCAGCGCCTCGCGCGCACCCACCCGATGAGGTCGCCGGTCGAAGACGCCGAGGTCGAGCGCCAGCAGGCCCAGGATCACCGTTTGGAAGCCTACCCAGAACGCCACACCCGGGGCCATCTTGCCCTCTCCCTGAGCCGCCCCGGTATGTGAAAAACCTCCGAAACGGCCCACCGTTTCGGAGGTCTCGTCGCAGGATAGCCTGGAATGCGCCGGGCGGTTTCCCGCCGTCCTGACGGCGCATTCTCGATCCCTAAGGACCGCCGAGTACTCCCCTCTTATCATCATTTCTATCAAATCCGATCGGGCCCGTCAAAAACGGGCGGAGCCTCGATGCGACCGCCTCCGCGAGTGCAGCGGTGTACGGCGGCAGGATGGGATGGAGTGCCGGGTTCCTCGCTCGCGACGTCGAAGGCTAGACGCAGCGGTTACGACAGGTCGAAGCGAGGGCCCGCATGGACGCGAAGAAGACGTTCAAGACGTTTCGGTACAGGAACGAAGTCCGCTGGAGCTCCGGGCGCAGAGGATTCACATCCCCGCCGGGAAAACCGGGTGTGGAGATTTCGAGCCCGCCTGAATTCAGGGGCGATCCGGAGTACTGGAGTCCCGAGGATCTGTTTGTGGCGAGCGTCAACGCATGCACCCTCTTGACCTTCGTCGCATACGCTCTCCGTGAAGGGCTCGACCTGGTGGCCTACGATAGCTTTGCCGAGGGCGTGCTGGAAAATGCGGGTGACGGGTACCGATTCACCGAGGTCGCGCTCCATCCCCGCATCACGGTCCGAACGGAAGAGGATGTGGATCTGGCCCGCACCATTCTGGACAGCGCACACATGGGATGTCTGGTGTCGCGGTCGGTCCGGTGTGCGGTCAAGGTCCTTCCCGAAATCCACGTCGGCTGATTCCCAGCCAAGGCAGGGGGGAGTCACCCTCCGCAGCCGCTCCGTTTTCATCTCGGGACGATCGTCGGCGCCGAGCGTGATTCGTTCCGAGGCTGGCGATGAGATTCGTGATAGGTTCGACAGAAGATAGGAGACCGTCCGGCGCATGTTTCCCCAGCATTCGGCGTGCATCTGGTGAGCGATTCCTTCATCGCGCGCTCTTTCGTGCATGACCGAACGAGGGAAGGGGGTCCTCCGCCGGCTTCGAATTGTTGATCCGGCACAACCGGCGGATGAGGAGGATTAGACGACCGCGCACTGCGCGTAAACATATCGCACACGTAAGACCTCACGAAAAGGCAAACTCGGAGTAATCCGGGGACGCAAAGCGACAGAGCCACGCCCGTCAGGGGCAGTGGTTGGCTGCGCCGCCGAAGAGGGTCGGTCCTGGGTTCGGGACTGCCCCTTTTCTGTTTGGACTCCGGGGGGCAGGCGTTATGAGCAGCGTGCCCCCCGCCTTGGGGGGGAGGCTCTTGAGAGCCGCTCAGGACTCTTCGATCGACCGAGACCTTCCGCGATTCCCACTCTCCGCGCCCGCGCCGCGGCGACCACGCGGCGGTGTTCCCGCCGTAGACGGTCTACTTCCTGATAGGCCTGGCGTTCCCGACATGTCCGGTATGGAAGCACGTGTGGAGGCACATCTGGTGATCACCTTTGGGCGAGATGCCACGCCCGCTCGCTGAGAAATCACCAACAGGACACGGTGGAATCAGGAGGGGATTCTGTGGTGTGTTCTGTTTCGACCAGCTCGCTGGCTACCCGGGTACGTCAGGCCCGTCTCGAGGCCGGCCTCACGCAGGCGCAATTGGCCGGATCCGAGATCAGTCCAAACACGATCCACCGGATCGAGGCGGGCCGGGTGCGGCCCTCACGACGCGTCCTGTCGTACATTGCCCGCCGCGTGGGGAAGCCCCTCCGGTATTTTCTCGACGACGCCACGCCCGAAGAGGCTGAGATCGACTACGCTTTGCTGCGAGGGTTCATCTGTCGGGCTTGCGGCGCGCTCAGCGAGGCCATCCGGTGGTTTGCCCGAGCCGAGCAAACCGCGGCAGCGGCTGCCGACGTTTCGAGGCGGGCGCTGGCGCGTGTCTGTCTCGCCGGCACCGTCGCGCGCGAGGGCTGGACCGCGGCGCGGGAGGCCGAAGTGCGGGCGGCCCAGGCGCGTGCACTTCGGTTCGGACACGGACGGGCGGTCGCCGAGAGCGAGTACGACATCGCCCTCGGGATGACCGCGCAGGGGATGGCGGATCAAGGGCACCGGGTTCTTGCGGAACTCATGGCTTCCCCCGCGGGGCTCACCCTGCACCTGCGCGTGCGCTGTCTCGTGGCGCTATCGCGATGCGCGGCGTCGGTGGGCGAAGACCCGACCCGCTGGTACGCCCAGCTGGAGACGGTGCTGGAGACGCTGGATCTGCGCCGTCAGGCGAGCGGGTGGGAGACGCGTGCGGCGGAGTCAGAAGCGGAGGGGGACTGGCAGAAGGCGGTGCAGGCGGCAGAGCAGTCCCTCGGCATCTGGAAGACGGTGGAGTTGAAGCAGCACGAGGCGGTGGCCCGTTACCATGTCGGCCACGCGTACGAGACACAGGGCAACGCAGACGGCGCGTTGCGCGAACTGGCCCGCGCCCGCGCCGCGGCTCGCGAGGTCGGCGACGTGATCCTGGAGGCTCAGGTCTTGGTCTCCGTGGGGCAGGTCTACACCGCGCTGGGGCGCACTCGAGAGGCGATCGAGACGGTCCAGGAGATTCATGCCATGTTTGCCACGCTCGGTGACTCAGGCTCGGCGAGCGCAGCGGCGCCGTGGGTCGTCTCCGAGAACGTGCCGCCAATCGCGGCGCGATCCAGGAGCGAGCAGGCCGTCTGACAGACGTCTGACAGAAGTGCTAGCCAGATGAGGATTGTCGGCGGCCCACGATCACGATAGCGTGAGGCTGCGATGATGATCCCAGGGCTCGACGATGTGTCCCGCGCGCTGGCTCTGCACGCGTTCCGCCAGCAGGTCCTGGCCAACGACCTGGCCAACGCCCAGACCCCTGGGTTCGTCGCACAGGATGTGGTGGCCGCTCCGTTTGCCGACGTACTCGGTCAGACGCTTGCGCTCGCTGAAACGGATCCTCGACACCTGGCCGGAGGCGGAGACGATCCCACGTCCGCGGCTGGCACCCTGGTCAGCGCGCCGGTGTTGGCCGGCACGGCCGGAACCGGTGTGGATCCGGACGCCGCGATGGCGGAGATCGCCGCGAACGCGTTGGCATACGAAGCGATCGCGACGGCGACGGGTGCCGAGATCGCACTCGCCAAGACCGCCTTGAGCTAGTGGACCGTCGCGTGAGTGCAACGAGGGCAGACCGTCAATGCCTGCATCCCGAGAAGGACGTTCGAGACGTTGCGCGAGTGGAGGCGACGCACGATGGATCCGTTGTTCCAGAGCATGGCCGTGAGTGCCTCCGGCATGACGGCGGAGCGATTTCGCATGGGGCTCATCGCCAACAACCTCGCAAACGTGGACACCACCGCCACATCCGGCGGCGGCCCGTTCCAGCGGCAGGTCGCCGTCGTGGCAGAGCGCTCCGGATCACCGCTTCCGGCGCTGCCGGTCGCGGTGGCGGACGGCCCGCCCGGTGAGGCGATCGGGAACGGCGTCGAGGTCGTTGGGATCGTGACCGATCAGACTCCGGGCAGCCAGGTCTACGATCCGGGAAACCCGCTCGCAGACGCCCAGGGCTACGTGCAGGCTCCGAACGTCTCGGCGATCACGGAGATGGTGGATCTCATGGGCGCCGCACAGCACTACCGGGCGAACGTGACCGCGATCGAGGACGCGAAAACGATGGCCACGGCCGCGATTGGTATCGGGAGGGCCTCATGACACCGATCACCGGCGCGACGCTGATCCCGCTGGGTCCGACCGGTACTGCGAACGCGGGGACGGGTTCGGGCTTTGCCAGCATGCTGGCCGGCGTCCTTGGGCAGGCCGAGGGGCTCGAGCAACAGGCGGAAATGCAGGTGACCCAACTGGCCGACGGGACCGGCGACATCGCGAAGACGATGCTGACCCTGCAAGAGGCGAGCCTGGCCGTGGGCGTGCTCGCGCAGGTGCGCGATCGCGTCGTGAGCGCCTACCAATCGTTGATGGCCGAGGCGGTCTAGCACGGTGGCAACGGACCAGTTCCTCACCGCGGTGCGCTCGGCGTGGGCGAACGTTCCACCCGCCCAGCGGTGGTGGGGCGGCGCCATCACCGGGCTCGTGATTGCGGCGCTGGTCGGTCTGTCGATGGCGGGCCGCAGCACCCAGTGGGCTGTGCTCTACAGCCGGTTGACGCCGGAAGAGGCGAGCCAGGTGATTACAGCGCTCGAAACCCACCACGTTCCATTTCGACCGGGCGAGGACGGGACGAGCATTCTCGTGCCGCCCGATCGGCTGGCCGCCACGCGCCTGCAACTCGCGGGTGAAGGGTTGCCGACCGGCATCGTGGGGTTCGGCGTGTTCGATCACCTGCCGCTTGGGGCGAGCGACACGGTCGAGCGCGTCGACTACATGCGGGCGCTCGAGGGGCAATTGACCCAGGCCGTCGAGTCGCTCGGACAGGTCCAGTCGGCTCAAGTCATGATCGCGCTGCCTCAAAGCAGCACGTACACGTCCGAAGACCGGCCCGCCCAAGCCTCCGTGATGGTACGGCTCCAACCCGGGGCGCAGTTGTCGGGAGCCGAGGTCAAGGCGATCACGCACCTGGTGGCTTCCAGCGTGCAGGGGCTGACTCCGGAACACATCTCCGTCGTCGACGATCGCGGCCGGTTGCTGGCGGCGGGCACGGGACAGGGGGACGGAACGGTGGCGGACGCGGATCTCCAGGCGCTTCAACGCGCGACGGAGCAGAGAATCCACGATCAGATCGCCTCGCTCGTCGACGCCGTCGCCGGTCCTGGCCGGAGTGTGATTCAGGTCCACGCGGACGTGAGCGGCACCCAGGTGCACACGGTCGAGGACCAGCCGTCCGCCGGCGTCCCGGTCAGCCAGCAGGCCGTGCATGAGACGTACACCGGCGGTCCCGCTGCGACCCCGCCTCCGGCGCCCGTCACGGCTACCGGGCGACCGCCCATCTACGGGCCCGCTGCCGGACCGACGACCGCGAGCAACTACGAACGGTCCCAGCAGACGACCAATTACGAGGTCGGCCGCAGGCGCGTCGAGACCAAAGACGGCGGCGGGCAGGTCAACCGGCTGGCCGTCACGGTGTTCGTCGACAATGCGGTAGGGCTGACGACGGCGAGCAATATCCAGAAGTCCATCATGACGGGGTTCCTTAATCCGAAGCGCGGAGATACGGTCGTGGTCACGCGCGTTCCGTTCTGGCAAGCGACGGCTGCGCCAGCGCCGGCGGCCCCAGGGCCGTCGCCCAGCCGGGCGGCCCTTCCGGTGGCTGTTTCGGCAGCCGTGGGAGCCGCGATCCTCCTGGTCATCGGCGTAATGGTGCTGCTACTGCGGCGCCGCCGCCCCGCGGGCGTGGCCGCTCCCGTGGCGGTGCCCGAGATGGCTCCCACAGTTGCCGCGTCTCCGTCGGGGTCGGATTCGCTGGTGCGGCAGGTTGTCGATTTTGCGCGCCGCAACCCTGCGGTCACGGCCGACCGGATCCGGAGCTGGCTGGCCCAAAACGGCGCGACAGACGGGCACCCATGAGCGGATTGTCCGGGAAACGCAAGGCCGCACTGTTCGTGCTGTCGCTGCCGAGCGACGTGGCCGCAAGCGTGCTGAAGTACCTCGGAGAGGACGAGGTTGGGCCGTTGATGGCGGAGATGCTGGTGGCAGGGGAGGCGGTCGCCGCCGAGCGCGAGGTGGTCCTGCAGGAGTTCGGGCGGTCGACGGTCGCGGGCGGTGGCGTTGGCGTGTCGTACATCAAGGAACTGCTGGAGGGCGCGCTCGGCGTACAGCGGGCCGATGGCCTGATGGAACGGCTGATGGGTCCGCAGCGGACGACGCCGTTCGACCGGCTGCGCCGGGCGCGGCCGGAACAGATCGCCGCCATATTGCAGGACGAGCATCCCCAGGTAGCGGCGCTGGCCCTCTCCTACCTCCGGAGCGAGCAGGCCGCGAAAGTGTTGCAGCTGATGCCGGAGACCGTGAAGGCCGATCTGGCCCACCGGATCGCGCGCGGGCAGCCCGTGGCGCCGGAGCTGGTCCGGCGCGTCGAGCATTCGCTGGAGCGCAAGCTGGTCGTGGTGTCCCCGCAGACGAGCCTGGAGCCCACCGGCGGAGTGCGAGCGCTCGTGGACATCATCACCCGGGTCGATCGGGACTCGGAGCGCGCGATCCTGAGCGAATTGGGGAAGCGTGACGAGCGGCTCGCCGAGGAGGTCAAGGCGCTCCTGTTCGTGTTCGAGGACCTCCTGATGCTCAGCGACATCAGTCTCCAGCGCGTCCTCCGCGACGCCGACCACAAGGTCGTGGCGACGGCGCTCAAGGGCGCACAGGAAGACGTGCGCGACAAGGTGTTCCGTAATCTGAGCCAGCGCGCCACCGAGATCGTGAAGGAAGAGATCGAGCTCATGGGGCCGGTGCGGCTCCGCGACGTGGAGGACGCGCGCCGCGCCATCGTGGGCGTGGTGCGGCAGTTGGAGGAAGCGGGGGAGATCACCGTGGTGCGCGAGGAGGAGCAGCTTGTCGTCTAGCCCGCGCATCGCCGCCGCTTCCCCGTCTCGCCTCCTGCGCGGGGCCATCGTTCGGGGCGCGCACGCCCCGATGCAGGCACCGGTACAGACCGAAACGGAGGGTGGCGACGAGCCCTTGACGGCGGCCGAGGTGCTCGCCCGGGCGCAGGGTCAGGCCGCCGAAATCGTGGCGGACGCGTGCCGGCAGGCGGACACCCTCCGTGAGGCGGCTCGGGCCGAGGGCGAGCGCGAGGGTCGGGCCCGCGGGGCCGAGGAGTTCGAGCACGTCGTCGCGCGATTGCACGCGCTGGTGCAACAGATGGCGGACGCCCGGGATGGGATGCTCGCGAGCGTTGCGGGCCGGGTAATCGATGCGATCGTCCAGATCGCCGGCGTGGTCGCGCAGCGTGCCATCACCGAGGATGTCCAGAGCCTCGAGGCCATGGTTCGTCAGACACTCGCGGTGGTTCAGGGAGACGACCGCGTGGTGGTCCGGATCCACCCGGACGACGCGGCGGTCCTGGCGCCCGCCCGGGCGGATCTGGAGCGCGCGTGCGGGATGTTGGTCTCGTTTCGGCCGGACCGCAGCGTGGTGCGGGGCGGCTGCGTGGTCGAAACCTCGCGCGGGTTGGTGGATGCAAGGTTGGACAGCAAGCTCGCCGCGATCCACACCGCGCTCGTGGGGAACGGTGATGCGGCTTGAGGCGCTTCTCGCCGACGTCCCGCGCCGGGTGGGCGCCGTGCCCCTGGTCGACGTCGTGGGGACCGTCACCGACATCGTGGGACTCATTCTGGAAGCCCGGGGCCCGGAACGCGTGGCCGTCGGCGACTTGTGTCTGGTGCGGACCGGACCGACCGCTCCCGCGATCGAGGCGGAGGTGGTCGGGTTTCGCAAGGGGCGTGTGCTGCTGATGGCGCTGGGCCACCTGAGCGGAATGGGGGCGGGAGCGGAGGTGATCCCATTTGGGCGACCGCTCTCGATCCGGGTGGGTGACGACCTCTTGGGACGCGTCGTCAACGGACTGGGGCATCCCCTCGACGGCAAGCCTGCGATCATCGGCCGCGCATGGACGCCAATCCGGCGCTCGCCGCCGAACCCGCTCGATCGACCTCGGATTGCGACCCCGGTGTGGACCGGCATCCGCGCGATCGATGGCTGTCTCACGCTGGGGCGGGGCCAGCGGATCGGCATCATGGCCGGGAGCGGAGTGGGGAAGAGCACGCTGTTGGGGATGCTCGCGCGCTCCGCGCAGGCCGATATCGTCGTCACGGCGCTGATCGGCGAGCGCGGGCGCGAGGTCAACGAGTTTCTCGACCTCATCTCGACCGCGGGGTTGTCGCGGAGCGTCGTGGTCGTCGCGACCAGCGACGAGCCGCCCATGGTGCGCGCGACGGCGCCGCTCGTGGCGACGGCGATCGCCGAGTGGTTTCGGGATCAAGGACAGGACGTGCTCTTGCTCATGGATTCGGTCACACGGTGGATGATGGCGCAGCGGGAG
>DASPUZ010000149.1:0-32654 GCA_035622635.1 bacterium | reverse complement strand
ACGGATGGGGGCTGGATGTTCCCAGGCCGGGATAATCGGTCGCGACAACAATATAACCACGCCGCACCATCTCTTGCAGGCCCTGGACCTGCTGAAAGAAGAGCCTGGCGAGGGATGGCGCGCAGTGCGGGACGATGCCGGTAGTGGGATGCGCCCAAGCGACAATACGCCTCTCGGCCGTGGCACCGCTGGGAATAATCGCCACGCCGGAGACCGCGATCCGCTCGCCCTTGAGCCCGGTCGAGCGGTAAAGAATTCTGTAAGCAGCCGCATCGAGCGGAGCGCCCGACATTGGCTGCGTGCGAATTAAAGTTCCGGGCGGTCCCACGAGTTCGGCAACTGACGCGCTGTAGAAATCGCTCTGCGCCGATGCCAGGGAGCACCCCGCGACGAATACAAATAGGACGAAGATCGCAAGCGCGCCGAGGGCCCACCCGTGTCCCCTACCGAGCCTGCTGAGCATCGCCGTCAACGACCTCCGATTCGCCCGCGTATCGTTGTCGAGCGCGAATCCCCGGCCCCTGACCTCGATGATTCCCTCACGAAGGTGTTAACCGAGATTTCCATTTTGTGTCCTGAACTCTTTCCGTCGTAGGCATCTGCCCGGCCTTTTGTCCGAACTCGGCCTGGCAGTCCCTCACAAAAGCGCGTTCGCGTCCTCCCAGGAGCCTCAGATCTGAAATATCCGGTGCTCCCTGTCAAGATTGAAGAGGGCTCTAGATGTGATAGCAACAACGAGTTGTCTTTGAGTGGATACGGCATACCGATTCCCACCCGAACTCGCGACCGCACAAGCCGAGCACCAACGATGATTCCCAAACTGGATTGTTTTGAGACCCTACGGCCGTTCCAGGTTATGGTAGTATTCAAAAGTCCCCCGCGGCCGTCATCGGTGCAGTCCGCTGGCGTCATTCTTTCGCTCGGGCGCCGCGACCAGGTGCGTGCAGGCAGCGAATCCCTGGGAGATGTCCTGGCGCTAGCCGGTGCGCAATTTCATAGGAGAGCAAGTGAGAAGCAGTGCAGGCGAGACGGTTCTCCGATCCATAATGAATCTCGATCCCGATAGCTCCATATTCCCCAGGTTCTCGTCTGCACACGAACTGAACACACAGAGGGTGTCGTGCATCGGGAGACTGCGGAGCGGCCTCACCTGCACTACTTCTTTCATTTGCACCAAACCCTACTCGCGAGTGGGCCTATGCACGACTCTACCGGTCCAACGAGGAGCGCCGCATCGCGTTTCCGAAGTGGTTGCACTACGACACTCATCATTGCTCCCACCCAGCGCTAGAAGGACGGGTCCCAGCGATCGTGAGTGTCAACCACGTGTGCGGGAACCACAGCTAGCACGTGGTGTCGGTGACGCGGTCCCTGCGGGGACGCGGCATGTAGCATGACCGAAACGTCAGGGGTCCGGAGTCGCCACCGGCGCCGAGAGCGCCTGAGAGGCCGGGAGCGCTGGGAAGCTCGGTGTTCCTCACGACAGCACAACGGGGCTCCGGCACCGCATCGGGCCGCGCTCCGCGAGGCCGTGGAAATGGCCGAGGAGCGCACGGACCATCTACGGGACGCAATCCATAGCGCTAGGGATTCGGCCGCGGTGGGGACCCCGGCGGGGCAGGGGACGGTCCCCCTCCTTCCCCCACCACCGCGTCAACCGCGCGACCCTGGATGGAGCGGGCTCGACCCGCTTACGGTTCTCCGTCGCCTTCAGCCAGGCGGTGCCGACCGACGACGAACGGAGCCATAGGTCGAGGGGTTCCAGTCTTTCCTGGCGCGCGAGTAGTCGCACTCGTCTGTCTTCCGTCATCCGCCCACAACGGGTCAACGCAGTCTTCGTGTGCGTCTATCTAAGCAGTCCAGCCTGCCGGAGGGCGCGCTGCACGGACCTGTAGACTTGCTCGAATTCCGGGAGCGACGCTATCTGGGCCGAGAGTCGTGGTTCCCAGAGCCGCCGATACAGGGGCTCTTTTGCGCGGAATTCACTCCGGGCGTCGGCGATCGCCCGTCCCCGAAATGCCCATTTCTCCTCGATCGCCAGAACAAGATCATCAAGATTCACGTGGTCGCCAGCCACGAGGTACCATATGTCGTAGAGATCGCGCGGTTCGGTCCGAGCCCGATCCATGAGCGCGACCACCTTCTCGGCGGCGATCTCGTCAAGCGAGTACACTGCGAGCGTGGCTCCTTCGGGTAGGTCATTATACTCGGGATAGGCTCGCAGAATGGGTCGTTCCGCAAGCGGGAAGGCTAGGTGTTCCCGTATTGTAATGTCGACTTTTACCTCTCGGCCAGCTATGAGCGCAGGCAGCGGGCCTTCGTAGCCTAAGTAGAATGTATGGCTATTCCTGTGCGGGGTGGAATCCTCCCTGGCGAACCGGAAGAGTATGCCACTTGCTCGCTGCGTTTCCATAAAGACCCGATCGAGCTCCTCGCGTATGCGCTCGAAGGGTGACTCCGCCGTGCAAGTGAAATCTAGATCTCCGGAGAATCGAAAGGCGGGGAAGTAGCATTGCTTCAGCGCTGTTCCGCCCTTGAAAGCGAGGCGGTCGCGGAGCGGCGCGTGTGCGAGCGCCACGAGGAACCACGCCAAGCAGTAATCGCGTTCCAGGATCGCTTCGGGAATTCGACGCCCGCCGGCCCGGGCGAGGCGATTGGAGAGCACCGAGAGATTGCGTGGTGGAATCACGCTTACGTCCTAACCACTGTCTGGAGTTCGTCCAGCGGCACGTTTAGACGAAGCCGCCAGCGAGCCAGGAATTTCCCTCCTGGAGGAAGCAAGGGGTCTAGGGAAGCATAAGCTAGCGTGAGAGCTCCGCGTAGGCGTTGGACCTCACTCGAGGTTCCGATTCCATACGTTTCCAGGAGATAGCCTAAGCGCCGGGTCACCGCCCCTATGTTGAGGCGGAGTGCGTAGTCGATTAGCTCGTGCACGTCCATATCGGCCCGACGCATCCACAGGCCTTTCGCGACCTCGGTGACCCCACCGCAGTATCGGGGCTGCCTCAAGCCGTCAAGGATAGTCCTCTCAAGGTCACTCACCATGACCTTCTCTTGTTTGTCCACCCAATGCTCGACGGTACCAAAGATACGTGGCCGCCGGCAGTAAAGAAAGCGAAACTCGGTCCCGAGGATCGTGCGACTCCGCATCACCTTTGGCCGAGTGATGTACACGACGAAGTGTGGCTGTGTTGTCATACCGTGAATGTCCATGGCTGAGGCGTGCGACACGTAGTAATCTTTGGCCCCAACTAACTCGCGACCGACCACGTACGGATTGCCAAGGTACTGTCGGTCATGCCCGAGTTCGAAGGGGACAAGGATGAAGAGCCCCGGACGCAGACGCGTGGCGAGGGCGCGAGTCACGAGTTTGTGGATGAAGCTACGCGCATGAGCAGGCTTGAAGCCCGTGATTCTCTCTACATCATTTAGACTAAAGATGGTTTGCCCGTTTTCGTAGAGCGTGGTCACGAGACGGGCTCCCTGGGGTCCGAGAGTCTTGAGATGTTTGTTATGATTCATTTGCATTTTGAGTTACCACAGGGTATGTTCTGCGATCTAAGTATGACTGTAGTGATTCTTTGTTATCAAATTGTAGCCTACTAGGGTGCAAATTGCAAATTATTAATCATCCATCCACGTCCGGAACGGGATGGTGTTCGGCGAGACTATCTTCCCTCACGTCCGCTCAATGGTCGTGCAGGGACACCTCGGACCCTCCTCGGTCGCTATCACGCTCGATGCCTGCAGCCACTTTCTTCCCCCCATGGTGCTGTGAGGTTGTGGCTAGACCAGGCACGCTTTTCGAAGCGGTTGCTGTAGCCAACCTGTAGCCAATGGAACAGACATTGTCGGATCCTAACGAGCTTCCGCGGAACGTGGAATCACCGTGAGCGCGGTATTTCGGGCCCCCTGCGGACGGTGGTGAACATCGCCGGACGACGACAGGAAGGGCCTCCGGAGAGGCGGCGAGGCCCCGCTCCCGCCGCCCTCGAATCCCTCGCCAGACGCAGAAGGCGCTCTACCGCCCTGCGACTGTCCTCAGTCTCCGTGCTTCTCCCGGAGCCGCCTCGAGAGCCTGAGCATCAGCTGGATGCGCTCGAATTGGCCGATCCACTCCGCGGTGACCGCGGACAAAAGCTCCGCGCCGGGCGGCACGATCCCGGTCGGGCACGCCGGCCCCAGCCGGTCCGCCGCCATCTGACGGTATGCGGCCAGCGTCCGATCGCCGTACCTGCCGCACTCCTGGTCGTCCTCGCTGAGGAAGACGACTGCGGGGACGCGGTGGCCGAGGTTCATCGCGAGCGCTTGCTGCGCTTCCGGACGGGCATCCCGGTCCACGAACCGGACCACGATGCGCGGATTCTGCTCGCCGATGCGCGTCAGGACCGGGCACTGGTTCACGCAGTCGCCGCACCACGCTCCCGCCACACACAGCACGTGCATCTCCCGCACGAACCCGCCGAGGAGCTCGCGTTGCGCCGGCGTCACCGTCACTTTCTCGTACACCGCCTGCCACCGCGCTTGCTGCTCCGGCGTCGCATGGCGCTGCAAGAACTGCTTGTAGTCGAACGCTTCCGCGAACTCGCGTGCCCAGTCCATCACTCGCCTCCTCCGTGTCGCGATCCTCTCGAGGATCTGCCGCCATGGGGTGCAACGCGCGCGCCGACTGCCGAGATTCCCGACGGGCGGGCGGCGTGTGCATCCGAGGAGACGATTCGCCGGGGGGCGAATACGCGGCGTATGAAGGTCGCCTCGATCGCCTGTACGCCGCTTGCAGCTTCTGCCCCACGTCCCGTCGAGTTCTCGATCGGGACGTTCCCGACGTTCTACGCTGTGCTCGTCCGGGTGACGACCGACGACGGGCTCGTCGGCGTCGGCGAGTGCATCGCACGGCGAGCGCCAGGGGTTGTGGCGGCGGTCGTGGACCAACTCCTGGCCCCGCTGGTGATCGGGCGAGATCCGTGGGACGTCGAGGGGCTCTGGGATGAGATGCTCGCAGTGCTGCGCCGGTGGGGGCATTCCCGCGGGTTCGTGGTCGAGGGGATGAGCGGCATCGACATCGCGCTGTGGGACATTCTTGCGCGTTCGGTCGGCAAACCCCTGTTCAAGTTCCTCGCGGGGGCAGGCCGGGAGCGCGTGGCGTGTTACGTCTCCAAGATCTACTTCGACGAGCCCGAGCGGATGGCCGAGGAAGCGCGCGCGCAGATCGCGCGAGGGTTCAAGGCCGTCAAGGTGCAGATCGGCTGGCCGGCGTCGCGCGGCGGGGACCGGGCGGACGTGCGGACCGTGCGGGCGATCCGCGACGCCGTCGGCCCGGACGTGCAGCTCATGCTCGACGCGAACGGCGCATACGACGTGGGAACCGCGGTGCGGGTCGGCCGGCAGCTCGAGGAGGCCGACGTGACGTTTCTCGAGGAGCCGTTGCCCCCCGACGATCTCGAAGGCTACGCGCATCTCCGCCGGTCCGTCCGCGTGCCGCTTGCCGCGGGCGAGACGGAGTTCGGCGTCTTCGGGTTTCGGGACCTGATCGCGCACGGCTGCATCGACGTGCTGCAGCCCGAGGTCGCCCGCATCGGCGGGATCACCGCGGCCCGGCGCCTGGCTGCGCTCGCGCACGCCCACAATCTGCAGTACGCGCCGCACACCGGGTTCAGCGGCGGGGTGGCACACCTGGCGTCCCTGCACCTCGCTGCGGCGGCGCCCAACTTCTCGACCTACGAGTACATGGGCACCCGCTATATCGAAAACCCGCTGCGGGAGATCTTCACGGCACCGTTCCCGACGCCGGCGGACGGCCTGATTGCGCTGCCGGAGGGGCCGGGTCTGGGCCTCGACGTCGACCCAGAGGCGATCGTCCGGTTCGCCGTATCGCGGTAGCGCGTCTGGAGGTCCCGGCGCGTGTAGGCGACGCCGGGCTCATTCGGTCGCAGACGGTGGAGGCGCGGGCGCCGCGCGCTTGCGCGTGCACTCCTCGCATCCGCACAGCCCGCGCAGCATGGCGAACGTGTAGATCCCAGTCGTGTGCCCGTCCGACCACGTGAAGCGAAGCGCGTAGGCGCCGACCCGGGCAACCTCGATCGGGTGGATGTCCGCGGACACGCGCTCCGGATCCAGGATGCGCGCGCCGGTCCACTCGTGCACGCACACCGCGCACGGACAGTGCTGGCGCAGCGCGCGGTACGGATACCGGCTCGCATGACCGTCGGTCCACGTCACGACGAGCTCTCGCCTCGGGGCTTCCTGCTCGATCGCGGCCGGAACGGGCATCGGTGTGCGCGGCATAACGTATACCAGTGTAGGGGGCTGCGCCTCTAGTGTCAAAGCGTGGCTCAACGGAGTGCCCGGCTCAACCACGCCGGGAACGGTCGGCCCGTCCAAGCTTCGCGCGCGGCGGGCCACATGTACGGAAGGGCCGCCCGCTCCCATACCGTACGTCTCCGAGCCGGTTCGATTCCGACCTATTGGAGGCATCGATGAGTTCGGGGTCCCAACGCGAGATGACAGCTGTCGTCATCCTGACGGTGAACGAACATCCTGAGGAGATCCGAGTACCACCGCGGCGCACACTGCTCGCCGTGCTTCGTGAAGACCTGCACCTCACCGGGGCAAAGGAAGGGTGCGGTGTCGGCACCTGCGGCGCGTGCACGGTGCTGGTCGATGGGCGGCCGGTGTTCTCGTGTCTGATGCTGGCTGTGCAGGCGGACGGCCGGACCGTGGAGACCGTGGAGGGCCTCGGCCGGAACGGCGCGTTGGACCCGTTGCAGCGGGCGTTCATCGAGCAGGACGCACTCCAGTGCGGGTTCTGCACCCCTGGACAGATCATGGCGCTCCGCGGCCTGCTGCGGCGCATCCCCCACCCTTCTTCCGACGAGATCCGGCACGCGCTCAAAGGTAATGTCTGCCGGTGCGGCGCCTATCGTCGCATCCAGGCGGCGGCGCTCGAGATCGTCGGCTCCGCGGAAGCACGCCGCACTCGCTGACGTCGCCCGGCGCTCGGAGCCGGGCGTGCCGGCGATCGCAGAGGAACACCCACATCGGGAGGGCCACATGCCGCGGATCGTCAAGCAGAAGGTCGAGTTCGAGGGACGCATCGAGGAACGCGACATTGTCGTCGAGGGTGACGACCTACCCGTGTGGCAGGCCACCGAGGCATTCACGGTCGTCGGGACCCCGGTGCGCCGGGTGGATGGTGCGGACCGCGTGAGCGGGCGCGCGCGCTATACCGCAGACCTGTACCCGCCCGGCCTCCTGCACGCTGCGGTGGTGCGCAGTCCCCACCCACACGCGCGGATTGCCCGGTTCGACGCGACGGCCGTCGAGCGCGCGCCGGGCGTGCGGCTGGTGCTGTCTGCCGCCAATGCGCCGAACATCCCCTGGTATAACGGCAACAGCTGGGTGTTCGACCCCGAGCTGCGCTATGTCGGGGACGAGGTCGCGGTGGTCGTGGCGGATACGCCCGCGCAGGCCCGGGACGCACTCGACCTGATCGAGGTCGAGTACGAGGTGCTCCCTCATGCGCTCAGCATCGATGCCGCGCTCCGCCCGGATGCCGTGCAGGTCCATGTCGATGGCAACCTGCTCGGAGGCCCGGAGCGGTACGAGCGCGGTGACGTCGAGGCCGGATTGAGCCAGGCGCACGCGACCGTGGAGGTGCCGGCGGACACTCCCGACGTCCTGCACCACAGCATGGAGACGCACGGTTCGATCGTGTACTGGGACGGGGACATGCTGACCGTCTGGGACTCGACGCAGCATATCTTCGGCGTGCGACGGCAGGTCGCGTCCGCGCTCGGGATTGCGCTGGATCACGTGCGCGTTCTGAGCCGGTTCATGGGCGGCGGGTTCGGCAGCAAGAACGCCGCCGGCAAGTACACGATCATCGCCGCGATCGCCTCGCGGCGGCTTGGCCGACCCGTGAAGCTCATGCTGACACGGGCGGAGGAGAGCCAGGTCGCCGGCAAACGGCCGCACAGCGTCCAGCGAATGCGGCTCGGCGCCACCCGCGACGGGATCCTGACCGCGCTCGACTACTGGGGAGCCTCGAACCTCGGCGCGTACCGTGGAATCGGATCCCCGCTCGCCGGTCCCGCCAAGGAGCTGTATGCCTGTCCGAACGTTCGCGTCGAGGTTCTGAACGTCTTCACCCACATGCCGCCGGCGTCGGCGTTCCGGGGACCCGGATACCTGGAGGGCACGGTCGCGCTCGAGTGCGCAATGGAGGCGCTGGCGGACAAGCTCGGGATCGACCCGCTCGAGCTCCGGCTGCGAAACTACGCCGAGACCGACCAGGTGCTGGGACGCCCGTATTCGAGCAAGTTCCTCCGCGAGGCGTACGAGCGCGCGGCCAAAGCGGCTGGCTGGGAGCGTCGGGCGGCCACTCCCCCGGCTCCGGTCACAGGGCACGGCAAGCGGCGAGGGCTGGGTATGGCCACCCAGATCTGGGGCGGCGCAGGCTCCCCGCCTGCATATGCCGAGATGCGGCTCAACAGCGACGGCACCGCGGAGGTGCGAATCGGCACGCAGGACATCGGCACGGGGGTGAAGACCGCGCTCGCGCAAGTCGCGGCCGAGGTCCTGACGCTGCCAGTGGATCGGGTGACCGTGTCGCTTGGAGACACCGACCTCCCCTACAGCCCCCTCTCCGCCGGGAGTCAGACGCTCGTGTCCTGCGGCCCGGCGGTGCGGATGGCCGCGGACGAGGTCCGCCGGCATCTGCTTGACACGGCGGCCTCGCTCCTCGAGGCGGCTCTCAGCGATATTCGGCTCGAGGCCGGTCGCGCGTTTGTCGCCGGGGTGCCGGAGCGCGGGATGACGGTGGCCGAGATCGCCCGCCGGATGGGGAACTTCGCGCTCGCGGGCCGCGGGTTCCGGGGAGCGAACCCCGACGGGGTCACGATCCGGACGTTCGGGGCGCAGGTCGCGGAGGTCGAGGTGGATCTCGACACTGGAGAGGTAACGGTCCTCCGCGTCGTCGCCTGCCACGATGTCGGCCGTGTGATCAATCCCCTCGCGTACGCGAGCCAGATCGAAGGCGGCGTGATCCAGGGGCTCGGAATGGCACTGTGGGAGGAGCACGTCACGGACCCGGATACCGGTGCGGCGCTCGATCTCGGGTTTGACGGTTACGCCGTGCCCCGCTCAGTGGTGATCCCGGAGATCGTCGCGTTGGCCGTGGACAAGCCCGATCCGATCGCGAACAATCTCGGCGCGAAGGGCGTCGGCGAGCCGCCGATCATCCCGACGCCGGCGGCGGTAGCGAACGCGGTCGCAAACGCCATCGGCGCCCGTGTAACGTCCTTGCCCATCACCCCGCAGAAGGTGCTCAGGGCGCTGGGACGCCTCTAGCACCCGGGGTCGGCCGAGGAGCCACTCCCGCCGGGACGCCGCCGGTCCCGGTGCTCGCGAGGATGCGCTTACCCAGACGCACCCGAGGGGTCGTCCCCTCTCGGTATCTCGCGTTCCGGCCGGCGGTAATCCCGGGTCACCTCGGCGAGGTCTAGACGTCAGCGCCCGCCCATCACCTCGGCGAGAAGACGCTCCGCCTGCGTGAGCTGCGCCATGGTCTCTTCGTACCTCGATCCGTAATCCTGGCGGTGCTCGATCACGAGCAACTCGACGTCGAAGAGACGCGCCGCCTCTTTCAGTTGCACCGCCGCGTCCGTCCGATCCCCTCCTGCGACGTACGCCTCCGCGAGCCAGAGGCGATAGCGAGGCGTGTAGGGGTCCAGCCTCACTGCATCCCGTAGCGACGCGGCTGCCGCGTCCTGGTCCTTCTCCGCCAGTTCGAGCCGGCCCAACTCCGCGTATGGATAGGCGTCCCACGGGTTGTTCCGGATCGCGTACCGGTAGAGCTCGCTGGCCCGGTCCCGCATGGTCTGCCACGGTCCCATCGGGTTGTCGAGATGCCGCAGGTACAGGTCGGCCAGGAGATCGGCGAAATACGCCGGAGCGATGCTGTCCATCGGGTCGGCCGCAAGTGCCGCCTGGAACGTGCGTACCGCGGAACTGAATTGACCGGACCCGACCTCGCTCGTCGCGCGATCGTGCAGCGAGGTCGCCTCGACCGGCGGGGTAAGGAGCGGTGGGAGGCCGACCAGCACGACGATCAACGGGAGCACGAGTGCGCGCTGCCAGAGCCGCGCGGCCGGTCGGCCGGGCAGGGTGGCATGCGCGGAGACGACGGCGGCCAGGAGGAGGAGCAGCGAGAGATTCGTCACGACGAAGAGGTTCTCGTCCACGACGCTGACCGCCGCGATCCCGGCCATTCCGGAGACCCACGCACCGAGCCACATCCGTTCGTCGGCGCCGCCGCGCATATACCGCCGCACCACGCGCCAGAGCCCCCACAGAACAGCGAGCCCGAGCAGGCCGGCTCCTGCTTCGCCGCTCGTCGCCAGGATCTGGAGATAGTCATTGTGCGCCGATCCAGGCGGATTGACCGTCGCGTAGGTCTCCAACACTCCCTGTGGGCGGTACGGGGAGTACACGCCGTTGAACGTGCCGAGACCCGTGCCCCACACCCGGTGTGTCCGCCACATCGCGAGGGCCGTGTGCCAGATGAACAGCCGGCTGATCCCGGTGTCCTCCTGCTGCGGGGCGATGCTCTGGGCTCGCGCCCCCACGTTCGGCAGCGCGGCCGTCGCGACGACGGCCACGGCCGCGATCAGCAGCACGACCGGCCACGCGCGGCGCCTGACCGGCCACAACAGGACGGCGCACGCCACGGTGAAGATTGCGAGCCCCACGTAGCTGCCCCGGGAGTACGTGACGATCAACCCCAGGACCTCCACAATCAGCGCGACCACCGGCAACGCCTTCCAACGCAGCGGGGCCGACAGCGCGAGCACCGTGGTGCCCACGATGCCGGCGAGCAGAAACGACGCGAGCAGGTTGGGACTGGCGACCGTGCCGTAGGCCCGGGTCCGGATCAGCGCCGCGAACGAGCGGCTGAGCCAGTAGGCCGGCGTCGGTATCCCGCTCGCATACTGGCCGAGCGCGACCAGCGCCTCGCCAAGGGTGATCGCGACAAGACTCGCCAGAAACACGTACGTCTTGACCTCGTCGTTGAGGGCCATCAGCACCGCGAGGACGAGGATGATCAGGGATATGTGGAAAAACGTCTCGTCGCGCGTCCCGTACAGGAACACGGTGTGCTGCAACGAGAGAAGGGAGAGGACGGCGACGGCCGCCAGCGCCCACAGCGGGGCCCCTGGAAGCGTCCGGCCGCCCACCAGCCGGCGGGCCACGGAGGCGGCGCCGAGCATGAGCGCCGCTCGCTCGAACGCAAGCAGCGGCACGCGATGCTCGAGGTAGCCCGCCGACGGCATGAACGTGAGCCCGATCCCCGTGGCCCATCCCAGCAGCCCAGCGGCGCCCAACAGGATGGCCCAATCGAGTACCTCGCCGAGCGCCGCGTGAAGTCGCGGAGGGGCTGCTGTGGGGGCGCCGGCGCTCAAGCGCTCAGCCACGTCTCCTGGAACCGCATCATGCCGTCCGGCTGATCCACGAAGCCCTGCAGCTTCGGGGACACGAGCTTGTACTCGCGCGGGAAGTACAAGGGCACGTACGGTGCGTCCTGGGCGAGAATCTTCGTGATCTGACCGTAGAGGCCGCGCCGCGTCGCGACGTCATACTCCGCTCGTGCGCGATCGAGGAGATCCTGTACCTTGGGATTCGCGTAGCCGGAGTAGTTGAGCGACCCGATGCCGGTCTGGGTGACGAACGGGTAGATGTCGAAATCGGGGTCGGGCCGTCCGCTCCACGTGACCAGGGTCGCCTGCGGCTCGAGCTTCGTCACCTGAGCCACGTACTCGGTGCCCTCGATGACCTCGATCTTCATCTGGATACCGGCATCGGCGATCATGGACTGGACGGCCTGCAGCACCGACAGGTACTGGCTGCCGGGCACCGTCACCACGGTAAACGCCAATCCGCCCTGCGCCCCACCCTCCTGAAGCTTGGCCTTTGCGGCGGCGACGTTCCGGGCCGGCAATGTCCAACTCGCATCGTACGCCGGCGTGCCGTTCGGAAAGAACGAATACGCGGGGTAGGCGACGCCCTGCAGAACCGCGCCGGCGACGGCCCGCTGGTCGATCGAGGCAAGCATGGCTTGCCTGAGAGCGATGTTGTTGAAGGGAGCTTTCGTGACGTTGAGCGCGAGCGCAGTCCACGCGATCGGACCGCGCTCGATCAGGCGAAACGTGCTCCCGGGCTGGGTCGCCTCCCGTGCCAGCGCTCTCACCTGTGGCAGGGGAACCAGACTCACGGCGTCGACGTCGCCCGACTTCATGTTCGCGACGCGGGCGTTGTCGTCCCTGAGCACGCGGTAGGTGATCGCGTCGAGGTAGGGTTTGTCCGGCTGCCAGTAGTGCGGGTTGCGCCGGAGCGTGATGTGGTCTTCCACCACGCGCTCAGCGTACAGAAACGCACCGGTGCCGACGGGGTGCAGGCCGTAGTCCAACCCCGTCTGTTCCGCCGCCGTGGGAGACACCATCATGCCCGCCCGGTCGGTGAGCGCGTACAGGAGCGGGCTGTAGGGCTGATTCATGACGAGCTGGATCGTGTACGTATCGATGACGTTCACCTTCGTCACGGGCCGCAGCTCGCTTTTGCGAAACGACGGGAACTTCGGGTCGAAGAGCATGCGGTGGAAGTTGTACTCGGCCGCCTCGGCGTTGAACGGGGTCCCGTCGTGGAACCGGACGCCCTGCCGGAGCTTGAACGTGGCCGTCTTTCCGTCCGCGCTGATCGACCACGACGTCGCGAGCCTCGGCACGATGCGCAGCCGCTCGTCCGTGTCCACGAGTTTGTCGTAGAGGCTCTGATAGATCTGGCGCTCGACGAACGCCTGCGAGCGGTGCGGGTCCATCGTCACCGGGTCTCCGTCGATGGCGACCCGAAGCGTACCGCCATGACGAACCTGCGCCGTGGCACGAGTGATGCCGCCGGCGAGTGCCCACGCGACGGACGCTCCCGCCCCGGCGGCCAAGAAGCGCCGCCGGGTGGTACGCTGTCCGATTCCGCTCCCTGCCCCGTTCATGCGCATGTTCCCTCCCCGTCTTGGTGAAGACTGTGCGCCTGAGCGACGGCTCGCCGATGTTTCTTCGCCGACCGAGTTCCGGAGGACCTTTCACGGCTACGAATGCGCCGTCAGCGCCCGAGCCACCCGCCGTCCACGACCAGGAGGTGGCCGTGCACGTAGTCGGACGCCCGCGAGGCGAGGAACACCGCGGCACCCCCGACATCGTCGGGCCGCCCCCAGCGGCCGGCCGGGATTCGGGCGAGGATGGCGGGGTTGCGCTCCGGGTCGACCTGGAGCGGCCGGGTCATGTCGGTCGCGATGTATCCCGGTACGATCCCGTTCACGTTGACCCCGTGCGGCGCCCACTCGTTCGCCAGCGACTTCGTCAGCTGGCCCACGGCGCCCTTGCTCGCGGTGTAGGCGGCGATTTGGATGCCGCCCTGAAAGCTCATCAACGACGCGATGTTGATGATCTTGCCTCTGTGTCGCGGGAGCATCTGACGCCCCGCGTCCTGGCACAGCCGAAACACCGCGTGCAAGTTGACCTGGAGCACCCGATGCCACTCGTCGAGGGTCACGTCCACCGCAGGTCCTCGCGCGCCGATCCCGGCGTCGTTGACCAGGATGTCCACGTGTCCGAGTGCGCGTATCGCTCTCGGCATCACCTCGTCCACCTGCGCGGGGTCGCCGAGGTCCGCTGGAAGCATGACGCACCGGCGTCCCAACCTCTCGACGTCGCCGGCCAGCTCGGTTGCCGCGTTGCGACTCACGGCCGCGATGTCGGCCCCCGCCCTGGCACATGCGGTCGCGATGGCCCTTCCGATCCCTCGCCGCGCGCCAGTGACAACCGCGACCATCCCGGTCAAGTCAAACAGGCTGGTATCAGCGGACATCCCCCTCCCCCTTCTTCGCGGTCCCCGGTTCCGGGGCGCAAACGGAGTCCGCGCGGTGCCGCGCATTCGGAACGGTTTCGTCCGGGGAGATCTTCGCACCCCGGCCCCGGCGCTCCCGCTTCGGACAGTGCGGCAGACGGCCTGCCGGAACGGCGACACGAGCGCGTACGTGTGCCCGCGCATTCTGGCGCGGTGCGCCTGCCGGTGCCCGTGGTGGATTGAGCGGGTCCTTCCCGTTGGTCTGGCAGGTGGCCGGCCGCGAGCCTAGAACACCGATATCGAGTGTCACTATGAGACGTACTCTCGCCGCCGTAGCGCTTGCGATCCTGCTGGGCACCGGGGCCGCCGGGAGCCCGCGCGTGCAGCTCGAGTTCTGGACGATTTCCCTTCAGCCGTTTTTCACGGACTTCATTCAGGGCCTGATCTCCAAGTACCAGGGCGCCCACCCCGACGTCGCCATCCGTTGGATCGACGTCCAGCCCGAGGCGGTCGATCAGAAGCTGCTCGCGTCGATCGCGGGCGGCGTGAGCCCCGACGTGGTGAACCTCAACACCGAGGGCACGCTGCGGCTGGCGGAGTCCCGCGCGATCGTGGACATGGACGCCGCCGTGCCCGCGGACGCCCGCGCGCGGTACTTCCCGAACATCTGGGCGTCGCTGCGCTCCGGCGGACGCGCGTACGGGATCCCGTGGTACGTCGTGCCGAACGTCCTCGCGTACAACCGCGCGCTGTTTCAGCGGGCGGGGCTCGACCCTCAACGCCCTCCATCAACCACCGAGGCCTTCATTCGCGACGCCGAGACCATCAAGCAGCGCACCGGCGTGTACGGGTTCATGCCGAACGTGGACGGTGTCCGCATGCTCGCGCTGTTCCAGGAAGAGGGGCTCCCGGTTCTCAGCCCGGATCGCCGACACGCCGTGTTCGCGGGGCCGGCCTACGTCGCGCTCCTCGCCCGTTACGTCGATCTCTACAAGCGCGACATGTTCCCCGACGACACGCTGCAGCGGGGATACCTCGGCGCGACCGAGCGCTACGCCGGCGCAAGGCTGGCCATGCTGACCACCGGCCCGCAATTCCTGCTGCGCGTCCGGACCGACAGCCCCGACGTCTACAAGGATACGCTCGTCGCCCCCGCTCCCCGGGGCCGCGGGACCGTCCTCGACCTTCCCACGATGGATCTCGTCGTGCCCGTCGCGAGCCGCCATCGAACGGAGGCCGTGCAGTTCGCGCTGTTCGTTACGGACGACGAAAACCAGCTCGCGTTCGACCGCCGGGTCGTGATCTTCCCGTCCACGCGGAAAGCCGCGGCCGATCCGTACTTCTCCCGCGCGGGAGACACTCCTGAAGACCGGGCGCGCGTGATCGCGGCGGCGGAACTGGGCGCCGCGCGAGACCTTACGGTGGTGGTCCCGCACAGCGACGATCTGTTCCGCATCTTCAAGGAGGCCGTCGAAGACGCGTTCTACGGCCGGATGACGCCGCAGCAAGCCCTCGCGTGGGCGTCGCGCGAGTGGAACGCCCGGCTGTAGCCGCGGCGACCGCTAGATGGCCGTCCGCCGCACGCTCATCGCGTATCTGTTCCTCCTCCCCGCCCTCGTGCTGCTCGGAGTGTTCACGTTCTACCCGGTGGTGTTCGGCACGGCGCTGAGCCTGTTCGAGTACGACGTGATTTCGCCGCCCCGGTACGTCGGCTTCTCGCAGTTCCGCGCGTTGTGGACCGACCGCTATTTCTGGATCGCGCTCGAGAACAGCGTGAAGTATCTGCTCGTCGTCCCGGTGCTGCAGTTCTGCTCCATTGTGCTCGCCCTCTGGGTGCGCCGCTCGTTGCGCGGCATCGGCTGGTTTCGCGCCGCCTTCTACCTGCCCGTGGTCACGTCGATCGTCGTCGTCGGGCTGTTGTGGCGCTGGCTGCTCGACGAGTCCGGCCTCGTGAACTACGTGCTGCTTCGGCTGGGGCTGATCCACGCGCCCGTGCACTGGCTGTCCAACCCCGCGATCGCGTTGTACGCGGTGATGTTCGTCACCCTGTGGAAGGGCCTCGGATACTACATGGTGATCTATCTCGCGGGCCTCGAAGCGATCCCGTCAGGGTACGAAGAGGCCGCCGCCCTCGACGGGGCGGGACCCTTCACCCGCTTGTGGCGCGTGACCATCCCGTTGCTTCGCCCGAGCATCCTGCTGGCCGGGACGCTGTCGGCGATCGCCGCGCTCAGGGTGTTCGAGGAAGTGTACGTCATGACCGGCGGCGGGCCCGTGTACTCCACGTACACGATGTTCTACTACATGTTTGACCAGGCGTTCGGCTCGCTGCACCTCGGCTACGCCGCGGCGCTCGGTGTCGTGCTGGCCGCGATCACGATCGTCCTCGCCGTCGCGAACTTCCGGCTGTTACGGCATGGAGGGCTGACCTATTACTGACGCCGGGCGGAAGACCGCGAGCCGCGCGTTCCGGGCGCGCCGAAGCGTGGGAACGGTCCTCTCCTACCTCGGCCTGGGAGCGCTCGCCGTGGTGACGGTGTTCCCGTTCCTGTGGCTGCTGGCCACGTCCCTTCGGGCGACCGGCACGATCTTCGCCTTCCCGCCGGTGCTCATTCCACGGCCCGTGACCCTGGCGAACTTTGCGGGCGTGTGGAACACGATGCCGCTCGGCCGGTTCTTCGTGAACACCGTCTACATCACGGGCACCGGCATTACGCTCACGCTGCTCACGAGCGCGCTCGCGGGCTATCCGCTGGCGCGCATGCGGTTCCCCGGGCGCGACGCGATCTTCTACGCGATCGTGGGCAGCCTCATGCTACCGCAGCACGTCGGGCTGATTCTCAACTTCGTGACGCTGATGCGCCTGCACCTCATCGACACGTACGCCGCCGTGTATCTGCCGAGCGTCGCGAGCATCTTCGGGATCTTTCTGTTGCGGCAGGCCTATCTGGTGATCCCGCAAGAGATCGAGGACGCCGCCCGGATCGACGGTGCGGGGGAAGTGCGGCTGTGGGGACAGGTCATGCTGCCGCTCGTGACGCCGGCCCTGGCGACGCTCGCGATCGTGGAGTTCACGGGGTACTGGAACGCGTTCCTGTGGCCGCTGATCGTGCTCAAGTCCCCCGATCGTTTCCCGCTGGCCGTCGGCCTGTTATATCTGTCCGGACTGTTTGCGACCAACACGCGGTACATCGCTGCCGGCGCCGTGCTGATGACCGTGCCCGTGATTATCGTGTTCCTGTTCCTCCAGCGGTACTTCCTTCGCGGGATCATGCTCGGGGCGGTCAAGTGAGGATCGCGTTCCTCCCGCTCGACAACCGGCCGGTCACGAGAGACGCGTTTCTAGCGCTCGCCGCGGCCGCAGGGGTCGACGTCGTCACGCCGCTCCGTGACCGGCTCGGCAGCCTCAAGTCGCCGGCCGACGTCGACGAACTGTGGGCGTGGGTGAACACGGAAGGGGCGCAGGCGGATCTATTCATCGGTTCCGCCGAGATGCTCGTGTACGGCGGCCTGGTACCGTCCCGGGTCGGCCGCGAATCGCTTGACCGGTGTCTGACCCTTGTCGGCCGACTGCGGGATGCCCGCAAGCGGGCTCCCCACCGGCGGTTGTTTCTCACCGCCAGCAACCTTCGGCTGCCGTCTGTTGCCGACAGCACCGAGGAGCCGGGCTACTGGGCGGTCTACGGTCCCGACATCTTCACGCACAGCTACCACAACGACCGGGCCGCGCGCACCCACGATCCGAAGTCCCGTGCGCTCGCAGACGCCGCCCGCGCGAGAATCCCCGCCGCGGTACTCGCCGACGTGCGATCGCGCCGCGCCAGGAACCTCGCCGTGCTCCTGACACTCGTCGACCTCGCCGCGGACGGCATACTCGACGCGCTTCTCGTGGGGCAGGATGATGCGGCGGAGTACGGGTGGACGCGGCGCGACCTTGGGGCGGTGGAGGCCGCCATCCTCGAACGGCGCGCCGCACACCGAGCCTGGGTCACGTACGGCACCGACGAGCTCGCGGTTCGGCTGCTCGCCCGCGCGATGATCGAGGCTCGCGGCTCCCGGCCGCGGGTCCGCGTCGTCTACTCGCATCCCGACAATATCGCGGCGATCCCCCGCTACGAGGGGCAGGCCGTGGACGCAACGGTGACTTCGCACATAGAGACCGTGGGAAGCCGCCGGACGTCCGGAGAGGCCGACCTCATTCTCTTCGTCCATAACTTTCCGGGAGCGCAGGAAGAGGCGCCGTACCAGCGTCCCTACGATGCGCGGACGCTGGACGCGTTCCTCGGGGCACTCGCCGCAGCCGCATCGCGGGGGCCGTGCGCTCTCGCGGACGTGCGGTACAGCAACGGGGCGGACCGGATACTCGTCGGGCGGCTGCTCGCATCGGCTTGGCCGCCCGGACTGCGCGCGTACGGCGGTTGGAACACGCTGAGCAACACGCTCGGGATGGCGCTTGCCCAGGCACTGCTCGTCCGGGACGACGCCGGACGCTCGTTCACCGCGCTCCGGTTGCTCGATGACTGGGCGTATCAAGCGGATATCCGGCAGCGCTTGGCGGCCGACATCCTGCCTCGCTATCTTGGTGCCTCGTCGCAGGATCTGGGCGAGGCTTATCCCGCGTGCCGGGACGCCGCGCGTGCGTGGCTGGTCGGCGACTTTGTCCCGCCGCTCGAGCGGTGCCTGGGATGTGGAATCGAGATCGACCGCGTGGAGTTTCCGTGGCGCCGCTTGTTCAACATCGAGCTGGGAATCCGAGTCCGCGGGAACGGGAGTCCCGCGTCCGCTGCCCCTGCCTCCGGGCCCACGACGCGCCCCGGACCTGCGGCGCCCCGCATCGACCGTGCCGGGGCTCCCGACGCCAACAGATGAGTGCGGCCATTCGGGTCCGTACATTTGCGCCGGCCATGGTTCCGGAGCTCGTAGATCTGTGGAACACGGCCGCCGGGAAGTGGTTCCCGCTGCGTGAGCGCCTGTTCCGGCAAAACGCGATCGATGATCCGCATTTCGATCCCGCTGGGTGCATCGTAGCCATCGGCGTGGACTCCGACCGAGCCGTCGGGTTTTGCCTGGCCAAAGTTGCGGGCGTGCCGCTGGGTGCAGACGGGCTGCGTGCCGACCGTGGGTGGATCAGCATGCTTGCCGTCCTTCCAGACCGCCAGCGGAGCGGCATCGGGACAGCGCTCCTCCGCGCGGCGGAGGCATTTCTCCGCGACCGCGGCCGCAGACGATTCGTGCTCGGGACCGGTCCCGCGCACTTCTTCCCCGGGGTGCCCGATCTCCTGGGCACTGCGCCGTTCTTCCAGTCGTGCGAGTATGTGTTGCGCGGTCACGCGTACGACCTTTGGCGGCCGCTCGACGGCTATCGGACTCCTGCGGCGGTCGCCGAGACGGTCGCCGCACATCCTGACCTCGAGATCCGGGCGCTGCGCCCTGGTGAGGAGGCCGCGCTGCTCGCCTTTCTCGACGCGACCTTTCCCGGGGCATGGCGGTATACGGCGGCGCACTTTCTCGACGGCGGAGGTCCTATCGGGGATTTCATGGCGCTGGTGGGCGGCGGTGCGGTCCTCGGGTTCGCGCACGTGTTTCCCCCGGATGCCCATTGGATCGGGCCGAGCATCGCGTGGGCCGCGCCCGCTGGCGCCGAAGGGCCGGCGTCAAAACGGGTCGGGGGCCTTGGCCCGATGGGAATCTCTCCAGCCCTTCGGGGGCGAGGGCTCGGCCTCGCCCTCCTCGATCGCGCGATGGTGCACCTCGCGGCCGCCGGGGCCGCAGAGATGTTCGTCGATTGGACGGTGCTCTTAGACTTCTACGGGAAGTTGGGGTTTGTGCCGTACCGGCGTTACCACCACGGGGAGCGCCAAATCTAAGCGCTCATCGCCTACCGACGGCGGAAGCCGACTCTACCGCTGCCGGCGTCGTAGAGATAGTCGTATTCGGCCAGTACGTCCCTCCCGGTATTGATGAAGATGGTCTCGCCGAGGCTCGACCAACGTACCGATGTTGGCGCGATCGGCGGATCGGGATCAGCCGACGGCTCGTACGTGAACTGGTACGAGAGAAGCGCTGTCTCCGGCGACGGGACGGCGACGCTGATCACGGTTCCCAGGGGGAGCGCAGACTTGGACTCGGAAGAGCTGAGCGCGACCGGGCGGCGGTGCTGGGGCATTCGCAGGATCATCCCTCGGATGCCGGTATCCACCAGGATGGTCCCGCAGGCATAGCCGAACCCGGGAATCGCGGGAAATCCGTAGCAGCCTGGCGCGGCCGCCCAGTCGTCCGGTCTCTTGGGGTTTCGGCGGAGCGCTACGTATCGAAAGCCGGTCGTGTTCTGTGCCGTGATGCCGAGCGTGATGCGGTCCTCGGAGATGATGTACCCCGGGACCATGCGGCCGGCTCGGATGTCCACAAGCTGGAGGAACGGATTGACGGCGGGTGACCCCGTGTCGCGGTCGAAACCTACGCCGAGCATCCCGACCGTATCCAGCGTCCGATCAACGGTGCACTGGGGATACTGGGGATCACAGATTTGGCGGTCGATGGCGAGCACCTCGATCGGAACCGTCTGGACCTGGGGGTGCGCGGTTCCCGCGGGCCCGGTGTTGAGCACGAGTGGCGTGCGGAAATACGTGCCCTGGAAGATCTTGCCGTCGCTCGTGTACTCGATTTGGCCGCGTCGGACGAGGTTGACGGCGTCAGGTCCGAGTACGGTGCGCGGGACCAGGACGCCGACGGATCCGGTATCGACGAGCATGCGATGCGGTGGGCCCCCGCCCAACGACGCGTAGAACTCGAACCCGCGCTCGAGGTTTTGCCGGACATCGGGAAGCGACAGCGTGACACTGGTCTCGTTGTCGGCGGCGAACGCTTGACGCTGCGGGGCCAGCGCTGTCGCGGGCAGCGCGCATACGGCCACGAGCACCGCGAGCACGAAGCGTTTACAGACCACCTTCCGTTCCTTCGTCCATCTGTCCATGCGTTCGCGTTCTTTTGCCGTCCGCTTCATGTTGCTGGTACGCGCGCTCGGTCACAGGACGTCAGACGGTCGGTTCCGGCCACGGACACGGGCGTACGAGAGCCCTGAGCTCTCTCGCGAACCCACGTGGGTCCAAAACGGTCCCGATCCCGTGCGAACTCCAAACGGTCCCCACTCGGAGCCTTCCGCAGCCGTCGAGCACGAGCGCGTCACATGGGATACGGCGCTTGAGGAGTCGCCGTACGCTTCGGCGATGTCCCTTCGTTTGGCTCCGACCGGCTCCTCTTGAGGCTTCGCATGAGACGCGCTGGCGGTAGTCGATCGATGAGGGAGACGGGGGAAAAAAGTCGGGAGGCGCTCGCTCGACCGGCTTCTCACCGTCTTCGGCCCTCGCCGCCGGTGCCTACTGCTCGCCAGCCGTCCTCCGGAGTTACCCCCGAAGTACACTTGACCAGCTTTCGGCGTCCACGTACGCGAGCGTTTGAGTCGGCTTTCTCGCCGGAGAACTTGCGCCTCCGTTAATGTTCTTATCACAATCCCCGGTCCGCCACAATCCGGAAACTTCGTTCGCAAGAGTTCTGGATAATGTGGATAGCAACGTGTGGATAACTTGCGCTATGGTCCGATCATTTGTCGCCACACCGGCAAGTACGCCGGCCGCCCTGTGGCGTCGAGCGGTGTCCTCGAGTCGGAGGCAACGCTGGTGTGATAGACTCCTGCGATCGCCGGCATGGCTGGCGCGAACGGAAGGGCGCGCGGCGCCAGCGTCACAACGAACTGGTGAGACCCGGGCGGGACCGACGAATCGGCTGTCGCCGGAGTTCCCGGGACGCCGAGCACCCTGTAGGCGGTGAGCAGCCGGCCTTCGCCTGCCTCATCGCGATGTACGAGGCCGTACCATCGGTCCGGTGGCGTCGCACTCGGCGCCGAGAGCCATGGCGCAAGGCTGTGCGTCGCGAGAACGTAGTCGGCCGGCCCGGACCACAAGACGACCCGCGCCACCTCGTGGCGCTTCGCCAGAAAGGCCGCCATGCCCGCTCCCTGTGAGTGACCGCCGACCGCCACCAGGTCCCATGCGACATGGCCGTCGATGAGGAAGCGGTCCCACCCTTCCGTCGGTTGCTGCTCCGCGAGGTAGGCCAGCAGCGTCTCGAGCCGGTTTTGGAGGCCGTCGGCGGGCGCGACCACCACCCCGTCGGCCGAGCCCCCCAAGACGCGAACGTCGCGGACGTCGGCGCTGCACGCGGGGTCCGGGTTGCGCAGGCAGATCTGCGCCACGGCGCTCGCCGTAGGATCGAGGGTATCGTTCGGGTACTCGAGACCGATGGCCTTGTAGCCCGCCTGCGCGGCCGCATCGAGGATACGCTGGTACGCCGCCGGCCGGCTCCATGTGCCCGGGAGGAACACAAACAGGTGTCCGTTCTGCGAGACCGTCCGGTAATACATCACGTAGTGGTCTTTCAAGAAACGGGTGATCCGCGGGTCGGTGTCGCGCGGCGGGACGCGGGACAGAACTCGTCCCTGATCGGGCCCGAGCGGACTCCGGCTCCGTTCGGCGACGGTGGACGGGAGATCGTTGGCGGCGGCTGCTCGCCGTAGCACGTCCCATGCGCCCAGGTACGACTGCGGCCACGCGGGTGCCGCCGCAACGCCGCAGGCCAACGCCACCCACACCGCCGCGCACGCGATCCGTCCCAGCGGTCTGCGGTGCGCGGGCGCCCGAGAAGACGCAGGGATGGTGATCACGCCTGTTCGCAACGAAGCGCCGGTGCTGTTGGCATTACACGGACTGTGACCGCGAAACGGCCTCACTGTATTTGTAGCGGCATAGCCGGTCCGGAAGTTCCCTCACGATCCGGCGCCGGAGCCGATTGCCGAGTGCGACTCCCACGTGCCGGTCGGATCATCCGCGCGGGGCGCAAGCCTCACACTCCGATCGCCCAAGGTCCCCCAGACGCCAGTTTGCCGGAAGGCCCACCGGCCGCCGAACGATAATACATTCGCTTGAGATGGACCTCGATCCCAGCATCGGTCAGCTCTTCATGGTGGACTTCACGGGGCACACACCCGCGCCCGACGTGATCCAGCTGATCGAGCGCGACGGTATCGGCGGCGTGATCCTGTTCGCCAAGAATATCGCCTCGGCGAGGCAGGTGGCCACGCTGACCAATGCGCTGCAGGAGATCGCCTCACAGGCCGGGCGTCCGCCACTGCTCGTCAGTGCCGACCAGGAGGGAGGGTCTGTCGTCCGGCTGCCTCAGGAAGCGACCCACTTCCCGAGCGCGATGGCTTTCGGCGCGGCGGCCAGCGAGGCCCTTGCCGCATCGGCGGCGGGCGTCACCGCCCGGGAGCTTCGCGCGGTCGGTATCCAGATGAACATGGCCCCCGACCTCGACGTCAACAGCAACCCGGCCAATCCCGTGATCGGCGTTCGGTCGTTCGGCGAAGACCCGCGGCGCACCGCACGGCTGGGGATTGCGGTGATCCGCGCCATGCAGGCGTCCGGCGTCCTCGCGACGGCCAAGCACTTTCCGGGCCACGGGGACACTTCCACGGACTCCCATCTCGAGCTCCCGGTGGTGTCCCATCCTCGCGCGCACTTGGACCGCATCGAACTCCCACCGTTCGCCGCCGCGGTTCGAGTGGGAGTCGGCGCCGTTATGACGGCTCACATCGTCTACCCGGCGCTCGATCCCGAGCGGCCGGCGACGCTGTCCCCCACCATCCTAAGGATGCTGCGCGAGCAGCTCGGGTTCGCCGGCCTCATTGTCACCGATTCGATGGCGATGCGCGCGATCACGGACCGGGAGGCGCCAGGGGAGGCGGCCGTGCAGGCGATCCTAGCGGGCGTGGACATCGTGCTCGCGTGCGGGCCGGCGGAGGCCCAGCGGGAGGCGATCGACGCCGTGCGGCACGCGGTCGCCGCCGGCCGCATCTCCGCACCACGCATCGAGCAGGCTGCGGCGCGGGTGGCGGCGGCCAAGTGCCGGCTCACCCTTACGGAGAACGCCCGGGTGCGGCTGGACGACCTGGACGCGACGGTCGGTATCCCCGCCCACCGCGACGTTGCGGAGCACGTCGCCGAGGCCGCGGTCACGCTCGTGCGCAGCGGCCGATCTGCGATCCCTCTCCCGCCCGGCCCGGTCGCGGTGGTCTCGCTCGCAGGCGCGTCGCCGGGCACAGACGAGCGAGTGGCGGCCGCATTGCGGGACGCCGGACGCGACGCTGCGGCGATCCCGGCCGATTGCGCGGGTGCGATGCGCGGCGGCCCGCTCGTAGTGGTGGTCGGCCCCGACATCGCAGCAGGCGCTGGAGGTGATCCCGCATCGATCGTCCGGCAGGCGCTCGTAGCCGGGCCGGTGGCGGCCGTCTCGATTGGCGTGCCCTACGGGCTTGCCCGCCTACCCCGAGACGTGGGCTGCATCGCCGCGTACGGCTGCGATCCCCCCTCGCTTCGTGCCGCGGCGCGCGTCCTGGCGGGCCGCCTTCAGGCCCGGGGCCGGCTACCAGTCACGCTCCCGGAGCCGCATGAGGCGGGCCCGGAGGCGATCGGCGAGGCGTGACAGGCTCGCGGATCGCGCTTCGAGCAGGTTCCCCGCCCCATCGAGAAAAGACTCCGCGATCGCAAGCGCCTCACAGGTGGCCGTCCGCGCGCCCGCGACGTTGCCGTATCTCGCGCGTGCCTTGGCAACCTCTTCGAGCACGTGCGCCCGGAATCGATCCGGGTGCGTCCACGCCTCCGCTTCCGTCTCCCAACACCGTCGCGCGCGGTCCGCACGGCCGGTGGTCCGGTGAGCGCGCGCGAGCTTTTGGAGCACCCGCCATCGGTCAGCGGGGCCGCCGGTCTCACGGAGGGCCCGCTCGAAGCACTCGATCGCTACTGTGTGTGCACCGCGCCGGCTCACGAGCACGCCCGCACCTTCCCAATCGAGCGGCATCTTCGCGTCGCGAGGAGACCGTAGAATTCGGCAGACCTCGCCATGCAGGAGGACGAGGGCAAGCAGATCGGATCGGTTGTGGGCAAGGACCGGGTCGAGGGTGGTGCGATCCGTGTCGCGCAGGTACCGGATGTAAATTCCTGGGATCTCCCATCCGGGCACGTCGTCGTGCCGTGGCGCGCCCAAGACCTCCGCTTCGAGCACGCTCAGCCGGTGTGTCCCGAGGACCCGGTGCCACAGCCGACGTGCCGGATGGATCAGGTCCGTGTGCGCGTCGAACGTCGCGGGTCTCTGCCGCGCGAGCACGAACCTGGCCTCGATGATCGGCCAGTCGAACCGCTGGCCGTTGAACGTGACGAGGTGCCGTGCCCGTCCGAGGCGCTCCGCGAGCGCCTCGAGAAGATGGCGCTCGCCGGAGAGGCGCCGAAGCAGCAGTTGCTCGACGATCAGGCGATCGTCCTCCAGGTAGGCGAGCCCCACGAGAAATGCATACGTGCCGGTGCCGCCGGCCAGACCGGTCGTCTCGGTGTCCAGCCACACGGTGCGCTCGAGATCATCGACGCCGTCGATCGTGGCGAGCGCCTCGCCGACGACACATCGGCCGTGCCGGTGTCCTCGCCCAAAGGCCGCACGCACCACTTCGGTCCCGTCGCCCGCTCGATCCGATCGATTGACGCATGCGGGCGGCGGCGTGGCCCGCTCCGCCGTGGCGGACGCGCCGGCCGTCTGCGGATCCGGGGCGCGGGTCACGGGGGGGCGTCCTGTGCCTCCCCCGCTCAGGCGCCGCAAGCGGTCCCGTATGCTCTCCCCCGCAGCCGTGGAGACGGCGGGCTCAGGCATGCACGCAGACATGCTTGAGAAGATGCAGGGTGCGCCGCTTTGCTTCCGGGCCGAGCTCGAGAATCGGACCGACGCAGGACGGGCATCCCTGCTCGCAGCCGCATCCCTCGACCAGCGACGCCGCGGCGTCCAGGAGATCGCCGCGCAGGCCGAACAGCCGCTCCGCGAGGCCGACGCCGCCAGGGATCTGCTCGAACAGCGTCACCGTCGGCTCGCCGGTGTGGGGCGATCGGATCTCCACGGTCGACCCGAGATCCCTCGGATCGGTCATCAGGTAGAGGGGAGCGACGTTCTGGAGGGCGTGCGCGACACCGAGCAGCGCGCCCTGGAGCGCGTCGGTGTCCATCTCCGGGACCCGAGTCCGAGGGAAGACCCACCACGCCGCGGTGGTGTGCAGCGTGGTCTCGGGCAGATGAATCGTTCCGAAGCCGATGTTCTCGTGCGTGGCGAGGCGGAGTTTCTTGAAGATCGTCGGCCGGAACGTCACGGCCGCCTCTCCGTGGGCGGCGTCCCCCTCTCGTGAGAACTCCTCGAGCACCCGCACGCTCACCGCGATCTGCGCGTCCGTGTAGTAGTCCACGTCGACCCGCCGGACGTAGGCCTTGCGTTCGGCCCAATCGAGACGATCCACGTGGAACTGCTGGCCCAGGTGCATGTAGATCGCATCCTCATGCACGAACGCCGGCGCCGACGGTAGATCGATCTCGCCGATCACCCGTGGTCGGGGATCTGTCGTATCGATGATCACGACGTTCTCCTGGCTCGCGCTCCGCAGGCTGATCTCCTCGGCCGGGTACGCTTCGGCGACGTAGTGCCAGGCATCGGCGTCGTGGTGCAGCACGCCCTCCTCCTCGAGGTAGGCAAGGATCTCAGGAAGGGTGCTCGGGCCGAACGTCTCGCCGTCCCGCACTGGGAGTTCGAAGGCGGCGCACTTCACGTGACTCGCCAGCACGAGCAGATTGTCGGGATTGATCCGGGCCTGCTCCACGGGCTGGTCGAACAGATAGCCCGGGTGGGTGGCGATGAATTGGTCGAGGGCGCCGCTCGTGGCTACGAACACCGCGAGGGAGCGGTCGGAACGACGTCCCGCTCGACCGATTTGCTGCCAGGCGCTCGCAATCGTGCCAGGGTATCCGACAAGCACGGCCGCCGAAAGCTGGCCGATGTCTATGCCGAGCTCGAGCGCATTGGTCGCCGCCACCGCGCGGATCGCTCCGCTGCGAAGCCCGGCTTCGATCTTGCGCCGTTCGTTCGGGAGATAACCCGCCCGGTATCCGCAGATCGCCTCGGCGTCCAGATGGTGGCGCTGGGCCATCTCCCGAAGGTATGTGGTCAACAGCTCCGCCCGAAGCCGCGTCCGAGCGAAGAAGATCGTCTGAATCCGACCCTTGAGCAGTTCCTCGGTCAGCGCCACCGACTCACGCACTGCGTCCCGCCGGATGCCAAGCGCCGGGTTGACGACCGGCGGGTTGTACACCGCAACCGTCCGCTCGCCGGTCGGGGCCCCGCTCTCGTCCAGCACTGTCACGGGCCGTCCGATCAGGCGCGCCGCGTGCTCCCCGGGATTGCCGATCGTCGCCGAGCAGCAGATGAACTGCGGCGTGCTTCCGTAGAATCGGCAGATGCGCATGAGTCGGCGCAGGACGTTGGCGAGGTGAGAGCCGAAGACGCCGCGGTAGTGATGCAGCTCGTCGAGCACCACGTAGCGAAGGTTTTCGAACAAGCGAAGCCATTTCGTGTGATGCGGCAGGATCGCGGTGTGGAGCATGTCCGGGTTGGTCACGACGATGTGGCCGGCCGCCCGGATCGTCCTGCGCGCGTCCCCCGGGGTGTCCCCATCGTAGGTGTACGCGCCGATCTCCACACCGAGCGCCCGGATGAGCTGCTGCAACTCGTCGACCTGGTCGGCGCCGAGCGCCTTTGTGGGAAACAGGTACAGCGCGCGCGGTCCCCCGCCTCGCAGGATCGCGTCGAGCACGGGCAGGTTGTAGCAGAGCGTCTTGCCGGACGCGGTCGGTGTGACGACCACGATGTCGTGCGCCGCCTTGACCTCCGCAAACGCCCGGGTCTGATGCGTGTACAGCCGGCCGATCCCGCATCGAGCGAGGGCGTGTCGCAGATTCGTATCCATGTCCTCGGGGAACTCGGCGAATCGGGCCGGTTTCGCCGGGAGCGTTCGCCAGGTCGTGAATTGGGGCGCAAACCGGGGACGAGTCCGGTAGACGTCGAGTATCTGCTCCAGTGTCATTTGCCGCTCCTGCCAGGGTATATGCTGTTGGGTGTTCCTACCGGCGACCCAACTATCGACGAACGGATGTTCGCCAAGCCGGGAGCGATTCCTGCTGCTGCTCGACCGAGCGTTCGCCACCTCGAACGAATTCTGAGGGGTTTCCGGGATGCGTCGCTTGCGTGAGACGACCCGAGGCAGGCATTCGCGTTTGCAGGTGCGTTGCGAGCGCCTCGAACGAAGCGAGAGGTGCGCTGATGCCCCGGAGTCTACGCTCCGCCTCTTTAGGGCACAACCGCACGGGAGAGGAACACATGGAACGGTGCCGGCGTTTTGTAACATCCTGCGCCGGCCCTTCTGCTGATTCGGGGCATACGGAGGCCACTGGATGCGGTCACCGGAGGGGACCGACAAGGCATTGGAGTTTTTGGCGAGGCTGGCTCGTGAATTTACCGCGGTCCTGAGTCTGTCACACTTGGTGAGCCGTGTCTTGGACTCCATGAGTGAAGCGGCCGGGTTTGATTCCTGCTCCATCGGACTCATCGACGAGGTCGACCCCAATCTGCTCACGGTCGTGGGGGCCACAGGGCTCCGTGCGCATATGCGGGACGCTGTCATTCCCCACAGCCGGGGTCTGCTGTGGGCCGCCATCGACGGCGGCGCACCGCTGAGCGTCCCCGACATGCGGGTGGATCCGCGCGTGTGCGACCGGGGCGCCCATACCGGCTCCGGGATCTTTGCCCCGCTTGTCGCCAGCGGCCGCGCGATCGGAGCCATCAGCGCACACCGGTCGGCGGTGGAGGCCTTCGGCAGCGAAGACCTGGATCTTCTGACCCTTCTTGCGATCTACTTGGGAGGCGTGTTCGAAGCGGCGCGCATGCATGAACGCGTGGCAGGGCTCGCCTTCGCCGATCCGCTCACCGAATTGCCGAACCGCCGCGCGCTCCTCGATCGCCTCGGCGTGGAGCTGATCCGCAGCCGCCGCACCGGCCGTCCCTTCAGCATCGCGCTCGTGGACCTCGACAGCTTCAAGGAGATCAACGACCGGTACGGTCACGCGGCGGGTGACGCCGCACTCCGCGACGCCGGCCGGGCCATGCGGCAGCGAACTCGCGGGTGCGATCTCGTGGTCCGGTACGGCGGGGACGAGTTCGTGTTGCTCTTCCCGGACACCCCCGGGACGATCGCGCAAGCGATCCCCCGGCGGTTCCGGGAGATCCCGCTCTCCCACGAAGCCGTGCAGATGAGACTCACCCTGTCCTGGGGGATCGCGTCCCATCCTGATGACGGCGATTCCGCGGACGCGTTGCTGAAGATCGCCGACGAGCGGCTGTACGCCATGAAGGCCGCCCGATAGACTCGCGGCGGTGCGTCTATGCCCGCGGCTCGCGGGGATGCGGGAGACCGCACCCTCGCGGGTCGGGAACGATACGTCGGTGCTCCGCGAGATAGTTGTAGAGGCGGTCGCCCTGCCCCATCCAACCAGCCACCGTTAGCAGCGGCCGGAGCGGCCACAGCGCAGGAATCAGCCGGGCAAGCACCCGGACCGCGTCGTATCCGCCGTACGCCCTGCCCGTACCGCCGTCCACCACGTACATGCGTGACTGCAGGTCGTCGGGCGTCAACCCCGCGCGCCGATACCGCTCGTCGTCGCGAAACGAGACCACGGAGATCCGCTGCCGCCGATCGAGCCTCGCAAGGACGGCCCCCGCGGCACGGCACCGAGCGCACCACCCATCGATGAACACCAGCACAGGCATCGTACGACGCGGTCACTCCCGGAGCAGCGACACGAACGGGGCGTGTTTCGGCCGCGCGCAAACGCGCCTCCTCCCGTCCCCTTTTATAGCCTAACGTGCAACGCCGCACTCCTTCATCCGGATGAGGCGCGGAGAGGAACGGGCGCCGGGAACCCGGAACTACGGGCACAGACAGTGGGCGCGGATCGTGGCTCCTGTGTGGGCGCACCTTTGTTCGCATGCGGGCGCCAAGCCGCATAGTCGCCGATGAGCGAACTCCTCGTGACAGTCGCGGACGTGATGGTCTCGAACACCATTTCCGTGGCCCCGGACACCACGGTCGACAGCGCGAGCGCGCTGATGCTCGAGCATCGGCTGGGCGGGCTGCCCGTCACCGACGGGCAGCGAGTCGTGGGGTTCGTCGGGGCCGCCCAACTCCTCGGGCAGCCTCAGGACGGCAGTGTTGCGGATGTCATGGTGACACCGGTCGCGTGTGCCACCCCGGATCTGTCGGTGGTGCAGGCGCACGAGATGGCCACCAGCCAGCGCCTCGAGGTGCTGCCAGTCGTCGAGGACGGCCGGCTCGTCGGGCAGGTCTCGCTCGTGGCGATTCTGCAGGCAAAGAGTCAACAGACGGATCCTCTCACGGGTCTCCCGTGGGCCGCCGCGCTGCGCGCGTGGGCCGCCGCCGAGCTCACGCAGGGACACGAGCTGGCGATGGTGTTTGTCGACCTCGACAACTTCGGCGCCGTCAACAAGCTGTTGGGGCACGTCGTGGGCGATGACGTGCTCCGTGCGGTCGCGTCTCTGCTCTCCGCGATCGTGGACGCGACGACGGATCTTCTCTGCCGCTACGGCGGAGATGAGTTCGCCATCGCGACGACGCGACACGACGCCGACGCTCGCGTCTTCGCTGCGCAGGTGCAGGAGCACATCGTGGTCCCGCTGGAGGTGGACGGTGAGACCCGGCGCGTCACGGCGAGCGTCGGTTACGCGGGTGGGCGCCGTCTGCAACGCCGCACCGCCGCCCATGCCGCCGCGAATGTGGACGACCTGCTCTCGCTTTCGAGCCGGGCGTCGACGCGCGCGAAAGAATCGCCGGAGGGCATCGCGCGCCACGCGCCCTGGGACGGGAGACGGACGCCGGCCGCTGCGCCGTCTGCGCCCGTTGAGGCGCGTCTGTGCCTCGTCGAGATCCGGACGTCCAAGGGACCCGATGCGTGTGCCGTCGCCGTCCGGCTGCGGCTGGGCGAGCGGGAGAGCATCGGAACGGCGACCGCACCGGGCGCCTCGACGCGCTTCTCCCATCTCGCCGCGGACGCCGCACTCGCGGCTGTGCTGCGTGCGACGGGCGAGCGGTCCGTTTACGTCGTCGAGGAGCTGACCCAGGTGCCGAGCGGCCCCGGGGTGCTTGCCGTCGTCGTTCTCGAGGACGTCAGTGCCACGCCGCGCCGGTTCATCGGCGCGGCGCGGGGGGTCGATGAGTCGGACGCCGCTACGAAGGCGGTCCTGGACGCACTCAACCGCGTTCTCGCCCGGCCGCTGGCGCAGCTCCTGGGTGCGCAGCAGCATCCTCTCGGCTGACAGGCTTCGTGAGATTCCTGCGGACGGCGCGTGTCAGATGACGTGCAGCAGTTCCGCCGCCGCCGCCGACGCCAAGACGACCAGCCATGGCGGCGTTCTCAACACGCCGAGGAGCAGGTAGGCGAGTAACGCCAGCGCCGCGTCCGCCGGTGCCCGCACGGCGGTGATCCATACCGGCTGGTAGAGCGCCGCGAGCAACACTCCAACCACGGCGGCGTTCACACCTTGGAGCGTCGCCACCACCCGGCGGTTGCGCACGAGCGTGTTCCAGAACGGGAGGATCGCGGCGATGAGCAAGAAGGACGGAAGGTAGATCGCGAGCAGCGCCAGCGCGGCGCCGCCGACGCCTCCGACCGGACCGTGCATCGCAGCACCGAGGTAGGCCGCGAACGTGAACAGTGGACCCGGAACCGCCTGCGCCGCTCCGTAGCCGGCGAGAAACGTGCCGGGGTCGACCCACCCTGGTGGTACTACCCGCGCTTGAAGGAGCGGCAGCACGACGTGTCCTCCACCGAACACGAGCGCGCCGGACTCGTAAAAGGCGCCGACGACACCGAGCGGACCGGCGCCGATGAACCGCTGCGCGATTGGAAATCCCACGAGTAGGACAGCGAATACCGCGCCCGCCGCGATCGCCGCCGCTTTGTTGCCCGAGACCGGCAGCGGCTGCGTGGTCCTCTCCGGCGGGACCACGAAATACAGCCCGTAGAGCGCCCCGAGGACGATGACCCCGAGCTGGATGAGCCCGCTTGCCGGCGACAGCAGGATCAGTGCTGCCGCTGCAAACGCGACCGCCTTGCGGGGCACGTCCGGACACAGTGAGCGGTACATGGTCAACACCGCCGTGGCGACGACCGCGACCGCGGCGATGAGGAGGCCATGGATCCATGCGGCCTCAGTGACGTGCGGGATGCGCGCGATGCCGAGGGCAAATGCGACGAGCGCCACGGCCGAGGGGAGCGTGAAGGCACACCATGCCAGGGCCATCCCCAGGGCGCCGGCCCGTATGAGCCCAACGATCATCCCGACCTGGCTGCTTGCTGGGCCCGGGAGAAACTGGCAGAGCGCCACGATTTGAGCAAACGTCTCTTGGTCGAGCCAGTGCCGGCGCCGGACGAATTCTTCGTTGAAGTAGCCGATGTGCGCGATCGGCCCGCCGAACGACGTCACGCCGAGCCGGAGAAATGCAACGAATACGTCCCGCGCGGGGGACCCGCGCGCGTCGCTGCCAAGGGCGCGTTCCGTCATCTTCCGCTCCCCTCGAATGGCGCGGCGTCTGTGCGCGTTGCGTGGCGATGAGCGCTGCGTGACACGTCGGAGGCCCCCGTACTCGCGCCGATGCGGAATGTGCCGTCTACATCATGGCGCGCGTCGCGCCGCCGTCGATCAGGATCGTCGTCCCCGTGATGTAGCTCGCTCGGTCCGACGCCAGGAACACCGCCATGTTGGCGAACTCT
>DASPUZ010000148.1:0-10689 GCA_035622635.1 bacterium | reverse complement strand
AACCTGGACTGGGATGTCGTCGCGAAGCGCGCGGAGATGTTCGGCCTTCTCAAGTAGAACCGGCGCGGTGGTACGACGCGGACCCGGGCGCATGTGCCCGGGTCCGCGTCGCAGTTTTCGGGTTGGAGCAGGAGGTTCGTCGCGAGCACCGAAGCGGATCGTCGCGATGGAGACACGGTTCACCAAAACGTGCCCGGAATGCCAGGAGGAGATGGAGCTCATCACGGCCGACGACGTGGGCGAAGTCCTCGTGTACGAGTGCCCCGAGTGTGGGTACCAGGAAGAGAGCCGCGTCGAACGTAACGAGAGCGACGACGCCGACGCGATTCAACCAGAGGACGTGCTCGAGTTCTCCGACGTCGCTGCCGATGAGGAACCCGACGAACTGCCCGATCCGGACGAAACAGAGTAACGGACCACTCCACCGACTACGGTCATCGCTACCTGAATCCCGGGAAGTTCGTCGGGCGCCGCCTCCAGCGGATCGCGCGACAGGGCGACGAAGTCTGCGAGGTAGCCTGGCAGAAGCTTGCCCTTCAGGCGCTCTTCCTCCGCCGCGTAGGCCGGCCCCTCCGTGTATGCCCGAATTGCCTCGTCAACGGTCAAGCTTTCCTCGGGATACCACGCGGGCCGTTCCGGCTCGTCCCGGCGGTTCCGCGCCACCGCGGCGTAGATGCCCGTGAGCACGTCCGGTGTCTCCACCGGAGCGTCGGATCCGAACGTAAGGCGCGTGCCGCACCGCAACAGCGAGCGGAACGCGTAGGCGTAGCGACTCCGCCGGCCCCAGTAGCGGTCGGCGATATCGCGATCCTGGGTGCAGTGGATCGGCTGCATCGACGCCACGACGCCGAGCGCGGCCAGGCGCGGCAAGTCTCGAGGGTGGAGCAACTGCGCGTGCTCGATACGGTGGCGCAGCCCCCAGCGAACCGAGTCGGGACGGGCCGCCTCGAGCGCATCGAGTACGCAGCGGTTCGCGCGATCGCCGATCGCGTGCACCACCGCGGCGATTCCGTGAGCGGCGGCGGCACCGACGAGCGCCCGCAGTTGTTCCGGGCTGCGGACGGCGACCCCGACGTTCTCGGGCTGCCCCTCGTAGGCTTCGAGCATGCTCGCGGTCTGGGAGCCGAGGGCGCCGTCCGAGAAGATCTTGACGCCGCCGACCCGAAGCGTCACGTCGCCGAATCCGGTCCGCACCCCCAGCTTGATCGCGGCTTCGAGTGAGTCCTCCGGGACCATCATGCACACCCGCAGCGTGAGCTTCCCCCGCGCACGCAGGCGCTGGCACGCCGCCAGCACGTCGCCGCCCTCCATGACGTGCACGCCCGCGACACCCGCCTTATGCAGCATCGCCGATGCATTCTGGACGGCCTGTTCGATCTCGACCGGCGACGGCCGTCCCGCGATCTCGAACGGAAGATAAGCCGCGCGCTCGGCCAACAATCCCGTGGGCTCTCCGGTCTCGGAGTCCCTCACGATCAGGCCACCTTCCGGGTCGGGCGTCTCGCGCGTGATGCCGGTGAGCGCGAGGGCGACGGAGTTGATCCACACGGTGTGGCCGTCTTTGCTTCGCAGCGCAACCGGATGGTCACCGGTCAGGGGGTCCAGGTCGTATCGGCGAGGGAACCGGCCCTCGGACCACAGGTTCTTGTCCCAACCTCCGCCCCAGACCCACTCGCCGGGGCGGGCCTCCTTCACCGCGCCGGCAACGCGCGCCACGGCGTCGCGCAGAGAACGACACGGACGGAGATCGACGTGCCGGAGCGACAGGCCGAAGCCGGCTAGGTGGATGTGACTGTCGGTGAACGCGGGCAGCACCGTCAGGCCATCGAGCGGAATTCTGATGAAACGCGGAAACCGTGCCCTGAGCTCGCCCGTATCCCCGAGCGCGACGACCCGCTCTCCGTCGACCGCCAGCGCCGCCACGCGCCGGCCGCCGACCTGGCCCGCGTAAATGCGGCCGCCTTCGTACAACACGCCGGTGGGCTCCTGCTCCATCATGTCGCAATCGTCCTTTCGCGTCGTTGCCCCGGCCCAACGCTTTGGGGCGTCGCAGTTCAGGCCTGCGGCGGTTGGTCCATGCGTGCTCGGCTCACGCCGTAGGCACAGGCCCGGAGGCGCGACTTACGCCCGCGTCACATCCGGCGCGTTCTGCCGGAGAAGGCGCAGCGTGTTCGCCAACTCCACGGCCGCGAGAGCCGCATCCTCGCCTTTGTTGCCGTGGGCGCCGCCGCTCCGGTCCTCCGCCTGGGCCAGCGTCTCCGTTGTGAGCACACCAAGCGTCACGGGGAGGTGGGCATCCAGCGCGACCCGGCTGAGACCGATCGTCGCGCCCAACGCCACGTGTCGATCGTGCGTCGTCTCACCGCGGATCACGCATCCGAGGCAGACGACGGCATGGTACCGTCCCGACTGAGCCATCGCCTGCGCGATCACCGGGAGATCAAACGCGCCGGGCGCCCAGGCAACATCCACCGCGTTCTCGGCCACACCACACCGGCGCAGCGCGTTACGGGCACCGTCTAGAAGCCGCCGCGTGATGTGCTCATTGAACCGACTGACGGTGATCGCGACGCGCAACCCGGTCCCATCGAGTCGGTTCCGCTCCGGCATCGATCTTCCTCGTTATTCCAGATGCAGCAGGTGGCCAAGCTTGTGCCGCTTGGTCGCGAGGTACCGATAGCTCTCGGGATTGGGCGGGATCTCGATGGCCACCCGCTCCACGACCTCGATGCCGTAGCCTTCCAGGCCCACGCGCTTCGCTGGATTGTTGGTCAGCAAGCGGATGCGCCGGAGTCCCAGGTCCGCTAGGATCTGGGCGCCCACGCCGTAGTCGCGCGGGTCCGGCGGGAACCCGAGCAGCTCGTTCGCCTCGACCGTGTCCTTCCCGGCGTCCTGGAGCGCGTACGCGCGGATCTTGTTGGTGAGGCCGATCCCCCGGCCTTCCTGCCGTATGTAGATGAGCGCGCCACGGCCCTCATGGCTGATCCGCTTCAGCGCGACCCGAAGCTGCTCGCCGCAGTCGCAGCGGAGCGACCCGAACACTTCACCGGTCAGGCACTCCGAGTGCATGCGGACCAGGACGGGAGGCTCCTGCGCCAGATCGCCTAGCGTCAGGGCCAGATGGCTCGCGCCGTCCAGCGTGTTCTCGTAGACGACGGCGGTGAACTCTCCCAGCTTGGTCGGCAGGCGCGTGACGCCCTCACGCCGGACGAATCGGTCGCTTCTGAGCCGGTACTGAATGAGATCCCTGACCGAGATCATCGGCAATCCATGCCGCCCGGCGAAGCTCGCCAGCTCCGGGAGCCGCGCCATCGTCCCATCGTCACTCATGATCTCGCACAGCACGCCGGCGGGCTCGAACCCGGCGAGGGTGGCGAGATCCACCGCCGCCTCGGTGTGCCCGGCGCGCCGAAGCACCCCGCCCGGCGTCGCCCGCAGCGGGAAAACGTGTCCTGGGCGCGAGAGATCCTCGGGACGCGTCGCGGGATCCACAAGCGCGAGGATTGTCGCCGCGCGGTCGTAGGCGGAGATTCCAGTGGTGATCTTGTCACGCGCACCCACCGAGACGGTGAACGCCGTTCCTTGGTGGGAGGTGTTGTGGGGCACCATCTGCGGCACATCGAGGGCCTCCAACCGCTCGGCGGTCAGGGGCACCGTGACGAGACCGCGGGCGTGCCGGAGCATGAAGTTGATCGCCTCCGGGGTCACGCGCTGGGCCGGGATGAAAAGATCGCCCTCGTTCTCCCGGTCCTCATCGTCCACGATGATGACGAAACTGCCGTCGCGAACTCTGGAGACCGCCTCCTCGATGGTCGCAAACACGCCGGACGCCTGCGATCGGTTCGCAATCATGCTCCGCGCTCCTCTACAGAATCGCCACCCCGCAACCCGCCGTCGCCGGTTCCCGCATACGCGCCGGCGAGCCGCTCGACGTACTTCGCCAGGACATCCACCTCGAGATTGACGTACGCCCCCACCTGCACGCCCCCCAACGTGGTCACGGCGCACGTGTGCGGGATCAGCGAGACGCCGAACCGGTCCCCAGTCACGGACGCCACGGTGAGGCTCACGCCGTCGACCGCGATCGAGCCTTTCTCGACGACGTACCGGGCGAGGGCACGCGGGATCGCGATCTCGACCCACCATCCCTGCCCGTCCTGCCGGCGCTCGAGCACGCGGCCGACCCCGTCGACGTGCCCCTGGACCAGATGGCCTCCCAGCCGGTCGCCGATCGCAAGGGGACGTTCCAGGTTGACCCGAACGCCAGGCTGCAGTTGTCCGAGCGTCGTGCGCCGCAGCGTTTCCGCGCCGAGGTCCGCCTCGAACAGCGTCCCGTCGGCCTTGGTGATCGTGACGCAGACACCGTTGACGGCGATGCTGTCGCCGATCCGCGCGCCGTCCAGGAAACCACCCGCTTGGATGACCAACCGGAGACCGCCGTCCCCTTGGACGAGCGCCCGAACGGTTCCCGCCGTCTCGATGATCCCGGTGAACATGCTCAGGCGGGCTCCCGAGGGCCTCGACCATGCGGCGCCACGGGCTCCATGTACCCTTCGATCATGACGTCGTCGCCGATGCGACGCACCTCGGTCCGCGCAAGATGCCGAGCCTGTGCCAGCGCACCGACGCCCTCCCCGCCGACCGGTCCGGGCGCCGGGCCGCCGACCAACGTGGGCGCGACAAACGCAACGACTTTGTCGATGAGCCCGGCGTCCGCAAATGTGCCGAGCACGGTACTGCCCCCCTCGACAAGGAGGCTCACCACCCCCCGGCGCCCCAGCGTTCGCAGGAGCGCCGCAAGATCCACGCGCCCGTCCGATCCCCCGGCGAGCACCACGTCGACGCCCATCGCTTCGAGCGCCCTTCTCGTCTCCGGGCGCGCCCGTTCGGTTGTCGCCACCACCACCGGCGTGCCGTCGCGCGCCAGTACGCGGGCATCGAGAGGAACGCGGAGTGCGCTATCGAGCACGATGCGTTGCGGATTGTGCGAGGCCGCCGGCGTACGGGCAGTCAAGGCTGGGTTGTCGCGGAGCACGGTGCCGATACCGACGAGAATCGCGTCGGACGCGGCCCGCAACTCGTGCACGAGCGCCCGCGATGCCTCCCCGGAAATCCAGCGGGAATCGCCGGATCGGGTCGCGATCCGGCCGTCGAGCGTCATCGCCCACTTCGCCGTCACGAACGGTAACCCGGTGGTTCGATGCTTCACGTACGCCTCGTTGAGGCGCCGGGCCTCGCTCTCCCCGACGCCGACGCGGGTCATGAGCCCTGCCTCGGCCAGCCTGTGCAGTCCCCGACCGTCCATCCGATGATCGGGATCGGGCATTGCGGCGACGACGCATCCGATTCCGGCGTTGATGATCGCCTCCGTGCACGGAGGTGTACGGCCCCAGTGGACGCACGGCTCGAGCGTGACGTACAGGGTGGCGCCCCTCGCGCGCAACCCCGCCTCCCGCAGCGCGAACACCTCGGCATGCGGCGCGCCGACGCGAGCATGGTAGCCGCGTCCCACGATCTCGTCGCCGTCCACGACGACGGCGCCGACCATCGGGTTGGGGCTGGTCGCCCCCGCGCCACGCCGGGCCAGGCGCAGCGCTTCCTGCATGTATCGCTCGTCGTTGTTGCTCCCGTTCACCGTCAAAACGAAACACCCCGGGGCGTATCTCTACCTCGGGGCGAAAATAGCGCGCTTCCGCGTGCGCCTTCTCCATCCGGACTGTACCGTCGGCTCTGGACTTGCACCAGATCCTGCGGGTCCCGTGACCGTGAACCCGCTCGCGGGCTGTACCGCCGATCGGGAATTGCCGGCTTGTCGCCGGCTCACCCTGCCCCGAAGGCTTTCAACTCTATGCGGTTTTCCCGCTAATGATAGCATGGGGTGCGAAGCGGCGCAATCGACGCCCGGCGCCGGCGGTATCGCGCTACCGGTGCGGGAAAATCGCCCTAGGAGTCCTCGGCCAGATCGCCGACCGTCCCGGAGGTGACCCGAAGCAGGTCGTCCGGAGTGATCGCAAAGACGGCGTGCGGAGTGCCGGCGGCCGCGTACACAACCGGGTGGGACAGCAGCGCCCGGTCGATATAAACCGGAAGTCGCGCGCTGTGCCCGAGCGGCGGCACTCCCCCGATGCTGAACCCTGTGGCATCGCGCGTGATCCCGGCGGTCGCCTTCTCCACGCGGGATGCGCCCGCGAGACGACCGAGCTTGGCCACATCCACGCGGTTCGCGCCGGACGCCAGCACGAGAACGGGCCGCTCGTCGGCGAGAAATACGAGGGACTTGACAATCTGCGCCACGGAGGTCCCCACGGCACGCGCGGCCTCGTGGGCGGTGCGAGTGCTTGCGGGATATTCGAGGATCTCGGGTGAGAGACGACGCTCCGCCAACGCCGCCCGCACGCGCTCCACCGGAGACTGCGAGCTATCCGCGCGGCGCGGAGAAGCCTCCTGTCCGGTCACTTGGCGGGCGCGGAAAAACTCTTCACGTACAGAATCACAAGCCAACGCTGCTGGGGTGTCAGCGATCCCTCCCACGGCGGCATCGCGGATCCAGCGGCGCTGAACGGCGCCACGCTACCGCCCCTCGTGACCCGCCAGAAGTAGTATCCATCAGGCAACTTCGCGTGGATCGCCGTCCTGAAGTCGGCGGGTCTTGGATTGAGGGCGGAGGCGGCAGGACCATCACCCGCACCGTCTGTTCCGTGACACGGCGCGCAGTTCGCATCGAACAGTTGCTTGCCGCCGGCCAGATTGCCCGACGTGGCCGACAGCGGGTCCTTCAAGTTCGCGTAGTCGGCCGGAGGTTCCGGCCTTGGCGCGTTGGGGTTCTTCGGATAGTCCGTGGTGGCCGCAAGCGCCGGTCCGGTGAACGGCGCGGACGGCGCCGGCGCGGGCACGCTCGCCGATGGCTGCTCGGGGTGCGACCGCATCGAAAGGATCTGCCGTCCCGTACAGGCCGTGAGCCCGAGGCACGTGAACACGAACGCCCCGGCAAGGAGCGTACGGGCAGACATATCTCACCCCCCCGAACACTGCGAAAAGAGGATTGGCGCGCGCGGCCGGCGCAGCGCAAGATGCCCTGGTCGTGTGCTTATACGACGGCCCAGGATTTCCCTGCGCACCGCCGCGCGAGATGCCTACCGAGGCGCCTGCAGAAGCCGATCCAGACGGACGGCGAGAGCGCGCTCGCCCTCCGGTCCGATAAATCCGCCCACGTCCGCGGCGCGCACGATGCCGTCGGGGCCGACGAACACCGTGGTCGGCAACCCGATGATCCCGTACAGGCGCAGCGGGCGGTCATCGGGAGCGATGGCCAGCGGGTAGTCCACGTGATAGCGGAGGGCAAAGCCACGCGCGGCGTTGGGCTCGTCCTCGGCGTCCACACCCACGAACGCGATGCCGCGGGGTCCGTAGATCTGGGACATGCGCGCGAGAAGCGGCGTCTCCTCGCGGCACGGGCCGCACCACGACGCCCAAAAGTTGATCACGAGCGGCCGGCCGTGGAAGCTGCGCAGGTCAAGCACGCCTCCGCCGTCGAGCCGTTGCAGCGCGAGGTCAGGCGCGCGCCTCCCGAGAAGCGACGACGCCGGCGGAGCGCCCGACGGCCTGGTGGCGTGCAGGGCCCACTCCACGCCCGTCCACACGGCGACCACCAGCAACCCCATCACCGCGCCGACCGCCACGCTCCACAGCACAGGCGACCTGCGCATTCGCCGTCGCCACGATGCCAGGTCCCCCTTCACGGCCTTCTCGAGTCAGTACGCGCGCGCGTAGTACACGACCTGCGTCGCCGGCGCGCCGCACGCGAGGCATGGACCGTCCGCGGGTTCGTCCACGACCACGCGCGGTGACGCGCCGCTCACCTGGCGCAACGCTCCCTCGCACACCTCCGCCTCACACGACTGGACGCGCACGAAGCCACGCCGCTCGGCGATCGCCTCGACCAGTTCCTCCTTGGTGGCCGCCGAGACGATGTGGGCATCGAGATAGGCCCGGGCCCTGCCGAACAACTCGGCGCCGTACGCGGCCAGCGCGTCGATCACGGCGGATTCGATGCCGTCGAGCGGCACGGCCCGCTTGGCCTCGCCGGCGCGCGGCACGAGCACCGCCTGACGCCGGGCGAGATCGCGCGGACCGAGCTCCAATCGGAGCGGCACGCCGCGCATCTCCCAGTCGTTGAACTTGTACCCCGGCGTGACCTCCGTCCGCTCGTCCAGACGCACCCGGACATCCGCGGCTCCGAGGCGCACCGCAAGGTCGCGCGCCCCGAGCAGCACCGCGTCCCGATCCTTTCCGCTCAGGATCGGCACGATCACGACCTGGAACGGCGCAACGCGCGGGGGCAGCGTCAGCCCGCGATCGTCGCCATGGACCATGATCAAGCCGCCGAGCAGGCGCCAACTCGCGCCCCAGGACGTCGTATACGCGTGCTTCTCTCTATTGTCGCTGTCGAGGAACTTGATGTCGAACGCTCGCGCGAAATTCTGGCCGAGGTAGTGCGAAGTCCCGGACTGAAGGGCCTGCCCGTCGGGCATCAGCGCCTCGATGGTGTACGAGTGCACCGCGCCGGGGAACTTCTCGCTGTCGGGCTTCCGACCGGGCAGCACCGGAATCGCGAGGTCGGTCTCCACGAAATCCCGGTACACCTCGAGCATCTGGCGCGCCTCCGCCTCCGCCTCCTCGGCAGTCCGGTGCGCCGTGTGTCCCTCCTGCCAGAGAAACTCCATGGTCCGCAGGAACGGCCGGGTCGCCTTCTCCCACCGGACCACATTGTTCCACAGGTTGATCAATACGGGCAGATCACGATACGACCGAATCCAACGGGCATACATGTGGCCGACGATCGTTTCGGAAGTCGGACGCACCCCGAGCGGCTCGGCAAGTTCGTCGCCGCCACCGCGCGTCACCCACGCGATCTCCGGCGCAAACCCTTCGACGTGCTCCGCCTCGCGCGCGAAGAATCCCTGCGGAATGAAAAGCGGGAAGTAGGCGTTCGTATGGCCCGTTGCCTTGAAGCGGCGGTCGAGCCCCTGCTGCATCAGCTCCCAGATCGTGTACCCGTACGGCCGGACGACGATGCAGCCGCGCACCGGCGAGTAGTCCGCGAGTTCGGCCTTGAGCACGACGGCCGTGTACCAGTCCGAGAACTGAGCATCCTTTGGAGGGATCTCTTTGACGAACCCGACGTCCTCGAGTGACTGACCTCCGGCCGGCCGCGACATCTTGCGCCTCCCATCGCCCGGCGATCCCCGTGGACGCGCCTGTCACGGCGCGCCGGGATCGACAACGCAGGAGCCTCCGCGTCCCGGGGACGGGAGGCTCCTGTCATGGCAGAGCCATCTTAGCACGACGGGCCGACAATCGTCAAACAATGCTCTTGATCGCAAAACGTCGGATCGGCTTCTTCCCAGGCGTTTTCAGGCCGTGCGGCCGCTCTGAACCGCCTCAGGGCTTTTCGATCGGAGCGCCAACCAGGCTCCCCCACTCGGTCCAAGAGCCGTCGTAGTTGCGGACGTTCGGGTAGCCGAGGAGCAGCTTGAGCGTGAACCACGTCAGCGATGATCGCTCGCCGATCCGGCAGTAGGCGACAACCTCCCTGTCCGGAGTGATCCCCTTGGCCTCGTACAATGCGTGGAGCTCCTCGGGCGACTTGAAGGTGCCGTCCTCACGGACGTTCTGCCCCCACGGGATGTTCTGCGCTCCTGGGATGTGTCCCCCGCGCTGCGCGCCTTCCTGCGGATACGCCGGCATTGCGATCAGCTCGCCGGTGAACTCCTGCGGGCTTCGAACGTCCACGAGTGCCGCCGCGGATTTTCGAACCTTCTCCAGCACCTGGTCCCGGAGCGCACGAATGCTGAAGTCGGGAGCCGAAGCCCGGAACGTCACGGCGGGATACGTCGGCACGTCCTTCACGATCGGGCGGCCTTCCGCGATCCACTTCATCCGCCCTCCGTTCAGAATGCGCATGCCCCGCACCCCGTAGATCGAGAACAACCAGAACGTGTAGGTCGCGAACCAGTTGTTCTTGTCGCCGTAGAGGACGGTCGTCGTCTCGTTGTCGATGCCGTGGCTGCCGAGCAGGCTCTCGAGTTGCGCCTTGCCGATCCAATCGCGCGTAACCGTGTCTTGCAGCTGCGTCTTCCAGTCGACGTGCACGGCGCCTGGAATGTGGCCCTGATCGTACAGGGTCAGATCCTCCGAAACCTCCACCACCCGAACCTTGGGGTCCTTGAGATGATCACCGAGCCATTCCGTTTCGACCAGCACCTCGGGGTGCGCGTAGGAAGCGGGCATCGTCTTTCCTCCCTCTCCGTGATGTGGTGCATCACGCGCCAGGGCGCGGGCACAATCCCCCTCGCGGGGCGGAAAGCCAAGCCGTCCGGGGCCTTCGGCGGGAGAGTGAAAGACGTTAGGGGGACACCGTTCCCGGCCGGAGGCTAGCTTGGCCTCCGCTTGGGACAGATACATCGCCGGGGAACGTACAGCATGTGCGCGGGGTTCCTCATCGTCATTGAATCCACTACTAGCACGGGCGGCACCGAAGTGTCAAGCGCCGCCCCTCAAAGCCGTAACTCCCACGTTTCGCCGTGGAGCGCCCGTCCCGGTACGTGGTACGGTCCTTCCCGCACCACGGAGAAGCCGACGCGCTGAAAGACACGCCGCGCTGCCCGGAACTCGCTGGCCGCCTGGAGC
>DASPUZ010000147.1:0-32231 GCA_035622635.1 bacterium | reverse complement strand
CGTGGTGTTCTTGAGCGCCGCCGCGCTCGGGTTGGTCGTGAGAGCCTGCGCCGCGGAATCCGGGTATCGACACCGGGACCTCGCGTATTCGGGCCTGTTGTTGGGATTAGGTCTCTGGCTTCGCAACGAAATGTACGTGCTCATCCCCGCGGTACTCATTGCCTGGGTGTGCCTTGGCCCACGGGGTCGCCTGCGAGGTGTCCTACCACTAGGAGCGGGGTTGATCGTCCCGGTGGGAGTGCTCTGGGCTCTCAATCGGCAGCTCAGCGGCAGCCTGCTTGGGTGGAAGGCCGAGGGTCTTGCTGCCAGCCGCACAAATGGTGCGATGGAGACGGTCACGGGTCACGGAGTCGGGCCGTGGCTTTTCGACAGGTTGGGCAACCTATACTATCAACTGATCTCACCCGACTACTACGCGTTCAATTCGCGGGCAGTTACCGTTGGTATTCTCCTGGCAGCCGGATTGGGGCTGGCCGTCCTGCTGCTCCGCGTCGGTGTGTCGCGCGGGCACGAGCGGGCGGTCGTGTCGGCTGGCCTGCTCTCGGCGGCCATAGGTATGCTCATCATCCTACGGAGGACGGATGTCTCCGGTCTTCTGCCGGTGGCGCCGTTTCTCGTGCTGGCATTGCTCCCGGGACGCCTCGCGCAATGGGAGCGATTCCTGTGGACGACCGCGATGCTGTTCATCGCCGGCATCGTCGTCACGGGGACACACGGAGGGCTTCAGTGGGGGCCACGGTACTTGCTGCCGGTTCTGCCCCCGCTTGTCTGGCTTGCCGCTGCTGCAGTAGCGCGGGCGCGGACGACGGCTCCTGTGGTGTGGCGACCCCTCCAGCTGACCGCAGGTGCGCTGGTCGTGGTCGGTGTCCTGGTTCAGGTTTCGGGTGTCGATCAGGTGTCCCAGACGATGGCGATCAACGCGCGCGTTAACGAGGCCCTGCGGGAGGCACCGAGTGACGTCGTCGTGACGCCGCTGGAGTGGGTTACGCTCGGAGCAGGCCCAGTCTACTTCGACAAGTCCCTGATGTACGTGGCACAACCGGATGACCTGCGCGCATTGGTGGCGAGATTACGGACCCTTCGCGTGGCGCGATGGACGTACATCCCCTTGTCTGGACCGTCTTTCTCGCCACGGGCGATAGAGTCGGGCGCGAACGGTCAACCCTACCGATTTCGGGTCGCAGACGATCAGATGAGTGGGGGCCTTCGTTTTGTCACGTTCGTGGGTAGGCGGTGACGATCACCGCGAGTAGGTCCGCGTATGTTGCTGGTACCTCGCGCCGTGCGGCAGCTAGGACCGCTTGTTTCGCATTCCAGCCGCAAGCTTCAGCCAGCGATCGATCGAATTGCACCTACGTCGATCTCCGTCCGCGTCCCGCGATATCGGGGGCTTTCCCGCAAAAACCGCGCCAGACTGCCTTCACCCGCTCCCAATCACCCTGAGATACACGCTTCAGGATCTTGCGGCCGACGCCGATTGTAATGGGCACAACGGCGAGCCGGGAGTGACGCTTGAAAAATCGCACCGCGGAGGCGTTAAAGTACGTGTCTAGCACGGCACTGCCCTTGCCGGTGCTGGCTGACTCCTTGTGCCATACCCGGGCCTGCTTCGCAACCGCCATTCGGTATCCTGAGCGTTTTAGCCTAAAGGCAAAGTCCGTGTCTTCCCAATACATGAAGAACCCCTCGTCAAGAAGCCCAACTTGCTCGAAAACTTCGCGCTTCACGAAGAGGCTGGCCCCACTCACGTAGTCCAGGCGCTCGGGTGAAACTGGTCCCGTGCAGTAGCTTGACGTTCCGAGCCACATTTGCACGCGCCCTCCTCCCCAGACCTGTACGCGTTGTGGATTCGACATATCGTAGAGGACGGCCCCCACTGCACCGATAGTAGCGTCGGCATCGGCGATGGCCGTCATCGCGCAGAGCGCGTCCGGGTCGACGATCGTATCGTTGTTCAGGAGCCAAACGTAGTCGGCATGATGGGAGAGCGCGTAACGGATGCCCGCGTTGTTGCCCCCAGCGAACCCTAAATTGTGTCCGGTTTCGACGACTGTCAGGTGAGGGTGCGCGGAACGGATCTTGGCCACGGAGTCATCGTGGGACCCGTTGTCGACCACCACGATCTCGTACCGTGGATACCGGAGCTTCGTCAGCGACGCCACGCAGGCGAGCGTGTCGCGCCAGCCGCACCAATTGACGGTCACGATGTACACCAGCGGCGTCACTATTCTTCGTCCTCAAACGTCCTCTGCAAGATGTGTTCGAATGCAGCGGAGGCGCGCTCCCAAGTAAACTGCTGAATGAACGCATTTCCCGCCCAAGCCAGTCGCTGGCGGAAAGCATGATCGTTGACCATCCGGACGAGCGCTTCCGCCAATGACGTCGGATCCTTCGGCGGGGCGAGAATTGCGGTCTCGCCCTGGATAGCGTACTCATGATGGCCCCCGATGTCCGTGGCAACTACCGCGGTGCCGCAGATCATCGCCTCCCCGGGTGGCGCCGCGCACCCTTCGGACCAGCTGGGAGCCAGGAAGACGGCGGCGCGATTGTACAGTTGTCTCAGGGTAGATTGTGGAGGCGTTCGATAGTACTCGATCCACACGGGAAGCGCACGCGGGCGCTCGGGGGTTCCGAAGAGCACGCCTCGAAGGGCGGGACACCGGATCTTCGCCAAGCGAAGGGCCTCGACGCCATCTCGTGACCCCTTCCACTCCGCAGTGTGGTACAGCATCAACACACAGGCGGCGTCGCGTTCCTCGGGTGGCCGGTCCATGCCAAAGGTGGTAAAGTCGAGGCCGTTTGGAATATAGTCGGCGGATTCCCCTAGAGTTGTGGCGAGTTCGCTCAGCCATCTGGCGATCACGATCTTGTGGAGCGGAAGGCGCCACGTGGCGATCACCCGGTCTTCCGGTCCAGCCCAGGTTTCAAGGTGCTGAACCAAATAGAAGCGTCTGCCCTTGGCCGTCGGATAACCGCCGACCCATTCTGCAGTCTGCCAGGCTGTTGCTACTACCACGTCTGCGTCAGGAACATACCGAGCGTGGGGCGAAGGTACCCAAGTCGTCGACACCTTCGGGCTCAAACAAAACCATTCGTTGGGACGGTACTTTCCCGTCAGCCGCCGACGGACGTATTTCGCCGCCTGCATTGGTGCCCACAGTGCGCGTCCGTCGGGCTGGACGGTGGCGGCGTGCACGATAGTGACGTCGTGGCCGCGTTTGCCCAGACGGTTTGCATATTCGTAGACGACTTTGAACCCGCCAATGGGGACGTATCCCGAACCTGGTAGGACGAAGCAGATCGAGAGCCGCCGCTGTGAGTCTCGCGGGCTGGCAACCATCAGAACACCGGCGTCCAGACGTCGTGCTTCCACCAGACCCAGATCCGGGCAAGTTCGTGACGGTACGCCGTGACAAGCCCGAGCCCATACATGACCAGGCCACACGCGAAGTATGCGATGAGTTCAGGCGTGCGCGTGACCGGCTGAAGACGCTGAAGCCCGAAGAGCGCTAGCCCAACGAAAGACGCCCAGAGCCATGGCGGCAGGACGACGGGCAAGATACGGAACCCGACGTGTCGCTGCGCGACGCTGAAGAGCAGCACCGTGGGTATTTGGGCCGCAAGGTCTGCCCAGGCGATACCGATTACCCCGAACAGCTTGGCCATCGGCACGCCGACGGCCCACACCGTGGCTGCACAGGTTACGGCAAACGTGAACGTGGTGCGCGATTTGCCCAATGCATTGAGCAGGCCAAGTATCGGCGTGGCGGTGGCAATTGACAGGTTCGCGATCCAGAGGATGTAAAAGAGAGGAAGCGCGGCTTGCCACTTGTTCTCGAAGATGAAGTGAGTGATCGGGTCGATAAGGACAAGCGTCAACACGGCCAGGGGTGCAACGAGGGCATTGGTGGCAGCTATCGTCCGCTCCACGTAACGGGCGAGTCCCGGAGCGACCTGGAGCCGTGCGAACACCGGTAGGTAGATGCGCTGCAGCGCAAACAGGGCCAAGACAGGGTAGGTGGAAACAAGCGAGGCCCAGCTCAGGTAGCCTACGCTTTGGGTCCCGAGAAGGAATCCGATGAACACCGGGGTTATGCTGTCTTTGATCAAGGAGACCGCAGCAACCCCCTGATACGGTAGGCCAAAAGAGAGATGTGTGCGCGCGCGAGGCCAGTCCCAGCAAAGCCTGGGCGCCCAGGGGCTGATTCGATTCGCCATAACGGCCCCGGCCAGTGACCGGACGAAGAGCGCCCATCCCACTGACAGGGCGCCCCATCCCAGCCAAGCCAGCAGCACCGCCGTTGCGTTGTATACTAAAGCTTGCGCCACTTCAACCACGGCCAGGCGCCCAAATTCGAGATGACGCTCAAGTCGCACTTGGGGTACGATCATAAGCGACGTTAACATGAAGGACAGTGACACGAGTCGAAAGAGCCACGTCTCCTGGGGAGGTCGGTGATAGGCACGTGCGATGTCGGGCGCGGTCACGAAAAAAACGGTTGCGATGATCAGCACCAAGAGCTCCTGAATGGTAAAGAGAGCCCGATAGTCCTCTTCTGCGGGTTCGTTCAATTCCCGGATGAGACCGGCAGCGAGTCCCGTGCCCGCGAACGACGTGAGAAAGCTGATGCCGAATGTGAGCACGGCGACCAGGCCAAATTGCGTCGGTGACAGGATGCGCGCTAGAAGGATGCTACCTGCCGCGTTGGCGCCCTGGGTGACCATCTGTCGAACTCCAAGCGCCAGGGCACCACGGATCGACCTGCGCGCCACATCGGCCGGCGAGTAGTCTATCGTTTCGCGTACCATCGTGTCATCAGGTGCTGGTGACCACGGGTTAGCCGCACTTGTTCCCACCACGCCGTGTGGCTCGCATACCATGCGATCGTCTCAGAGAGCCCGTGGTCGAACGTGTACTGTCGCTGCCATCCCAACGATTCGGCTTTCGACGGGTCGACGCTATACCGGTAGTCGTGGCCGGGGCGATCTTCGACAAATCGAATCAGGTCTGCAGGCTTGTTGAGAATGTGCAGAACCCTGCGGGCTACGTCGACCCCGGAGATCTGGAGGCGCGCGCCGAGATTGTAACATTCACCGCTCACGCCATCGTGCAACACGAGGTCGATGCCCGCGCAGTGGTCGTGAACGTGCATATAGTCTCGGACTGCACTGCCATCTCCATATACCGGGAGCGGCATGCCCGCAAGCGCGTTGGTGATGAAGAGCGGGATGATTTTCTCTGGGTACTGGTACGGTCCGTATGTATTTGAACCTCGTACGGTGACGAGGTCGAGTTGGTAGGAAGCGTGATAACTCGATACCAGGTGTTCTGCCCCCGCCTTCGTGGCCGCATATGGACTTCTTGGGCGCAGTGGATCGTCTTCGCGTGAATGTCCGTTTCGTTTTGACATGTCGCCGTATACTTCGTCCGTGGACACCTGCAGCAAGCGAACGTCCGTGACGCGGCGTGTCTCCTCCAGAAGGACAAGGACTCCCTCGACGTTCGTGCGGACAAATGGCGCTGCGTCGAGGAGCGACCGGTCCACATGACTCTCTGCGGCGAAGTTGACAACCGCGTCCACGCCATGCATCGCCCTGCGGACCGTTAGACGGTCCGCGATATCTCCTTCCAGGAACGTAATGCGGTCGCGCGTGTCTTCCAAGTTCGCAAGATTGCCAGCGTACGTCAGCTTGTCGAGGACGGTGACACGCCAGTCCGGGTGGCGGTTGAGCGCGTACCGGACGAAGTTCGAGCCGATGAAGCCGGCCCCGCCAGTGACCAGGACGGCCGAAATCTTTCTCATGGAAGCCGCGGTCGGCGCGGATGTGACACTATCCGCGATCCTCCTCCCACAACTTGGCTCCGAAGAAGTCCCACGGCAAGCGTCCTTCGTTCGGGTCCTCCCGATCGAACTGCGCGTTGGCCGCGTACAACAGGACAGCTCCGGTCCCGCCCGCTTTGTATCCGTGAGCCACCCCGGATGGAATGTGCAGCAATCCCGGCGATTCTCCCGACAGGAAGTAACGGCTACGGCGGCTGAGGGTCGGAGAGTCGTACCGGATGTCCACGAGCCACACCAGCGCCGCACCGGTGATTACACACCACAGCTCATCTTGCGCCCGCTTCGGGTGCACGTGAAAAGCGTTCACGCGACCCGGACCGGCCCAGGATACGGACAGTTGCCGAACCTCGAACGGTACTGGCAGACCCTCTGCGTGTGCTCCCGAGAGTCTGAGATGTTCCATGAAGGCCCCCTCCAGCCCACGATGCTTGATAAGGGGGTGATACCAGACTCCGTGGATCTGGGGCTCTGGTTCATATCGCTGGAAGGCGAGAGCATCATTGGCCCTGGGATCGAGCTTCATGGATTCCCCCACGTGTGTTTCAGGCTACGCCATCGCGAGGTGTTGAGTGACACATCAGCCGGCAGTTCGACCTCACTTGCGGCCCGAAAAGCGGCGCGCACATCCGGCCGCGTGCGTCGAGCCAGTTCGTAGGCTGAGGTGCGTGGCCCCGCGATATGGAGTGTATCGTACGGGATATCGGTGAGATGGGTCAGGGCCAGAGCAATCTCAGGAGCGATCACGTGAAGATATTCCTGGCTCGTGTGGAGGTCAACATAAGCCACTGGATACGGCCAAGGTGCTACACGGAAACTGGTACGGATCACAAGATGTCGCGGCACCATGCGTGCGATTTCCTCGGCAGCAAGCTTCGAGAGAGCATAGTAGTTTCGGACCGGCCCGGGCGCGTCATCCTCGTAGTAATCGCCGCGCTCTCCTGAGAACACATAGTCCGTCGAGATATGGACGACGAAGACATTCAGTTCAGACGCCAGCCTGGCGAGATTTCGCGTGCCCCCAACGTTGGTACGCCAACACAGCGTGCGATCCCGTTCAGCACCGACCACGTCAGTGTATGCCGCAGCGTGGACGACCCCTTGGGGGTGGTACGACACTAGCGCGTTCCGCACTGTCTCGGGCATGGTGAGATCCAGTTCGTCTCGTGGCGGCGCGATGAGATCCGGGAGCAGCATCCGCAGCGCCCGTCCCAGACGGCCGGCTCCTCCCGTGAGCAAGAGCTTCACAGCACCACCTTGCTCAGGTCGCCCAGCACCAGTTGCAAAGTTTGTCGCGGGACGCTCCTTCGCCGCCCGTCTGCCGTTGCGCCGTTCCCGAGCACGCTCGCGTCGAGGCGATAGGGGAGGTGGTGCAATTCGGCGCCATCGAGCAGGATCGAATACTCGATCTCGCTGCCTTGGACGAGCGCCCGTCGCCCAAGCGATGTATAGGGCCCGACGTAGCTGTCTTCGACGATCGCATCGGGTCCGATGTACGCCGGACCCCGTATCGCACTATTCCTGATCTGGCCTCCGGTTTCGACCACAACCTCCCCGAGTATCTCCGACTGCTGTACGTCGCCTCGGATCTCTCGCTTGACTTGGGATAGGACGAGGCGATTGGCCTCCAGCAAGTCCTCGGGTCTTCCTGTGTCCTTCCACCAACCTCGCACGCGATGGATGCGGACCGGGCGGTTAAGATCGACAAGGCGTTGAATGGCCTCGGTAATCTCATACTCGCCCCTTCCGGACGGGCGCAGGCTATCAATGACATCGTGAACTTCCGGTCCGAACAAATACACTCCCACGAGCGCTAAGTTGGACGGCGGCACGGCAGGCTTCTCAACGAGCTGAGTGACACGGTCGTTACCGTCAAGGACCACAACTCCAAACTGTCGAGGGTCGTCCACGGGCGTGATGAGAATGATCGCCGCCGGACGATTGTTTCGATACTCCGCAACAAGATGGGTAATGCCGCCGGACAGCAGGTTGTCACCCAGGTACATGACGAACGGGGAGTCCCGCAGAAAGCTGCGTGCGCACCGCACGGCGTCCGCTAGGCCGAGCGGTGCTTGCTGGACAACGTAAGTGAAGCGCACATTCCAGCGCGATCCATCGCCGAGGGCATCGCGGACCTCGTCTCCCGTCTCTGGGTTGATGACGACACCGATTTCTCTGATCCCCGCGGTCGCCAGATCCTCGACGCCGTAGAAGAGTACGGGCTTCCCGGCGATCGCGATGAGTTGCTTCGCACGTGTGTACGTCAGCGGACGCAGCCGGTTACCACGGCCGCCCGACAAGATCAGACCCTTCACCGTCTCCATGCGAGAGTCTCCCGTGACGCGGGGGGATGAGGCGTAGCTGGTCACAGCGTCGCCCCGCTCGTCACTCAGCTTGAGCCGCCCACGGACTACAATTCCCTTTCTTGTCGGACTTGAGACCGCCGGAGACTGCGGTCAGCCCGGCCATTCGTGGGAAATGCTGACGACCTACTTCGCTGTGACCACGAGATGAAACCCCATGGTTGGATCCTTTTCGTGGTCCGGGTCGTCGGTCCGCGGGTTACCTGATCCCCGTACGTAATCACGATGAGCAAACACGCCTTCGACGAGCTGGAATCCGGCCGTTCCGAACTGTTGGACCCACCACTCCTTGGGTTCAACGGTAACGTGCCACACGGCGCCGGTCTCGGGGTCTTCGTGTGGCACGGTGGCGATGGAGGCGACGAACATCCCCCGGTCACCGAGGTTGCATCGCAGGTTCTGAAAGAAGCGAGGAAGTGACTCTCGCGGGAGATGCTCGAGCACTTCCCAGGCGGTGATGAGGTCGAAACGTCGCCTCTGGCCCGCTTCATCCACGAAGTGGAATGGTTCGGTCACGTCTGCGGTAAACAAGTTATCAGGGATTACGCGCCACAGAGCTCTTTGGTTGACCAGCGAGTAGTCGCTGCCCTCAACGCCGTAGGATTGATGACCCGCAATCAGGAAGTCCCAAACTGAGCCGCCCCCGGCGCAGCCGAGGTCTAAGTGGCAGATCTTTCGGCCAAAGATCTCCTCACACTTCGCGGGAAAACGAGGGTGCCGGGTGCTGTCGTGCTTTGCACCGTGTGGGAAGCGATGATCAGCGCTATGCACCGCAACAGGATGCTCGGTCACAATCTTAAGCTTCACGAGACGCCTGGGATCTAGCGGTCGCAGGGAGAGCCGCAACAGGTCGATCAGGTAGTCTTCAATGGCCAACATCTGACGGCGATCAGCGGCGGCCTGCGCCGTAACTAGATTCTCGATTGTCGAGACCCGAACCACGCGTACTCCCGCGACCTTCAGCACTCTATTGATGCTCCTGCCAAGCTTCGCCGCCAAGCTTGTTTCCGTCGATCGGTTCGGCATGGGCCCTCCGTGGCATTGGGATTTGAACTCCTCGCAAGTTCTCTGCCCGTATCTCAACTCCTACGCGCAGGATCGCAGCGTTGACCGAGAAGCGAGCATCGGGTCGTTGACCCGGCGGTCTGCAATGACCATGATCGTGGGCATATGCCATTGCGCAAGGAGAACGAATAGGTTCAGGGGAGATTTTGATCGAAACACGCCGATGCGCATGCTGTTGGTTACCCACCTCATCCCATACCCTCCCGACACCGGGGGGAAGGCCGTCACCTGGGATACGCTGCAGTGTCTGGCGCGCCTGGGACCCGTGGACGTGTGTGCGTTCGTGGCTCCCTGGGCGAAACGAAGCGGGCTGGACCAGGTGGCCCGCGTGGCGGGCAAGGTCGTGGTGTTGCCGCTCCGCCGCCGGTCGCCCCGGGCATTGTTCTTCCCGCTCTGTGCCGTTCGCGGAGAGCCCTACTACATAATGCGGGACTATTCGGCCGTGATGCGGTCTCGCGTGCACGAGATGGCGTTCCAATACGACCTCGTGGTGGCCGACTCGCTCTACATGGCCCCGTACGTCGCCGGTCTGCGTGTGCGGAAGATCCTGCAGCAGCACAACGTGGAGTCCTATCTCGTCGGTGAGTTTTTCGCCCGCAGGCGCCGCTCGATGATGTCGTGGGCCGGGCAGTTCGAGCTGCGTCACCTGCGTGCGTTCGAGCGAGACCGGTCCAACGCGTTCGACGCGGTGGTGGCGCTGTCGGACGTCGACCGGCAGCGCCTGGAGGCGCTCGGCGTACGGGTGCCAATTGTGGTTGCGCCGCCCGCCGTGGACCCCGAGGAAGCCGTGCCGGACGGCCCGGGCCGTCGGAACGTCGTGTATCTCGGGACGCAGCACTGGCCTCCCATTGCCGACGGCCTGCGCTGGTACCTTGGGGCAGTGCATCCACATTTGGCTCCTCAACTGGGAAAGGCCCAAGTTGTGCTCGCCGGACCGCAGCCGCCGCAGGACATCCAGGAGACCGCCGAGCGAAGCGGGGTGCGGGTGCTGGGCTACGTGGAGAACACGGAGCCGGTCTACCGCAATACCGCGGTGTTCATGGTACCGTTGCGTATTGGCGGGGGTGTCCGTCTCAAGATCCTCCACGCGCTCGTTCGCGGTCTCGCGGTCGTGTCGACGACGGCGGGGTGCGAGGGGCTCGACCTGGTGCCGGGTGAGCACCTGCTGGTTGCCGATGACCCGCACGAGTTCGCCTCCGCCATCCTGCGCGTGCTCCGGGACCGGGACCTGCGCCAGCGCTTGGGAGAGCAGGGGAGGGCGCACGTCCTCGATCGCTTCTCTGCGGAGCGAAGGTGTGCCGCTCTCGGATCGCTCGCGCAGGCGGTGGTGGGCACGGCATCCACGTCTCATCCGGCCTCGGGAGTCGCTGTCGGCGACACACCGTGAAAGATCCCGGCTCGCAGCCGCCACCGGGCGATCGTCCGGCATCCATGAGATTGTGGGCATAGTTCATGTTGTGGCAGATCTGCGTGCCGGTCCACGAGTCGTGAGCCGCTATCCGGCGGAGGCCGGCATCGATCCGTCCGTGCGGAAATTCGGCTCGGGAAGCGACGACAGCTGGGCCCCCTCAGTTTCATTGTTGGGAATGCAAATCCACCGCGTGGACCTCGAAGGAGCTGTGGCCGCCGTCTTCGCCGCCCTCGACGCCGGACGACGCGGCTACGTGGTCACGCCCAACGCGCAGCACGTCGTGCTGTGGCACCGGGATCCGGCCTTCCGGGCGGCGTGTGACCGTGCGGCGCTCCGGCTGGCGGACGGGATGTCCCTCGTTTGGGCGTCGCGTCTCTTCGACTGCCCGCTGCCGGGTCGTGCGGCCGGAGCGGATCTGCTCCCCGCGGTGTGCGAGGTCGCTGCAACCCGAGGCGCGTCCGTGTTCCTGTGCGGCGGACGGGGCGGTGTCGCGCAGCGGGCCGCGGGGATCCTTGGGCAGCGGTACCCTGGGTTGAGGATCGTGGGCGCGTATACGCCTGCGGGCCGATTCCGTCCGGCGGGTGAGACCGCCGAGGACGCCGTCCGGGCGGTAAACCGCGCCCGGCCCGACATCCTCTTCGTTGGGCTCGGGGCGCCCACGCAGGAGATCTGGGTCCACGAGCAGTGGAACCGCCTCAATGTGCGCGCTGCGGTCTGCTGCGGGGCGGCCATCGACTACGCCGCGGGGACGAGACGGCGTGCCCCTGGGTGGATGCGGCGGGCCGGCCTCGAATGGCTCTGGCGGTTTGCCGGCGAGCCGAGGCGCTTGTGGCATCGCTACCTGGTCCTTAACGCCGTATTCTTGGGCATTTGTGTTACGGAATGGCGGCGACTGAGAGCAGAGGGAACGCGCGGGAGCTCACGGTAGCACTGCCCAGGCAACGCATGCTCTCCCGCGCGGCGGCCAGGGCGGTGTCGGCCGCATCCCTGGCGGCGAGTGATCTGGCCGCGCTCGCGCTCGCGCTCGCCGTCGCGGTTGCCGTGCGCGCCGAAGTCCTGCCGCTGGTGTCGTCGGCGTTTGCCCGTCCCACGTACCCATTCGTGCACTATCTCGGGCTGTGGTGGATTCCCATCGCGTATCTCGCGTGCCTGGCGTACGCCGGGCTCTACACCCGCCGCGATCCGCACTGGGAAGAGGTCCGGCGCTGTCTCCTCGGCGCCTCCGCCAGCGCCCTCGTCATCCTGGCGGTGCTCTCCGCGGCCAGGATCAACGACGACATGTCCCGGCCGGTCGTGGTGCTGGCGTGGGCGGTCCTCCTCGTCGTGCTGCCGCTCATGCGTCTCGCGACCAAGGAGGCACTCGTTGCGCTCGGCCCCTGGCGCAAGCGGGCGGTGCTCCTCGGCAGCGGACCGGTGGCGGATGCCGTCGTGTCAGCGCTCTGCCGGCACAAGACGCTGGGGTACGAGGTCGTGGAAGTGGTGAACGATCCCTCGGTGGTGTCGCAGCGCGCCCTCGCGCTCGACGCACGTGAGATTATCGTCACGACGTTGGAGCTCGAGCGGGCCGAGCTCCTGACCCTCGTCGAAAATCTCAGGCCTGTTGCGGAGAACATCCTGATTGCGCCGGACCTCCGCGAGATCCCCGTGCTGGGCGTCGACGTCCTCGGCCTCATCGAGGACCGTGCCCTGCTCTTGCGGGTGCCCAACAACCTCCTCAAGCCGTGGAACCTGGCCGTGAAGCGGGCGTTCGATCTCTGCGCCGGGGTCGTGTTGGCGGTGCTGTCCCTGCCCGTGGTCGCCACCGCGGCCGTGGCGGTCCGGCTCGGCTCCCCGGGCCCGGCGTTTCACGTCGAGCCGAGGATCGGGCGTAGCCAGGTGCCGTTCAACTGCTTCAAACTGCGCACGATGTACGTAGACGCCGACCGGCGGCTCGAAGCCCACTTGGCGCGGCACGGGGGGGCCGCAGCCGAGTGGGCCCGCTATCGCAAACTGCGAAGCGGGGATCCTCGTGTCACGCCGATCGGCGCCATCCTGCGCCGCTACGGTCTGGACGAGGTGCCGCAGCTCCTGAACGTGTTGCGGGGCGACATGAGTCTCGTGGGGCCCCGGCCATACCTGCCGCGGGAAATGATGCTGGTCGAAGAGGACGGCATGCTGGATGTGCGCCCGGGGCTGACGGGGTTGTGGCAGGTGAGCGGCAAGAACGCGCTGCCGTTCCAGGAGCGGACCCGCCTCGACCGCTGGTACGTCAACAACTGGTCGCTCTGGCTGGACCTCATCGTGCTCGCGAAGACGGTCCCTACCGTTCTGCGCGGCGAGATGCAGATGGCGGCTGCGCAGATCGACGAGCCGCACCCCAACCTTTCGTAGACGAATTGCACCCCGGAAGACGGCCCCGTCGTCACCTGCGGCATGACCGTTCAGCGGCGTCGCAGTTCCGACATGCGCCGTAGGCCCTGAGGCGGCGGCAATGGACTCGATACCGCTGGTTGCGCCGCTTCTATATGAACCGCCCGCTGTGGCAGTCACGGCTGTCGGATCGACCTGTTCGGCGGCCTCGGGCGTGAAGACGCATTCCCGGTCGGACACGGTTTGAGCCAAAAACCTGCGGGATGAGCCCGGTCTGGAAAATTCTCCGCGTACGTCGTCTCAAGGCGGTCACTTTTGGGCATCACGAGACTTTGGCAAGACGTCGCGACAACGTACCGGGCATGTCGGTCTCCTGGAGCGTTCCCGGAGACGCTGCGCGATGAGTCGCGATTAGCATCCGACGGCGGTCGATGAGGGAGACAGCACCCCATGGGATTGTTTGGCAAGAGGGCTTCGGTAGGGTTGGACCTGGGGAGCCATACGCTCAAGGCCGTTGAGGTCGTGCCCCAGAATGGCGGGATTCGAATCTCGCGGATTGCCACGGCGCCGACGCCGGTGGGCGCGGTAGTGGAAGGGGTGGCGACGGACGCGGCACTGTTGGGTCCGGCGATTGGGGCGTTGCTCGGGGAGGCCGGCATCCGGGCCAAGCGCGTGGTCACCGCCGTGGGCGGCGAGGCGGTGATCATCCGTGAACTAAAGCTGCCGGAGATGCCCGAGGCCGAGCTCCAGCGCGCCGTCGCCTTCGAGGCCGAGCGGTATCTGCCCGCAGGCGTGCAGGAGGTGAGCCGGGACTTCCAGGTGCTCGGCGAGAGCGGCGAAGAGAAGCAGCTCGACATCCTGCTTGTTGCCGCACGCAAGGAACTGGTCGACCGGCAGCTTGCGCCCCTCCACGCGACGGGCCTGTCATCGTCGATCATGGAAGTGACGTCGTTCTCGATGGTGCGCGCGTTCGAGTCCAGCCCGGAGCAGCGTGACGGTGGCGAGGGTGAAGGGGAAGCGATCGTCTATGTGGATCTCGGCGCGCAGAGCTCGGACATCATCGTGATGGAGCGCGACCGTCTCCGTCTCGCGCGGAATATCTCTATCGGCGGCAACGCGCTGACGCAGGCGATCGCCGAGACGATGGATTTGGAGCCCGGCGCCGCCGAGTCGCTCAAGGAGCGTGAGGCCCAATTGTACCTGCACGGCGAGCAGCCCAGCGACGTCATGCTGGGCCGTGTGCACGACGCCATGCTGCCCGTATTGAACAGTATCTTTACCGAGGTGCGCCGCTCAATGGACTTCTACACGGCGCGGTCTCGGGGGCAATCCATCTCCAAGGTAGTGTTGAGCGGAGGCACCGCCAAGCTCAAGAATCTCGCCCCGTATCTCAGCGACGAACTCGGGGTCCCGGTCGAGATCGGGAACCCGTTCGGGTCGCGCCAAGTCGACCCCAGTATCCCGCCGGATCGCCTGGCAGACGTGGCCCCGACGATGGCGGTTGCGGTGGGGCTGGCCCTTAGAGGAGCGCGCGAACAATGATTACGATCAACCTACTGGCTTCAGAGCGGCGTCGCGGGGCCGCTATTTCGGCCGGGGGGAACGTTCCCTGGCTGGTGGCGGCGGTGGTGCTGGTCGGGATTCTGGCCGCGTGGAGCGCGGTGCTCATCCACCGCACCGCGCAGCTGCAGGCGTCAATCGCCGACGTCGTGCGACAGGAGACCGCGTTGCGCCCCGTCGCCCAGCAGGTCCAGCAGCTGCAGCAGACGGCGACATACCTGCAGGGCCGGCAGGCGGTGCTGACCCAGCTGCTGTCGACGCAGATGCCGGCAGCCGAGTCGCTGCAGACGATCCAGTCGGTCATCCCGTCGGACGTGTGGCTGACCACGATGGCGACGACCAACGCCAATCAGGTCACCTTCGACGGCTACGCATTCTCGTACCCTGAGGTCGCGCGGTTCATGGTTCAGCTCGGTGGCTCCAACGCGTTCCAGGACGTGGATCTCACGTCCGGCGACAAGGACATGATCGGTGACCGTGATGTGGTGCGCTTCGAGGTCACGGGGACGCTCCAGGCGCGCCCGGTCACGACGGAGCGGGGGGTGGTGCGATGAAATCGCTCCAGCCGCGCGAGCGCATGATGTTGTGGGGGCTGGGGCTCTTTCTAGTCGTGGCCCTGTTCTATGTGCTCGTCTACAGCCCACGGACCAGTACCAACGCCGACCTCGCGGCGCAGCTCGCGACGGATCGGGCCGACATGGCGACCCTCCAGGCTCAAGCGAAGCACAAGGATGCGTTGGAACAGCAGATCGCCGCCGCGCAGAGCGCGATCCAGACGTTCGAGGCGAAGCTGCCGGGCTCGAAGGACGTGCCGAACCTGTTGGTCCAACTCGACGCTCTTGCACACCAGTCGGGAGTCGACCTCGTGTCGATCAAGCCAAGCCCGCTCAAGCCCGCCACGGCTCCGCAGGCAGCGGTAGCGCAGCCTCCGTCGATCGCGGGTCCGACGGCGCAAGCGCCGCCGCCCAAACAGAGCGCCCCGCAGAATACGTCGACGCTCCTGGCCGGCTACCAGGAATTCACCGTCTCGATCCGGGTCCAGGGTACTTTTCCGACGGTACTCGCCTTCGTCCGCGGTCTCGAGACGTTTCCCAGATTTCTGGCGATCTCAGACGTCGCAGTGAGACCGGCGCCGCCGGCCAAGGACCGGCCCTCGGCGTCCTCCCAGCCTCTTCTTGCGATGGACGTGACGACAACGGCATACGTGGTGCCGGCGCCGGGGACGGGAGGCGCGCGATGACTCAGCGGCGATCTAAGTCCACCTTACCCTGGCTCCTCGGAGTTCTGGTGGTCGCGGGTGCCGCCGCGCTCTATCTGAACATGCACGGGGGTGCGGTATCGCAGACGTCTCCGCCGCTTCCACAAGCGTCTCAAGCCCGCCCGGTGCTCGCCACCGCCACGTCATCGTCCCAGCCGAGCGGGCTGCCGCAGGCGGGCGCTTCTTCTCAGAAACCCGGCGCGCAGCCGGGATCGGCCTCGGTACCGGCGGCCGCTCCGTCACCTTCGACTGGCACCTCGCCGGCCGCAGGTGCCGGCGGCACCGGACGTTCGGATCCATTTGCGCCGCTGGCGGTCCCACGCCCTGTCGGTCCACCACCGTCGTCGGTACCTAGCGTCGCCACCGGTCTGGGACTGCCGCTGCCGCCCGGCGCTGGCGGAGGACCGGGGTCGGGAGCCCCGGGGCTGGGAGCACCGGGGCTGTCGCTCGGCGCTGGCATGACGGTCACCGGGATCGTGGGGGCCCAGCCGCGCGTCGCAATCATCGAATCGGGAGGGCAGACGTACGTGGTAGGGGTCGGCGAGACCGTGAGCGGCGCGGTAGTGGTGTCGATTGAGCCGCAGAAGGTCGTGTTGAAGCAAAACGGCGTGACGTTCGAGTTACCATTAGGAGGTGCCTCGTCGTGAAGACTCGGTGGCATCGGTATCATCGGCCAAGGCTGGCGCTTTCGTTGGGGGTGGCGGTCGCGCTGGCGCTCGCGGCATGGCCCGCGTCGCCGGGTCTCGCGGCTCCGGCCACAGTGACCGGCGTCACGTTGACCAGCACGCCGACCCAGATTCTCGTAACCGCGTCGGTGTCGGGCCCGGTGCACTATCAGGTTATTGACGGCGGCTCCGGCGCCGCCGTGATCGACATCCGGGACGCCGTCCTCGGCATCTCGGCCGGCACGCTCCCGCTGGCCAAGGGACCGCTCCGGCAGGTGCGCATCGCTCAATTCCAGTTGAACGTGGTCCGGCTGGTGCTGGATCTCACACATCCCGTCAAGGTCGCGGTCAGCGTCTCGGCGGACGGAGCGTCGCTCGTCGTTGGCGTGCCCATCGCCGTCGTGTCCGCGGGCCCCGCGGGCGCACCGACGTCGGCGACGGCCGCCGCGCCGACCAGTCCCGCCGTGCAGGCCGCGTCGGCGTCCGGCCTCATCAACCTGGAGCTCCACGACGCGGAGATCGCGGACGTCCTCTCGGCGCTGGCGAAGCTCACCGGGAAGAATATCGTGACGGGTACGGACGTGAAGGGCAAGATCACGGTGCGCTTGGTCGGCGTCACGTTTGATCAGGCCATGCAGCTCATCCTGGAGCCCAACGGCCTAGGATACGAAATGGTGGGCAACAACATCGTCGTCGAGACCGAGGCGAAGCTGGCGAAGCCGTTCATGCGATCCTACCACCTGACCAATATCTCGGCGGCGGATTTCGTCGCGAACTTCCTTCCCGTGACCGGCGTCAAGAAAGAAGCGACCTCAATCGATTCCTCGAACAACACCCTGTACGTCGTGGGGTCGGCGGATGATCAGGCCAAAGTGCGGGCCTTGCTCGACGGTGTGGACGTGCCGTCGGCGCGGACGGTGACGCAGGTCTTCAAACTCGACTACATCGACGCGTCGACGTTCGCCGATCTCATGGCTTCCGAGCTGCCCGACGCGGTGGTCAAGTCCACAAAGATCGACAAGGCCAGCAACTCGGTCGTCGTAACCGGAACCGCCGCGGAGATCGCGGCCGTGGAGGCGCTGCGCCAGCACGTGGACCTGCAGCTCCCGCAGATCCTCATCGAGGCGTCAGTGGTCGAGATTCCCACCAGCGAGACAAAGAACCTCGGCGTCCAGTGGGAAAGTCCGATTCCGTTCAACCTCTTCAGTACCGGCACGGACAATGGAAACGGCCAGCTGTCCTACGGGGTGACGACCGCCCCGACCGAGGGCGCCGCCCCGAACCCCATCACAGCGCAGCTCAACCTGCTGATCTCTCAGAGCAAGGCGCGGCTGCTGGCGAATCCGCGGCTTGCCGTGCTCGACGGCAAGACCGCGTCGATGAACATCGGCAGCCAGATCCCGTTCCAGGTGCTGAACTCCCAGGGCGTGCCCTCCGTCGTGATCATCAACGCGGGCGTGATCCTCAACATCACGCCCCGCGTCAACCGGGATGGCAACATCACCGTGGCGTTGCATCCCGAGGTGAGCTCGATCGCAACGCCGCCGTCCAACGGCGTGCCGCCCACGATCAACACGCGGTTCGCGGACACGTTGCTTACGGTGAAAGACGGGGCGTCGATCGTTCTGGCTGGCCTGATCCAGAAGAACGAGACGAGCACAACGGTGAAGGTGCCCCTCCTCGGGGACATCCCGATCCTCGGGTGGCTGTTCCGGGAGCAGAATACGACGGCGGACGACAACGAAGTCGTGTTCATCATCACGCCGCACATTCTGCCCAAGGCAGGCGCATGAGCCGGTATCGCGGACGCCTGGTCGTAGCCTGCGCGGCCGCCGCCGTCCTGATCGGGGCGGCGGCCGCCGGGGCGGCGGTACCACCGTACAACGACACCGCCGTTTATCCGACGGAGGCCGGATTCCAGCAGTCGATCGCCGTGTACCAGCGGGCAGTCTCGGCGTCCACGCAGGACGCGGATGCCTACTACTGGCTTGGAGTCGCGTACTTTCAAGCCTCGGTCCTGTGGAACCAGGGGTTGATTTCGTACGGAGCCGATTACCTCCCGCGGGCGATCGACGCCTTGGAGCGGGCGGTGACCCTGAATCCCGCCGGGATCGGTGCGTGGCTGGTGCTTCAGGAAGCCTATGCCGATGCCGGCGATCTCGACAAGTCCACGGCCGCTAGCGACAACGTGGCGGCGTTGAGCCACGACCTGTCGCTCTACAATGGTGCGGTCCCGCCGGTCCCGCAGCGAGGAGGGCCGGCGACAGTACTGCCCTCGGCGCAGCAGACGCAGGTGGTGAACCCGGCTGGTTCCGCGTTTCGGGCAGGGGACTTCACGTACGCGGGCGACCCGGCCACCAAGAAGCTGTATCCGCTCTCGTGCCGGCCGTTGCCGCCCATGCCGCGCCTTGCTATCTTCTTCAACAAATGGGACGCTCTGGCTCAGGGGTACACGCTGGTGGAACACTGTCCGTGATCCCGGTCTCGCACCCGCGTCCCTGCCGGGTCCGAGGCTCCGCGGCGAACGGGAGGCCTGCGTCGTAGCCGATGGCAGCGTCGGGTCTGTGGAGCTTTGCCTTCTGCCTCGGGGCGGTCGCAGGAAGTTTCGCGAGTGTCTGTATCAGCCGGATGCCCCGGCGCGAGTCCATCATCTGGCCCGGGTCCCACTGCCCGCGCTGCGGCGCGGCGATCCGATGGTATGACAATCTCCCGCTCCTGAGCTTCATCCTGCTGCGAGGCCGGTGCCGCCACTGCGGAGGCGCCATCAGTCTGCGCTACCCGCTGCTCGAGGCGCTCATGGGCGTCATGTTCGCTCAGACGGTGCTGCTGTTTGGCCCCGGGCTGGATGCTCTCCGCGCCATGGTGCTGGAAACGTTGTTGGTGATCGTTTTCTTCATCGACCTGGACTACCGGATCATTCCAGACACGATCACCTATCCCGGCGTCGCCTTGGGGTTACTTGGGGCCGCGCCCGCCGGATGGGGCGCCGTCGCCGTCTCCGCGCTGACCGCCCTTGGGCTCGGCGGGGCCCTGCTGCTCGTGAACGTCGTGGGCTCGCTCGTGGTGGGGCAGGAGGCCATGGGGCTGGGTGACGTCAAGTTGGCGGCCATGATCGGGGCGTTCCTCGGGTGGCCGGTCGGGGCGCTGGCGATTCTGCTCGGGATCTTCGTCGGAGGTCTTGTCGGTGTCGTCTTGCTCGTCACGCGGACGAAGGGGCGCCGCGACCAGGTGCCGTTCGGTCCCATGCTGGCGGGTGGGGCGTTGCTCGCGCTATGGTGGGGGTCCAACCTCATCCATTGGTATGTGAGCCGTGTCACGGGATAATGTGAAATCGCGACCTCGGGTTGCGGCGGCGGCCGTGCTGGCGGCGGTGCTCGCCGCCGGTGGTGTGGTCGGGAGCCTCTCGGCGCGCGGCGAGGCGGCCGACATGTGGGCGCTGCTCGCGCGCGGGCAGGCGCTCTATCAGGAAGGCCGTCTCGCCGACGCCTGGGCGGCTTTTGCCCAAGCAGCCGCCGGCGCGCCGGACGCGGCGCGGCCCCCACTCTGGCTCGGTGCGGTCGCGGTGGCGCGAGGCGACCGTGCAACCGCGGTGGCCTGGTTCAACGAGGCCCTGCGCCGGCACCCGTCGCTGGCAGAACAGGGTTGCGCACTCACCTGGCTCCGGCAGCTTGGCGTCGCTGTGGCGCGGCCGCGCTGGCGTCTGCGCACGCCGGCAGAATACGCCGTGTTCGTGCACGCGGTGAATCCGTCGCTCTCGCGCGGGCAGTCTCAATGGCTCGGGTCGACTCTCATTGCGGCGGCCGACCGGTACGGGATCGACCCGCGCGTCGTTGCGGCCGTCGTCTTTATCGAGAGCCGGTTCAATCACCAGTCGATATCGTCGGCGGGGGCGGAGGGTCTCGGCCAGCTCATGCCCGGGACCGCCGCGGGACTTGGCGTCGACCCGCGCGATCCGCTCCAAAACCTCATGGGCACGTCATGGCTGCTCCGGCTCAACCTGGACGAGTTCCACAGCCTGCCGCTGGCGCTCGCGGCGTACAACGCGGGGAGCGGGGCAGTCCGCCGGTGGGGCGGGATCCCGCCGTACGCCGAGACGCAGTGGTACGTCTGGGCCGTGTTATGGGTGTACGACGGGCTGCGCGCCTAGGCGCGCCGCCTGCGTCGTTTCTCAACCATTCTTGCAACCATCTCACGAACCTTGCAGTGAGCCTAGATTCAGCCCCAGCATCCCGAGGATGCGAAGCGAACGAAGATGCTCATTCCGTTCGTGTTTTGATCGCGGGGGAGCACACTGCTGCAGCCTCGCGGGTCGAGGGCGATAACGCGCTGACAACGCACGTATTCGAGACGATCGCGGGATCGCGTAGCTGAGCGGTGCACGCCGGCAACTTCGGCCTTTGCCCGTCATCACCAGGCGGGGTAGACTTGCCTCAAGATGGACGAATCGGCAACGAGACACTGGTCGTCTTGCGCCTTGAACTCTTCCACCCAGACCTGTTTCAAAGCCCTCGCCTGCGGTCCCCTCGGGACCCTCCTTGGACGTCAACGTGGCGAGACTCGGCAATGACCGTGCTGCCGCAGCATCTCCACGGCCGCTGCGACCGTCGCGGCCTCTGAACGGCCTCGGAATTCCGAAATAGGATCCCACGGGAGGAATCATTTGCGCCCAGGCGAACCACGGTCCCGGAGGTGGGCCTCCGTATGCTGTCACAGCACATCGTTACCAATGCGGTCACGTTCTTCGTAGTCGTAAACCCTCTTGGGCTCGTGCCTTTGTTCATCGCGATCACTCGGAACGAGCCACCCGAGAGCCGCGCAGACATCGCTCGGCGTGGGGTCGTCATTGCCGCCATCATCCTCATCATGTTCATCGCAGTCGGTCAGATTCTCTTGAATGCCATGGGGATCAGCTTGTCATCCTTCAGAATCGCGGGTAGCCTTGTGCTGCTCGTGATCGCCATGAGGATGATTCTCGAGGACGAGCATGGGCCCGAGCCGACGAGCGGTGTGGCATCGGACGGCAGTACACGCGGACGGGACATCTCCGTGTTCCCCTTGGCACTCCCGTATATTGCCGGTCCGGGAGCGATCATGGCCTCAATGCTCCTGACCGATAACGATCGTTTCAGCATCCCACAGCAGGCCATGACCACCGTCGTGCTGCTCATCGTCCTCGCCTTCACGTACGGGATGCTGCTTGCGGCGGAGAGGGTCCATCGGATGTTGGGAAGCACGGGCGCGAACGTGCTGACCCGTGTGATGGGCCTCGTCCTGGCGGCGCTCGCCGTAGAAGGGATTCTCGCTGGCATTCGTGGCGCGTTCTCGCTGGGCTGATTGTGCCGGGGCACACGCTCCCAACGACATTACGATCCGAACTTGTCCGGAATCTGCATCGGTGATTGGGATCCGTCGTGGCGAACCATGGTCCCGCTGGCATCACCGGGTGCCCCCGCCTGTGCGGCCGTTGGCAGCCCGGAGCCGGGTTTGATCCCGACATGGAGGACGGCGATCCCGCCGCTGAGCGACCGGTACCACACCGGCTCGAACCCGCTGTTCCGGATCGAGTGGGCTAGCGTGTCGGGATCGGGCCACCGGCGGATCGAGTCGTGCAGATAGCGATACGCGTCCGGGCGACCCGACAGCCGGCCCCCCAGGCGCGGGATGATCAGATTGGAGTAGAGATCGTACAGCCCCCCCACCAGGGTCGAGCGAGGCCGCCCGAACTCCAGCACGACCAAGCGCCCGCCGGGCCGCAGGATGCGGCAGGCTTCCAGCAGGGCCCGCTCCGGCTGCGCCACATTGCGAAGACCGAAGGCGAACGTGACTGCGTCGGCGATGGCGCCGCCCAGCGGGAGCGACTCCGCGTCCGCGCACACCAGGCCCACCGCCGCGCAGCCTGCCAGGCGGGTTGCCGCGACGGCGAGCATGCCCGGCGCGAAGTCGATGCCGACCGCCCGGCCCCGCGGCCCCAGGATGCGGCCCATCCGCAGGAGGAGGTCGCCGGTCCCGCAGCACACGTCCACCGCGACGCTCTCCGCGGTCAGCGCTGCTTCGCGTACGGCCTCTTTCTTCCATAAAAGGTGCACGCCGCCGCTCAGGAGGTGGTTCAGGAGGTCGTAGCGGCGCGCGATCGTGTGGAAGGCATCGCGCACCCACCGCCTCCGGGCGGCCGCCGGCGCCCCCAGCACGTCCGTCGCGCGTGACGTGGATCTCGGGTCGGTCATCGCCACAGCAACGCTGCGCCCAGCAGCGCGCTGAAGAGTAGGTGGAGCTGGGCCGTGCGCCTGAGCGCGTAGTTCAGCGTGGGGCCGTCGGACCGGGTGACCACGGCCCACGTCAGCGGCACCGCGACCGGGAGCGCGAGCCAGGGCAGCCAGAACCAGGAGCCGCCGGCACCGGCAGCCCACAGCATCACCGGCGTGGCCACCACGCCCGCCGCACAGACGACGTACAGCGCCCGCGTCCAGCCCGCGCCCAGCCGCACGGCAAGCGTCCACTTCCCGGCAGCACGATCCGTTTCGATGTCGCGCAGGTTATTGACCACCAGAATCGCCGTCACCAGCAACCCGACCGGCACCGACGTGACCACGGCCACGCTGTCGACGCGCCCCAATTGAACATAGGCCGTGCCCACCACCGCCACGACGCCGAAGAAAATGAAGACGAACAACTCGCCCAGTCCATGGTACGCGAGCGGCCACGGTCCGGCGGTGTACGCCAGCCCCGCGGCGATCGCCAACACCCCCGCCGCGAGCACCGGCCAGCCGTAGAGCCGGACAAACAACAGCCCCACGAGCGCAGCGACCGCGAAGCACAGGTAGGCACCGGTCAGGACCTGCCTGGCCGGGAGCAATCCGCCGTGAGTCACACGGAGCGGACCGCGGCGGGTTGCCCCGTCCGCTCCTCGCAGGAAGTCGAGCGCATCGTTGGCCAGGTTCGTGCCGACCTGGATGGCGAGCGCCACCACGAGCGCGCCGGTCGCGGCGAGCGGGTATACGGCGCCTGCGTGCGCGGCCGCCGTCGTTCCCACTACCACCGGAGCGACCGCCGCCGGCAACGTCGGGATGCGCGCAGCCAGCATCCAGGCTCGCCACGCCGATGGCCGCGCGGTTGTTTCGCCGGCTGCACGTGTCACCTGATTACCTCGGTCCATCGAGCGTCACACCTTTTCTTCCGGACTGGATGGGGACGCGCGCGCCTGGGACCGACGGAGCAAATGTGGTGCCGCCTCGTGGGTTAGTGGTGAGCCCGTGCACGGAGCAAGCCCACGGACGACTCGTCACCTCGGTGCGCACGCCGGTCGCGACCTCGACCGTACGGGAGAGAAATCAACGTGCGTGCCAGACCTCGACGAGACGTGTGGCCGTGTCCCGCGTCATCCCCCGAAACTCGAACAGCACGTCGCAAGGTCCCGAGGAAGAGTCCGGCACGAAGCGATGCGTCCGCGCGGTGTTCACGGCGACGCCGGGCTGGCCGACCGACTCGCTCCGCGTCATTGTGAATTTCGTACCGGCATGCATCCAGGGCCCCGCGCAGTCTGACGTCCAGGAGGCACTTCTCTCGCCGGCCGGGGATCCCTCCATACTCAGCGGGCGGGCGACGAACGTCCTTGCGGCAGGGTGGACGCCCCGTCGGCGTTGACCACAATGTGGGCATGAACGGTCCCGGCTCCAGAGAGACGTCCGTCCCGCCGCAAGCGGTGGCGTGTTCGGGTTGAACCCAACACCGCCCGGGCATGGACGCTCACACAGTTGGGAACACAGGATACGCCGGATACGTTGAGACCAACATACCCCGCTCATACCGCCACCCGAGCGGCGAAAGGAGGAGAATCGCGTGGCGAGTATTTCTGTAGTACCGGACATTCAGCGTCTCTACCGGCAACTGCACCGTCTCAATGCAGGCTGCGTGGGCGCCGATGACAAGCTCGAGGTGCGGAACTCGATCACGACCAAGTGGCACGAGCTGCAGATGCTGCACGAGTTGTTGTCGGCCGATCTCAGGCGAAAGAGCTGGCTGCTGACGCTTGAGCGTCACGACCTGTGGGGGCAGCACAGACCTGCGTAGCCGAATGGCGGACAGTTCCCGACCAAGACGCTCCGGCGGAACGCCTCGGGGGGTTGCGCGATGGAGGATGCTCCACAGGACGCCGCTTTGGACTCGGAACGCCGGTTTCTCCGGCACTGCGTCGCGACACTGGCCTACCGCGCCGCGAAGACTATCCGCGGGGCGCCCGAGGGATTTGCCGAGTTTCGGATCTCCGGCGCCACCCGGACCCCGGGAGAGATCGTCCGCCATTTGGGCGACTTGATCGAGTGGGCGCTGTCCATGGCGCAAGGGGTGGAAGCGCGGCGTTCTGCCGGCACGGGGTTGCCGTGGCCTAGGGAGGTCGCCCGGTTCTTCGAGGCGCTGCGCTCCTTTGATGCGCATCTGGCGTCGGACGCGCCGCTCCGCGCGCCCGCTGCCCGGCTCTTTCAGGGGCCCGTCGCCGACGCGCTCACTCATGTGGGCCAGCTCGCGACCCGTCGAAGCCTCGCGGGCAGCCCCGTCCGCGGGGAGAACTACTTCGTCGCGGATATCGCGGTGGGACGGGTAGGGCCGGAGCAAGCCCCTCCACGGCGAGAGTTTGATTGAGCCGCCCGCGCGTTACGACGGCGCCCACGCGCCGCGCAGGATCCGCAGCCAGTTGCCGTGCATGATTGCCGCGACGTCCGCGGGTGGATAGCGGCGCTCCTCGAGCAACTGCACGATCTTCTGTAGATCCGCGATCGTGTCGAGATCGTGCGGCGTGCCTTCGCGCCCGAAGCCGCCGTCGAGATCGGTGCCGATCGCCACATGCCGGCAGTTGCCGGCGAGGTGGCATATGTGGTCGGCGTGGTCAATGGCGTCCCGCAAACTGATGTGGTCGTTGCGATCTCCGTGGCGCCACCCGGGGACGATCATCCAGCAGTCCAAGGCGATCCCGATCACGCCGTCTCGGGCGATGATCGCCCGGATCTGGTCATCCGAGAACTGGCGCTGGTGCGGCGCGAGCGCGCGGCAGTTGTTGTGACTGGCGATGACGGGTCCCTCCCAGCGCTCGAGGGTCTGCCAAAACGCCTCGTCCGAGGAGTGCGTGAGGTCGAGCACGATGCGGTGCCGTTTCATTCGCGCGAGGAGGGCGGCGCCGAGGTCGGAGAGCCCTGCCTCCGTGCCGGTGCCGCCAGCGTAACGCCCGGGGCCGTAGTGAGCCAGACCGATGGCCCGCAGCCCCGCAGCGTGCCATGCCGCGAGGTCGTCGGGTTCGAGGATGGGGTCAGCGCCTTCCAGGCTGATCACGAATCCGAGCGGCGGCGTGTCGTCCGCGGCACCCTCCGGATGAGCCGCGTCCCAGGCTAGCCACTCCGCCACGTGCGCGTCGAGGCTCGGCAGGTCCGTTAGGATGCGGACGTGTCCTTGCCGTTCCAGCGCGCGGTAGTACGCGAGTTGGCCGTGGGCGGCGCCGTACGCCTGAGCGGTGGTCGCATAGTCTACGTGGGGGATCGGCCGTCCTGTCGACCTGGCAATCAGCGTGGCAAAGCTCACCGCGACGCGTCCGCGGCGCATCTCCGGATACGCCACCGTGCCCTGGCCCCGGCCCTTGCCCGGAGTGTAGTTCTCCTGGGCCCGAATCGTGTGCGCGGAGGCGAGCAGGTCGCGATTCCACTGGAGCGCGTTCATCGACAGATCGAGGTGGCCGTCTACGATCAGCAACGCAAGTTCCCCCTGCAAAGGTGGAATGACCGAGAGCTTCGATGCGGGCCGCCGGGCTCCTCGGCCGGCGGGCGCTCGCCGCGCCCGCTATTAAGCGGCGCCGGGGGGTCCTTTGCTCGATGAAAGGAGTTGACGACCCAAGACGGAACTCCCACGCAGACGTGCACGACCCGGCGGCGGAGGGGGGAACGGGGCATGAAGAGTCCGATCCGTGTGATGTGCGTTGCGCTCACGATCGCGCTGGTGGGTGGTATGGTGATCGCGCCGCTCGCGGCCGCGCCGCAGGAGACGATCTCGCTGGCGTTTTCGGCCGGGTACAAGGAAGACGTGCTGCGCGCCAACATCGCGAAGTTCCAGCAGGCGACCGGGGTTCAGGTGCAGATCGATGCCTCGCCGTACGACGATCTCTACAAGAAGACGCTCCTGTCGCTATCCACGTCGGCCAACCGGTACGACGTCATGTTCATGGACGAAGTGTGGATTCCCGGGCTCGCTCGCTTCTTGATGCCGCTGGACGATCTGGCGAAGCAACTCGATGTCAAGGATTTCGTACCCGCGACGATGCAGGCAGGGGTGTATCAGGGCAGGCTCTATGCGCTCCCGGTGGACCCCAACGTGCAGCTTTTCATCTACCGGAAGGACGTGTTTCAGCAGCGCGGGCTCCAGGTTCCCGGCACCTGGGACGAGGTGCTCCACGACGCTCAGGTGTTGAACGACCCGGGGAAGGACGTCTCGGGGATCGTCACCACCGCAGGCAGCGATCTGCAGACCGCCCTGGACACGCTGCTGTTGATCTGGTCATACGGGGGTGACGTACTCGGGAAGGACGGCCGGGCGAGCGCGGACACGCCGGAGGCTAGGCGAGGCGTGGACATGTTCCTGCAGCTTCTCAGATACGCTCCCCCCGGGGTGCAGAGTTATTCCTATCCCGACATTACCAAGGCGATACAGCTCGGCAGGGCCATGATGGCGATACAGTGGGCCGGCGGCGCCCGGCCGATGGAGGACCCGGCGAGCTCGATCGTTGCCGGCAAGCTCGGGTACGCTCTGATGCCCAAGGGGACGCGGCGCGCGCCAATGCGAGGCGTATGGGTGATCGGCATCGCCAACACCACGCAGCACCGGGATGCCGCCTGGAAATTCGCCCAGTGGATTACGGGGCGGGAGTTCGGTCGGGACTCCGTGCTCTACCCGGCAAAAGCGGCGGCGATGCACAGCGCGCGTGTGTCGGTGCTCACGGACCCGAAGGTGATCGAGTCACTGCCATACGCTCCTGCGCTGCTCGCCAACCTGAAGGTCTCGTGGACGCGCGTCCGCGTTCCGCAGTACCCTGATATCCAGGAAGCCGTGCGTGAAGTGGCCGCCGACATCACGACGGGCCGGATCCCCGTGTCGGACGGTCTCAAATCGCTGGACGCGAAGATTGATCGCATCATGGAGAAGTAGGGGCATGATGTTGCCCGGGACACCGTCCGCGGGTGCCAGAGGAGGGAACCATTCGTGGCGCGGGATGTGACCGAAGCCGCCGGGTCGGTCGATGCCCGCCGCAGTCCCGGGGCCGTGCTTCGGACGTTGGACGCACGCGCGGTGGCGCTCGACGGCGGGCTGTGGTCTGCGCGACAGTCGGTCAACCGAGACCGGGCGCTCCCGCACGGCCTGCGGATGCTGGAGGCGTCGGGCAATCTCGACAACCTGCGGATCGCGGCCGGCCGGTCGACCGGGCAGTACCGAGGTCCCGTGTTCATGGACTCCGACGTGTACAAGTGGCTGGAAGCGGCCGCCTACGAGGTTGCGCGAGCTCCCAGCCACACGCTCGCGGGGGCGATGGCCCCCGTGATCGATCTCATCGCCGCGACCCAGCGGGACGACGGATACGTCAACTCGTACTACCAGGTCGTGGAGCCGGGGCGGCGCTGGACGGACTTCGGCTACGGTCACGAGCTGTATTGTGCCGGGCACCTGTTCCAGGCGGCGGTGGCGCATCACCGCGCGACCGGCGGCGTCCGTCTGCTTGGCGTCGCTCGGCGATTCGCAGACTACCTTTGCGCCACGTTTGGACCGGACAGACGCGTGGGCGTGCCCGGGCATCCAGAGGTGGAGATGGCCCTCGTGGAGCTGTATCGGCAGACGGGTGAGCGCGCCTACCTGGATCTGGCCGAGTTCTTTGTGGACCAACGGGGCCGGGGCTGGCTCGGACCCGGCCGCTACAACAGCCCGGCTCATTACCAGGATCGAGTGCCGGTCAGAGAGGCCGTCGAACTCGAGGGCCACGCGGTTCGCGCGCAGTACTTAACGGCCGGCGTCACCGACCTATACCTCGAGACTGGCGAGCGGGCGCTGCTCGACGCCGTGAAGCGGGAGTGGGACGACCTCGTCAACTACAAGCTGTACGTCACCGGCGCGGTCGGGTCGCGGCACTTGGCCGAATCCGTAGGGCAGCCCTACGAACTGCCGAACGAGCTGGCCTACGGGGAGACGTGTGCGGCGATTGCGGGCTTCATGTGGAGCTGGCGCATGTTGCTCGCCACAGGCGAGGGACGCTTCGCCGACCTCATGGAACGAATGCTGTACAACGCCATCCTGAGCGGCGTGTCTCTCGACGGCGAGCGGTATTTCTACGTCAACCCGCTCGCCAGCAACGGGCGCGAGGAGCACTTGAGCCGGACCAGGCCTCGACGCCAGGAGTGGCACCGCGTTGCATGCTGCCCGCCGAACGTCATGCGGCTGTTCGCGTCGTTGGGGCACTACGTCGCGACGCGCAACGGATCCGGGCTCCAGATCCACCAGTACGCGGCGGCGCGCATCTCGGCGAAGTTTGGTTCGGGGCGCTTCGCCGCGCTGCGGATCGACAGCGCGTATCCGTGGGAGGGCCGCGTCAGGCTGACGATCGAGGAGGGAGACGGCAAGCACTGGCAACTCAACCTCCGCGTTCCCGCCTGGGCCGGCGCCGCGGCGGTGCGTGTGAACGGCGCCGCGGTCGACGCTTCCCCCAGCCCTGCCGGTTACCTACGACTCGACGAACCCTGGACACGCGGGGATGTGGTCGAGGTCGACTGGCCGCTTACGCCCCGATTCGTCGAAGCGCATCCGTGGATCGAGTCCGCGCGCGGATGTGTCGCGATCGAGCGCGGGCCGGTCGTCTACTGCCTGGAGCAGGCGGACCACCCGCTGGCGTCCGTCGCAGATCTCGAGATCGACACGACCGCGCCTATGACCTGCGATTGGATCCCTGATTTGCTGGGCGGGGTAGCCGTGATCCGGGGTTCGGCGGCGGCCCTCGATACCTCGTCGTGGCGCGGGCGGCTCTACCAGTCTGTCGGAGCGAACCCCGCGCCCGTCCGTCGTTCGGTCGACTTTGTCGCCGTTCCGTACTACGCGTGGGCGAACCGGGAGCCAGGCGCGATGCGCGTCTGGGTTCCGCGCTTCGCGTGCGGGACGTGAGACCGTCGTTCTGGGGAATTCCGCCTGTTTGGGAGACTTAGCGCCGGATGCGCCGCACGTCTCGAAGACGGCTTCTGGCAACTTCGGCGTGGATGACGCTGGGCGGATGGGCGGCCGGCGAGCGCCAGGCAGCCATGGCTCAGCCGCCGCTGGTCACCGTCCGTACCGGCATATTTGGAGATCTGCTGGAAGCCTCGTATGCCGGTCCGCAGGGGATCGTCCGCGCCATCATCACCAAAGAGGCGACCGGAGCTACCGTGCAAGCCACGATCGAGATTCTGCAAGGAGACGCGTCGCTTGTAACGGTCACCGCACATACTGCGATGCAGACGGTGCCCCTGACGCTCGGCAGCGCGTCGTTCGCGCTGCGTGCCGGGGCTGCCCGCTATCGGCTCCGGTGGGATGCCGGTGCCATTGCGGTGAACGCCCGGGAGTTCCCGTCGGATGGGAGCGCCTTGGTGGAGGTGAGAAGCGGCGCTCAGGTCTGGCGCGGCCTGTTCGACCTCCGGACTTGGAGCATGCGCTCCCCTTGGGAAGCGCCGGATGCCGACGCCGCCGTACCCCCGGCAGTCGTAGATCTTGCCGATCCTTTCGCGGCTGTGTTCCAGTCGCTCGTCGTTCACGATCAGGGTCTTTCGGGGGGCGCGTTTGCTCCAACGCCTGGAGTGCGTCCCGTACTCCAAGCGGGGACGGCGAACGTCGCCTGCAGTGCCGCGTGCTGGGGAGCGGCTGGAGGCGCGGTGGCCGCTGCTCGTGTGGGGGCGCCCGGTATCATTTGCATCCTGGCGGAGGGGGCGTGCGGCACGGCCGCGTCGGTGTGCCACGCCATGTGTCGCAGCTGATGGCCACTTGGCTGCTGCACCCCGCGCGACGCGCTGCCGGGGACCGGTAGCGGGCGGGTTTGTCATGGTTTGTACACGAGCAAGATGGTGCCGTACGGCGCCGCCGTCGTTCGGCTGGCCACCTCGGCGCCGGCTCGAAGGATACGCACGGTCAGAGTGCCATCCTCTTCCCGCTTGGTAAGGCTTACGACTACCGCGATCGGTGTATCGACGTTATAGCTCACCGGTACCTGCCCCGTGATGGTGCGGGTGGTGGTCGCAGTGCCGAGCGAGCCATCGAACTCCGTCCCGGGGCTTCCGGTGATCTCGACGGTCAGGGCGACCGAGGGCGGCGGCGTCTCCTGATGTTCGGGGACGAACGCAACGAGGGAACACCCTGAGAGTATCAGGCACACTGAGAGCAGGCCGAAGAGTCTTGGCGCCATAAGGAAGATCTCCCTCGTGAAGTCGCAGTTCACTGGAAGTACTGCCCAATTTTCCGACTCGCGAGCCGGCGGACTGGACACGCCAGCGGTGTGACAACATGGCGCGACACCTCGGCCCTCCTGGTGGCTGGGCGAGTCCAGAGGCCGATTCCCGCGACATCGGTACATCTGTTTGCATCGTCTCCAAGGTCGTGTATCTTGGGTATTTGATTATTGAGGGGTTGATAACGACAAGGCGTCGATGCAGGCGCTGTTCTACGGGGGCGTAACGAAGCAGGTCTGGCGCCAGGGCAGCTATTGAACTGGCTCCGGCCGCGAAGACCACAAACGGGAATCGGACGCGGACTCCCCGAAAAGGCAAACCTCGGGTGACCGGGGGACGCAAAGCCTCGGGACCTGCACTGCAAGGTCGGCCGGGCTGCCGAAGGAGGCTGGCAAGTGCAGGCACTTGACCGTACCGCGCGGCGCGCCTTTACGATCGCGATGCTATCCGTCGTTGGCGTGCTCCTCATCCCCGTTGACCACGCAAGGGGCTCCACCGACAGTGATTCGGCCGTCGTCGTCCGCCTCAACACCGCGGTTCCGCATACGAGCGTTGATGCCGGCTCCGAATCGGAGTTGCTCCAACTGATGAACGACGCGCGTGCGGAACGCGGGCTCCCGCGTCTGTCCATGGATGCGTCCCTCCGGTTCGTGGCACGCGGGCACTCGACCGACATGGCGACGCACGGCTACGTCGGCCATGGCACGCTGGCGGGAATCTCGTTTCTGCAGCGTCTGGCACCGGTCGTGCGACACGGGCTGGTTGGTGAGAATGTGACGCTGGCACAGACCGTCGAAGAAGCGAACACGATTTTCTTGGCCAGCGCCGGCCATCTGCACAACATCATGAACCCGGCGTTCCACCGGGTCGGCATCGGCGTGGCGGTTGCCGGTCCCGCGGGCGTCGCGGTGACTGAAGATTTCGCAGAATAACTTCCTTCGCGCCTTCACGCCCGCGCAATCTTCTCAGGGGCCGCAAGGCAGTTTTCACTCATCTTCTGCCTATCTTCCCTTGGTGTGCTGCCGAAATTGCCGAGCCATGTATCGAACGGACAAATCTGCGGATCGAAGTAACGCCGGACGCCCGATGCGAAAGACCGAATTGACGGTCACACCCTTCGATGGTACGCTCACCGCGAACAAACGAATGACATAGGGGCCGTGAGGTCCTCCGGTCGACAAAGGCAAATCCGCGGCAACGCGGAGACGCAAAGCCGCCGAACCTGGTGCACCAGGTC
>DASPUZ010000146.1:0-20435 GCA_035622635.1 bacterium | reverse complement strand
CAAGGAGATTTACGCAACCGGGTCGGTGCTTGTAGATGCTCGCGGTCGCTCGGGCGCTGCTCACCCGGCCCTCGCTCCTCGTGCTAGACGGGCCGTCAGAGGGGCTTGCTCCCGTGGTCGTCGCGACCATGGTCGAGGCACTCCGGGGCTTATCAGCCAATGGAATGCGGCTGCTGCTAGTTGAGCAGAACCTGCGCATCGCAGCCAGTGTCGCGACCCAATTCGCGGTGATGGTGAACGGCCGCATCGTGGAAGAGGTGCGGGCGGCGGAGTTCCTTCACGACAGTTCCGCGCAGGAACGGTTGTTGGGACGGCAAGTGCAAGGCTCGTAATCCGTCGTGCCAGGTACCGGACGAGCGCGATCAGAATTTCCTCGAAAGGGGACGGCGATGAAGGACATCATGATTGGATTCGGGATTGATGTTGATGCGGTGTGTGGGTGGCTCGGATCCTTCGGCGGCGAGAATTCGTGGCAAGCCGTGTCGCGCAGCATGTTTGCCGGCGAAGTTGGGATCCCGCGCGTGCTAGCGCTGCTCCGCCGCCATGGAATCAAGGCGACCTGGTTTGCTCCCGGCCACTCGATCGAGACGTTCCCCGCGGAGATTGAAGCGGTCGTCGCGGCGGGTCACGAGCTCGGTGCGCACGGTTACTCGCACGAGAAACCGAGCGTCAGGTGGACCAATGGGCGCCTTCGACGACCAGACACACCCGCATCTGCGGACCGTGCGGCAGTTGTTGCGCCTGGTTGGCACTGGGTCGTCCGATCCTTGGTGTCGGCCTTGATGCGCAGCTGCTTGCCGCGGCTGCCGGTGGGCGAGTATATCAGGGTGAGCGCGAGGAGGTCGGCGTCGGCGCGGTACAGCAGCGATCGGGCAGCTCGACCCGTTGTTCAAGCGCCTCGGCTCCGAGTTCGAAGCCTTCCATTGGCACGGTGACACGTTCGAGTTGCCGGACGACGCAGTGCGTCTAGCTTCCACCGCCGCGTACCCGCAGCAGGCATTCCGATTGGGACGGACCCAGTATGGGCTGCAATTCCATGTGAAGCTCACCCCCGAACTCCTTGCCGACATGGCACCGCATCTTCCGAACGGTGCAATGCCGAGCGCCGCGGCCATGGAGCGCATCGTCAGAATCGGTAACCTGGTCTTAGGCGCGTTCTTCGATCTCGCTGTTTGCGCGTTGGCTAACCAACCGACGTCTGTCCCGAGTCGCACGCTACGTCACTTCTAGGGACGCCGCCGACGTTTGGTGCCGCAAGCCCTCTGAGTCTCCTCCCTCTGCTTCGTCCCCGCTGCCGTGGCTGTCGGACATCCTTGTCGTGCAAATCAGGAGATGCCTCGTTCAACGCGTCGCGCGGCAGCGTGGCTTGTCTAATCAAAAACCTCGCGGTCTTCGTACGGCGAGACATACTCGCGCTGCCGAACGACGCGGTACGCTCCCGCTGGCAGAGCGAGCGGTTCATGCTCGTCATGAACGACCTGGGATGGCCGTTCTAGCTCCAGGTACAACCGCGTATCCTGTCGCCATACCCGACCCCGTCCCTTGAGACGGTGCGCGTGACCGGTCGCTTCCCCGTAAGCGAGCACTATACCGGCCTGGGGGCATGCGGTTGGCGGAAGACTTGATACTTCGTGAAATGCGAGATCGCCTTGCCGATACACCTTCATCCCAATCCTCCTCTTTATCGTCCGATCGTCCCTCGCCACGCTGTTCCACTCAAGTCTCCATAACAGGCGCCCACTCCTGGCTATCGATCCCGAACGTCCAGGCCACGCCTTCGGTGGGGGTCTTGATGCCAGGAGGTACCCGCAGCAAAGCCGGGCGTCCGGTGGATGGATCAACGACGTAGACGAACGCAAGGTGAGCCACGCCGTTGGCGACGCCGGAGACATGAAGGAGAGTCCCTGCGGCGTCGCACCCCATGATCCTCACTGCACCGCGGGGAGCACACGCGAACCGTAGCGGGGCGGCGTTGTAACTCCCTCGGTCAACTTCTATGCGTAGGCGTTCGGAGAACGTGGGGCCAGGCACGGGCACCGGAAGTTCGAAATATCCATCATCACACCACCGGGCTTGTCGCGATGTGGTTGTCTCGGTCTCCAGCACACGTGTACGGCCATACCGTCGAACCGATTGCCACGTTGACTGAACAGCCAGGCCTGCGATCAAGAACACGCCCGCCGCCAATCCTATCAGGGCGAAGCTATCCTGACCGTGCATCTGTCCGCTCCTTGCCGCAGTGGCATTGCAACTCAACAGAGAAACATGATCGCACGGCGCTACCGACGTCGCCCCTCACGGCGCAGCTGAGTGCGTGTGCCCCTGTGCACGTCGGTGGACCGAGGCTCGAACGCACGCCAGTTCCGCTCGATGAGTCCTCCATCTAGGCAATGAAACAATACGTGCCGCTCGTCTTGCCCGGTCCGGCCGCCGTTGTCAGGGGCCCAAGACCTCCCGCGCGCCGTCCAGACCCGCGTCAGCTCAGGCCGATTGTCGAACTCACTGCGACCATAGCACGTAGGTGGATATGTGTCCTTGCGTTCTCGCAAGGACGTCGTCTAGCGGAGCGCGATCCGCGGTTGCCGCAGTCAATCGACCGGTCGCGCGGGTGGAACGTATGATCATGCATCCGCCACGCTCCCACCGATCCTTTGATCCGGAACGCTGGGCTGACGTGATCGCGGGCTGCCCGCTCTTCGAGGGTCTCGATGCCGAAACTCTTGGGGCGCTCGTTCGGGCTGCCCACCAGCGAGTCGCAACCTCGGGCGAGTTCTTCTTCCTGGAAGGGGACCCGCCAAATGAAGTTTACATGCTGGTCCATGGGAGGGTCCGGCTGATTCGGTCCGGCTCCCAGGGGCGCGAGCTCATCGTCGGGCTTGTAAGCGCAGCCGAGCTCTTCGGCTACGTCGCGGCGTGGGCGGGATCCGTTCATCGCGTGGCGGCGCAGGCGGCGGAGGCGAGTCGGACGATTTGGTGGGACACTGCAACCTTAACGCGGCTCGCGTTCGGGTTTCCAACGACGGCCCGCGCGGGCCTGCGGTTGATGGCGCAACGCCTTGAGCGAGAGTGGGACCAGCTCCAGGACTTGAGCACGAGGCGGATCGAATGCCGCATCGCGCGGACGCTACTGCGGCTCGGCCAGCGTACCGCTCCTAGTGCCGCGGCCGAGCGGGCGATCGCTATAGACCTACGACAGCAGGATCTTGCGGCACTGGTCGGCGCCACGCCGTTCACGATCAACCGTATTCTGTCAGCGTGGAGGCGCAGTGGCTTGGCCGATGTCAAGCGCGCCCATATCTGCGTGCAGAAGCCGGGAAGGCTCTGGGAGATCGTGGCGGCTGACGACGAACCCGAGGCAAACCAGGGACCTGTAGATTCCGTCATGAGCTAGGCCAGCCTGTAGGTGTCGTGTGCGCTCCGGAGTCCCTGTCGTCGGGACTTGTTTCTCAAAGGAGCGCACATTGAACAGGCGCAGCTGCCGCGCGCGGGCATCACGGCGGGGCGCAGACCTGCCGCTCCATGGGACGCACCAACCCTCCTTGCGTTTGCGCAACGACGGATCGTGGGCACGCGTGTTAGGCTGCTCCCAAATTCGTTGCCACATCGAGGCGCGGACGGACCGTCGATCCGGTGCCCGAGATCGAGCTCCCTACGAGCGACGCACGACCGGGGAACGTGAAGCCCGGGACGTGTAGCCGAGGTTCGACGCTCCTCGATAGGGTGCGACGCCGGGGATCCGCGTCCGGCCGCGATTGCTACAGGCTCATCACACGGCTTTCCAAGAGGCGCTCCTTCAACGGCAGACCCGGAGTTCTACACACCAACTGCGGCACTCTACGACATGACCAAGATGAAAGGGGCGAAGAGGATGGCGAAGACAGGCTGGAGAGCTTCACCGATGGGTGAGTATCTCTCCGAGTTCTTGGGGACGTTTGTCCTTTTGGCCTTTGGTGACGGCGTCGTGGCGGTAGCGGTAGCTGGGTTGACGATGTCCGGCCGCACCTCGGTGATCTTCAACGGCGCAGGAGGATGGCTCCTGATCACCTGGGGATGGGCCATGGCCGTCGTCATGGGTGTGTACGTGGCCGGAGGGGTGTCCGGCGCGCACATCAATCCCGCCGTCACCTTCGCCTTTGCGGTTCGGCGTCAATTCCCATGGAACAAAGTGATTCCGTATTGGATCGCCCAGGTGGCGGGCGCGTTTGCGGGCGCGGCGATCGTGTACGCCGACTACGCCGCGGCGATTAACGCATGGAATGCGGCCCACCATGTTGTGTCCCGCGCAGATCCTGGCGGCGGCGTGACGTTCAGCATTTTCGCCACGTTTCCGGCGCAGTACTATCTTGGGCACATGTTTGGTCCGTTTGCGGACCAAGTGATCGGTACGTTCTTCCTAATCCTGTTTGTGCTCGCAATCATCGACTCGCGCAACCTCGGCGTGCAGTCCAACCTCGGTCCCTTCGTCATCGGGCTCGCCGTTGCCGCGATCGGCATGTCCTTTGGCGTGGACGCGGGCTACGCGATCAACCCGGCTCGCGACTTCGGCCCGCGGTTGTTCGCTTGGGTGGCAGGGTGGGGCCCGAACGCTTTGCCCGGGCCGTCCGGCTACTGGTGGGTGCCGATTCTGGGGCCGTTGGTCGGCGGCGGCATCGCAGCCTATGTCTACGACTGGTTCATCGGCCAGACGCTGGAGGCCCGTAAGGCGGTGAAATAGCAGTGTCAGCATTTCACAGTGTTCCGGTTACGCGCCTGAAACTGGTCCCATTGTCCAGCCGGAGGTTTCTGGTGGGCGCAAAACGGGGGCAGCGGAGGGTTTGTCGCTCGCTAACCCCCCAAACATGTAGCGACGAATTGGTGGAGGCGGCGGGAATCGAACCCGCACTTTCCAGTGCATAAGCGTTGGTAATTACAAGGCGTTTCAGCTTTCCCTCACTCCGTTGTCACGCCAGCGTCACGTTCTTGGCGCCGGAGGCTCTGTGCCCGGGCGGTCCGAGGCCGAAAGGGCGGTTTTGAAGCCAAGGCAGGGGCGAGGACGTAATTTCCAAGTCCGGGACCGTAGCAAGAACGCCAAGAAATCCTGATAGCGCCCCGCTGCAAGGCTCCTGGGGCCGAGGCCCAGCGGGACATGGTTTTGGACGCCCCACACGGAACAGCTCAAGCTGACGGTCGGAGGGCCGTGTACCGCCTCGCCAGCTTGTGCTTGACCCGTTGAAAGCCATTATCGAGGGTTTTCCACGACCACCGGTTCCCTTGGTCGATCCCAGGTGCGACCGGCCCGCCAGATAGGCCTGACCGCGGACAACTCCATCGAGGTCAACGCGAGAGAGCTAATCATTTGAAGACCGTGCTGTCCGCCGCCCGCGGCACGTGCTTCCGGTTCCTGGCCAGCGCATGCCTGCGACCGGGACTAATGGCCGAGATCCGCGAAGAGACAACTCGACCGCTGCCGAGCGTGACGTTACGGCGGAATTTGTTGTGGTGCCACAGCGCGTGCGGTAGCCACCTTGGCCGATGCGTTCCTTTGCGGTCACCCGCTCAGCTCCGGGAAATGAACGGGGCGAGCCGAGTGACCGGCATCGCCCCCCCAAAAGACCTGCTCCAAGCGCCGTGCGTCAGGCCCGCTTCACGGCCGCTTTCAGATCTTTCGATGGCGTGAACCGCGGGACGGTTCGCGCCGGCACCTTGACCGGTGCTCCTGTTTGTGGATTGCGCGCCATTCGGGCCTTCCGGTGGGACACACGGAACGTTCCGAACCCGACGAACCGGACTGAGTCACGCTTTCTGAGGGACGCCGTGATGAGATCGATCATGCTGTCGACGGTACGATGCGCTTCGGCTTTGGACGTCTTGAGCCGTTCTGCGAGTCGTGTTGCAAATTGTGCCTGGGTCATGGCCGCTCCCCCTTCCTGATAGTCTCCCTGACGACATTTGCCAGGAACGCGGGAAATCCTTGTCAAGGCCGCTCTAGCTCGCTTTATCCTCCGTGCTCCCGAAGCCACGACGAGCCCGCCGGAATTCCTCTTCTGGTGGCCGTCCCGGATGGCTGCCTCCACTGTGGGGGAGGAACAATAGAATAAAGGGCCGCCACGGAGAGCGGCGCGTCCTAATCGACCACCTGACGGACGATCTAAGATCATGGTGATGTTAGAATCTACGTGAGGCGGTCGATTAGGCGAACACCCCTGGCTCGTTCTTGAATCCACTTGATCGGGAGCCTCGACTCGGCGTGAGATAGAGTACGCCGCGTGGCGGTTAGTGTCGAGTAGTTCTACCGAGCACGTTCCAGCACACGTCAGCCATCCTCCGGAACGACATCCCAAGAGGTTTTTCTCGGTTGGTCGGCGACAGCTCGCGGGACACTGTCAGGATTGCGTGCGCGGTTGTAGCCACGGTCGCGGACGGCCCCGCGAGCTGCGGCCGGAAGAGGAGAAGGCTCGCGCGCGTGGGAAGCAACAGCATCGGTGGTACTGGCAACGCAACACGGCCGACCCCCGATGGGCGCTGTCGCACGGCCGCAATCCCGGGCGCGGTGCACGCGGGAGGAGATGCGATCTCGCTCGTCCGCAAGCATCCACGACACCGGCGTGCGCGCGAGCGCCTGCGACCCCGGAAGGCGGTTGGCGAGACGCCGCCGGTAAAAGGGGGTGCGCGTGACATCGGACCCCATGGCGGCTCACGTATTCGCTGTTCGTGATCTGGGGCGCGGTCACGATCGTGTTCGCGATGGTCCGGATGATCCCCGGCGATCTGGCGCAGCTGATGGTCGGCGCCCAGGGCACCCGGGCCGCCTGGAAGCGCTGTGGCGGCGCGGCGACGGTCCCGGGTCCCGATCGGAAGATAGGGGAGTACCTCAGCGTGAGGGTAGAGGTGCGGCGCAGGGGGTCTAAGGTTTCCGAAGGGCCCAGCGCTTTGCCCCGGCGGCACCGTGACCGGAGTCGCCCACGGCTTCAACGACCGGCCCCTCGACAGGCTGAACGACCCCGTGTTCGACGCCGGAAGAGAGCTGGTCTTCGCCGGTCCGCAAGTCTGCAGAGCGGACCTCAGCGGCTACGTGCGGTGCCTCATGGGGGACGGATCGCTCGAGACACTGCTCGACGGCACGCAGGCTCCCAGAGGGCTGACATCCGTCGGTGGCCAACGTGGACGTCATTGCCATCGGCGCTTACGGTCTCCCGTGCCTGGCCGAGCGCGGCGGCAGGGCGTTCGCGACCGTCGTCCCCGAGTGGTACGTCGTGGCCGCAAGCCGCTCCCGGAGGTGAGCCCCACGAGCAGCGCCTTCGACCCCTCTGGGGTGCCCGGACTCGACGTGACCGAGGCAGAGTACGGACCGTTGCTCAGCGTTCGCGACCTCGGAAACGGGGCCGAGCTCTTCTTGGAGGATAAGACATGGCCGTGATCGACCAGTTCAAGGTGACGGGACGCGTGGCGCTGGTGACCGGTTCAAGCCGCGGGATCGGCCGGGCGATCGCCCTTGGGCTCGCCGAGCAGGGAGCGGACGTCGCCGTACACTGTGCCACGCGAACTGAGGAAGCGGCGCGCGTCGCGGAGGCGGCGCGCCAGCACGGCGTGCGGGCCGTGTCGTTTCAGGCGGATCTCAGCGAGTCCGGCGCCCCGCGGGCGATGTTCGACCAGGTGGTGCAACGGTTCGGAGGCGTCGACATTCTCGTGCTCAACGCGTCCGTGGAACTCCGCCGACCCTGGGAGAAGATCACCCGGGAGGAATTCGAGCTGCAAATGACCGTTAATGTCGCGGCCTCTCTCGAGCTCATGCAGCTTGCGCTGCCCGGCATGGTCGCGCGCCGGTGGGGGCGCATCCTGACGCTGGGGAGCGTGCAGCAGACGCGGCCGAACGTCGCGATGGTCGCGTACGCGGCGACGAAGTGCGCTCAGCTGAGCATGGCGCTAAGCATTGCGGGCCAGGTCGCGGCGCACGGCGTGATGATCAACAACCTGGCCCCCGGGTCGATCCTGACCGACCGCAACGCCGGCGTGCTGGCCGATCCCGCCTACCGGGCGCGGGCGGTCTCGCGAATCCCGGCCGGGCGGATCGGCGAGACGGCCGATTGCATCGGCGCGGCGCTGCTGCTGTGCTCCGATGCCGGGCGCTACATCACCGGTGTCGACCTCTTCGTCGACGGCGGGCTGCACTTGGCGCACCTGGGCTGAAGTCGACCTGAGGGGGACGCAGGCTTGGGGGCGCAACCGCCGGCGGCTGGCGCGTAAACGGGGAAGGGGTGGGACGGAGATGGATCGGCTGGCGGGACGGACGGTTCTCGTGACCGGGTGTTGGGGGGGATCGGGCGGAGCCTGGTGGAGCGCCTGAGGGCGGAGGGTGCCACCGTCGTCGGGACGGACGTCGCGCCCGAGTCCGAGGCGGGGACGCCGATGATCCCGTACCGGCGCGCCGACCTGGGGAATCCCCAGGAGATCGCGGATCTGTACGGCTGGGTGGACGCGCACGTCGGCCCCCTGGACGGTGTAGTCAACAACGCCGGGCTGAACCGCCGCGGCAGCGTGCTGGAGACGACGGTGGAGCAGTGGGACCACATCATCGCCGTCAACCTGCGGGGCACGTTTGTCAGCTGCCAAGAGGCGGCGCGGCGCATGGCGGCGCGCCGCAAAGGCGCGATCGTCAACATCTCATCGTCGGCGGCCAAGGGCGGAGGGAAGATCGCGGGCGCTCCGTACTCCGTCGCGAAAGCGGGGATCAACTGCCTGACGATGCTGCTGGCGAAGGAGGTGGCCCCGCTCGGCGTGCGGGTGAACTCAATCTGTCCCGGACCCACCAACACGCCGTTCCACCGCGAGACGACGCCGGAAGAGAGGCAGCGGGGCTCGGCGGCCATCGCGCTGGGCCGCTTCGGCGAGCCGTCCGAGATCGCCGCGGCCGCCGCCTTCCTCCTGTCAGACGACGCGTCGTTCGTGACGGGAGAGTGTCTCGATGTCGATGGCGGGCTGACGATGGATTAACCTGACCCCGGGGCACACCTCCGGCAAGCAGGGGCGCTGGCCGCAGCTTCACCGTACACCTCGCGCGCGGGTGGCGCGCACAATCCTCGGAGGAGGGAGAGCGATGAAGCAAGAGACACGGGACGGTGCCTTTAGACGACGGATGACCCGCAGGGAGTGGCTCGAGCGCGTCGTGCTCGTGGCCGGAGCCGCGTCCGGCGGCGCGCTGATGGGCCGGGCGGAGGCCACGCCGCGCGCGTCGATCACGGCGGCGACCGCTCCGGCCGGAACACCGGCGGCGCCTGCCGGTACCCTCACGGTCTCGTTGCCGGCGCGGCTCGTATCCCTCGATCCACTGGGGGTGTCTGCCGCCGAAGAACCGACCAAGGTCATCGCCGCCCACCTGTTCGACAAGCTGATCGTGCGGAGCCCGAAGGGGCCTGCGTACCTGCCGGGGCTCGCGACGAAGTGGGAAACCCCGGACCCGCTGACGTGGGTGTTCACGCTGCGAGGCGGGGTGAAGTTCCACGATGGCAGCCCGCTGACCGCAGCAGACGTGAAGGGATCGCTGGAACGGTTGATCGGCCTCAATGGACCGTGGGCGCCCCTGTGGGCCGCGGTCGACACCGTCGAGGCACCGAACGACGGCACCGTCCGCATCAAGACGAAGACCCCGCTCGGCACGATGCTGCCGAACATGTCGCTGCTCTCCGTCGTGCCGGTGGGCAAGGTCAACCAGCCGGGCTTCTTCACCCGGCCGATCGGTTCGGGGCCCTTTCGCGTCGTCTCGTACCAGCCCGACAACGAACTGGTCCTTGAGGCGAACCCGGGGTACTGGGGGCCCGCGCCCGGGGTCAGGACGCTCCGGTTTAAGGATGTCCCCGAGATCGCGGCGCGCGTCACAGCCCTGATCACGGGAGAGATCGACTTCACCTACGGGCTGCCCCCCGACCAACTCGCCGCGCTCGCCGCGCGCAAGGACCTGCGGGTGGTGAGTGCGCCGTCCTTCACGTACTACTTCATCTGGATGAACTGCAAGCGCGAGGTGTTTACCGACGCGCGGGTCCGCCAAGCGATGACGTACGCGCTGGACGTGAACACGATGGTGACGACGCTGATGAAGGGGATCGGCCGCCGCATGACCGCCCCGATCGCGTCGACGATCTTCGGCTACGCGCCGCAGCGCCCCTACGCCTACGATCCCACCGGGGCCAAGCAGCTCCTCGCGGCGGCCGGGCGCCAGAACGGCTTTGAGTGCACCATGATCTGGAATCCCGACTCGGGCCCGCAGGACCGCGAGCTGGCGCAAGCGCTCTTCTCCTACTGGGGGGCGATTGGGGTCAGGGTTCGTGACGGACAGTCGGAGCGCGCGCAGTGGCTGGACCGCAACATCCATCTCGATTGGGACATGGACTTCCAGACGATCGGCGATACCACGGGGGACGCCGACTACGTCCTCGGGCGACTCTACACCACGCGCGCCAACCGCAACGGCTACTCGAACCCGAGGTTGGACCAAGTACTCGACGCCGCGGCCCAGTCGGTGGATCAGGCGAAGCGGAAGCTGCTCTACGCCGAGGCGTGCGCGATCATCTGGGACAACGCCGTGGGGATCTACCCGATCGAGCTGCTTCAGTCGTTTGCGTACCGGCAGGGGGTCGAGGGGTTTGTGAGCAATCCGAGTTTCCCGACGTTCACGAGCGTGACCGTCAAGCGGTAGGACCAAGACGAGGGGGGCGCTCACCCGCAGGTTTTCCCGGCACCGAACAGAACGCGCCGCCGTGCGGTGGCGCGGCGGGGAAGGGGACCGAGATGCGCGTGGAGACCATCCGGGCGATCCCGCTGCTCGCAACGCTTGAGACGCCGCAGCGGATCGGGCTTGCGACGTTCACGAAGCTGGGTGCCACGCTCGTCGAACTCCGATCCGACACGGGCTCGTCGGCTACGGCGAGTGCCTCGGCCGATACGCGCGCGCCCCGCGTCTGGGCCGGGATCGTGGACGATCTGCTCGCCCCGCTGGTGACCGAGCAGGACCCGTTTGATACTGAACGGCTCTGGGACCGGATGTTTCGGGTTCTGCGGTCGTTCAGCGGCCACGGCCGTGACATGCTCGTCGAGGCGATCGCCGGGATGGACATTGCACTCTGGGACCTGAAGGGGAAGGCCACCGGGCTGCCCCGCTCGGCGCTGCTCGGCGGGGCCGTCCGGACCCGGCTTCGCGAGCACGCATCCTCGGTGGTGGTGCGCGAGCCCGAGGCGATGGCCGCCGACGCCGTAGGTCTCGTCGGCCAGGATTTCCGCGCGCTGAAGATCAAGATCGGCACCCGGTGGAGAATGACGCTGTTATCATCCGCGGCATCCGCCGCGCTTTCGGCGACCGCATGGACATCATGATCGACGCGAACGGCGCCTACGCCCGCGACCTGCTCGCCCCCGAGGTCATCGACGTCATCCAGCCGGACGTGGCGAGGGCGGGCGGCGTTAGCGAAACGCGCAAGATCGTCGATCTTGTCGGCGCGCACCACGTGGCCTACGCGCCGCACATCGGCTTTTCGTCGATCGTCTGCGCAGCGGCCACCCTCCAGCTGGCGGCGGCCGCCGCGAACTTCCTCACCTGCGAGTGTATGTACACGGTCAATCTGCTGTGCGAGCGCCTAGCCGTCGTCCCGGTGGGCGGCCCTGCGCAACTGGGAGACGGGCTTGTGCCGGTCCCGGAGGACCCGGGGCTTGGCATCCAGGTCGATCCCGACGCGCTCGTCTTCTACACGGCGAGACTGGACGGCGGGCTGCAGACCACATCGCGAGGCTCGATGGAGGGTTGATGAGACGATGACACTGCACGGCGCACCCAACGACACCCGCTTGTGGGCGGACCCACGCCTCAGCCGGTTCAGCCCGCTGTCGCGGATCCTCTTCTTCGACGATTTCGACTGCGGGATGAACGGCTGGACCGGGTTGATCGGCAACTACGAGGGCTCCCTCGGGACGATGCTGCCGGAGTACCGGGACCTCCGTCCCCCCATGCTCAGCACCATTTCGATGTGGGACACTGGCACGGTCGGCGGCCTCGACGGCACCTACGCCCTCAAGCTCGCGACCAAGCCCCGGCCCGGCGCTCTCGCCGTTGCGCTGAAGCGCCTGACCTGGCGCTACGCCGGCCCGCTCCAACTCGAGGTCATCTTCACTTTCAAGCCCGAGGCCGTCGCGCTTGAGCTGCTCGAAACGGACGTGCGCGCGTTCGGCTTCGGGCTCGATCTCCAGGTGGGCGACCGCGCCACGGGGGCGGCCGAGCGGGTCATGCCGCACCTCCGCTACCTCAACGCGCTCGATGGAAGGCGGGCCGAGAAGTGGCAGTTCAAGCGCGCCATCGAGCCGCTGCGCGACATCGGTGGCAGCGGCAAGACTCGCTCGCACTTCCACCTCGCGCCGACAGGGTGGGAGGATGTGCCCAGGGGCGACCAGCGGCTGTGCTACAACGAGATCGCCACCAAGCACAACTGGTACTACGTCCGGATCGGATTCGACCTCGGCTCGATGGCGTTCACGGAGTTCCGCTGCAACGACCGGGTGTTCGACCCCTCCGGCATCGCTCCGATGCGGTTCCCCGCAATGCCCAACCTGTCGTGCATGCTCAACCCGTTTATGTGGGTCGAAGCAGACGCCCCTACGCGAGCCTTCCTGTACGTGGACTCGGTGGTCCTGTCCGCGGAGGTGGATTCATGATCCGTCGCAGCCACACCACTATCCTGGAACGCAACGTCCGTTGGACTGGCTCGTTTGCGAGCGAGCCGTACGAGGCCGCCTGGGCATTCGAGGCGGTGTGCTTCGTCCGTGCGCTCGAGCCCATGCTCAGCCCAGGCGCTGCCGCCCGCGTCCACCTCTCCGCCAACGGCATGCTCTGGACCGACGAGGGCACGCCAGCGTCACAGAGCTTGCCGTTTTGGGCCGGACCTAAACGTATTGACGCGGTTAGTATCGTGTATGGTCGCCTCGCGCCAGAGGGCCTGAGATAAGCGCTTCGGCATGAGACGCATTGAAACGAACCGAGGCATCCTGAGAGGCGTTGGTGGAGGCGGCGGGAATCGAACCCGCTATATCCGATCCTGCTGATCCGCTGAAACCCGCACCGAACAAGGATTCCCGCGATGTCGGCTGATCCTGTGTGCGCAACTTGGCCTTGTTCTGGACTTGTTGGGCGCTTCAGACCGCGTCCTGGAGGCGCATCGTGACTGGCGATCCGGATTCACGCCCGATCTTGCTGGCCGGGCCGCCGGGCAAGAGCGATCCGAGCGGGAGGGAGCACATCGTTGTCGCGACGCGCGCAACACCGGCAGCCGCCTCCAATCGGTCCTCGCCGCTACGAAGTCGGATCGGCTGGCCGCCGCTTGACGCTGTCGGGCCGGACGAGACTCGACTCGACCAGCAGGAGTGCATTCCCGTGCTGTGGAACATGGCCGCGATATTTACGCAGGACCTGCACTGCGAACCTCAATTGCTTCTTAGCGAAGACTGCGCTCCACGTACGAGAAGACTGCCTTCCATGCATAGATTGCTTCGGTTCTTGACGACACTGCCGGCGCGAGTTCGGAAGCGCCTGCAGATCCGTCGTTTGACACGTCGCTTGACTGCCAGCACCGGATTCTACTTCACAGCGGACTACGTGTCCCCCTGGGAGGACACGTGGGAGCATCTGATGGAGGCCTACAAAGGACACCCCGGCGTGCAGATATTGGAGATTGGCAGTTATGAGGGACGGTCAACCGTATGGTTCCTGACAAACGTCGTTACGCATCCGACCGCGCGGATCACGTGTATCGATCCCTTTTGGCACATGGGGCAGCGACTAATATTCGATCACAATATTGCGGTGTCGGGGGGCTCGAACCGGACTTCCACGATCGTCGGAACGTCAGCAGATGTCCTGCACACTCTGCCTGAACAGTCGTTCGACATCGTCTACGTCGACGGATCACACCGGGCAGCGGATGTCCTTCTCGACGCACTGACGAGCTGGCGGATCCTTAAGCGTGGCGGCATCTTGCTCTTCGACGACTATGGTTGGCATCCCGAGAAGCCGCTCTCCACGAGGCCCCGACTTGCGATCGATCTGTTCTTGGAGACATTCGGAGGCGAGTACGACTTGCTGCTTAAGGATTATCAAGTGGCCGTTCGAAAGCGGTAGAGAATCTGCCACGGTCGAAGATGGCCGCCCGATCCACGCCCAACCGTCTCGCGGCCTGCGCGCCCGTGGAGACCGATAATGCCGCCGACTTGCACGATCTGCCGCCATCCAGACGGCGAGGCGATCGATCAGGCGGTGATCGCCGGAACACCGTTACGGACCATCGCGGACCGTTGGTCCGTTTCTAAGACGGCCCTGATCAGACACCGACCCCACATCTCCGCCATGCTCACGAAGGCCCGCGCGGCCAAGGAAGCCACGCACGCCGACACGGCCACGAAGATTGACGGCCGAGGTATGATCGGTGAACTCGCCGACAATCTCCCATCCTCGAGACGCGGCGTATTGCCGTAGCTGGAGAAGCTGTCCCTCGGGGTCCTGCTTGTCTGCGGTTGAACACCGAGCGTACAAGCCGACGCGCACCATTGGAAATCCCCCTCTCGTTGCGAAATCCTCCGCGGTCATTATACGTGCTTGGCAGAATTCGTCAATACGTGCTTAGCATGATATGATGGGGCCATGACGGACGAACAGAAGCGCGCAGCCGGGAAGATCGGCGGAGATGCGCGAGCCGAACGGCTCACACCGAAACGACGGAAGGCGATTGCTTCGGCCGCGGCTCACGCTCGATGGACGAAGACACCGAAACGCAAGCGCATCGAAGCAGCTAGGAAAGCGATTGCGGCGCGATGGAAGCGATGGCGCGAGCAGCGGTCACAGACGCAACGCAAGGTGAACTCGGGATGATGGGTGCCGACGTGGGGCCCCGTCTACCCCGACGCCACCCCCGGCCCGCTCTCGCGCCATACACCCGTACCCTCATACCGCCATGTGGGATTCAGGCAAAGGCAGACGTTTGTTCGCTTGCGGGGATACCTTGCGGCGGGTAGGGCGGATGGGGGCAATCAGACGGAGGGTGGGACCGTGACGAAGGTTGCGGCGGTTGCGGTGGTGCTGGCGCTGGTACCAACGGTGCCGGCCGGGGCGTGGGCGCAACCGACCAGCGCGAACCCCGCGGTGTTTCTCGTTGTGGTATTGGATCGTTCCACGCACGGGGCGGTGGAAACCGGCACGGGGTTCTTTATCAATTCGGATGGGACAGCGCTGACGGTGAGCCACTTGGCATCGTTAGTCACACTCAATCCGACCAAGCGGCTCGCCGCGGTGGTAAGCGGGGAAGTGTACGCGGCTGACGTGGTCTGCGCTTCAAGGTTATCCTATGATCCCACCATTTCGGTGCCGGGCCTCTACAGTCTTCACACGGGGAGTCGTGACGTGGCTGAGATCAAGCTTCGACCGGGGAACGATCTCCCACTTCCCGGGGGTGTGCTCTCGTGGCAGACCCTAGACGGCCAACAAGTCCAGTTGGCAACAGCGCACACGGGCGCTCTGCCCGCCTTCCCGGCCCTTCAAATGGGCAAGGGAATGGGCGGCGGCGACAGCGTGGCCGTGATTGGATACGCAGGCCCGAATTCCGCGATGACGCAGGATCGCGCTTTGGGCACGGTGCGCTCTGTCGAACGAGCCCCCGATAGAACGCCAGTGGGGGTACTCCAATTTGGCGCAGGCCCGGCGCCGGTCGCTGGCTTCAGCGGGGCGCCGGTGCTCAATACGGCGGGGCAGGTGGTCGGCATGTTGGCGTGGATCGATGCGAGCAATCACACTCAGGGGTACGCCGAGGGCAGCCAAGCGCTCATGCCGGCGTGCCGGTGATCGGCGCCCGCCCCGAAGACCAGCGGAACGGGCATGATCGAGATTGAGTTCGTGAGGGGGAGTGATGAGCCATGCGGACGTGGTGCCAAGCCTCGTGGTCATGCTGGCGCTGCTTGCGAGGGCGGCACCGACCTGGGGCAATATCAAGACGTGGCCACCCTCGGGGCGAACGGCCACGCAGGGGAACACCACGGACCGTACCCAATAAGCGGCGCAACAGCAGACAAACATCGTCCGCGCAGACGAGCCGCCCGCGGCCGATGTCACGCCAACGTGATTCACTCACTGGAGGACGTTATGGGATGGGGGCTCAGGACGAAGGCGCAAAGCATTCTTAGGCGAACAGCCCGGGCGGTGGTGCCCGAGCCTGCGCTGATCGCGTTTGACGCTCTGCGCCGATACAAACGAGCGTTCGGCGTGTATCCGAACTTCATCTCTCCAAAAACGTTCAGCGAAAAGGTGCTCCACCGCATGGTCTTCGACCGGCGACCGATCTTGGTCACACTGACGGACAAGTACGCCGCGCGTGACTACGTCAGAGACAGAATCGGCGAACATGTGCTGCCGCGGCTCTATTGGGTTACCAAGACGCCGTCGGACATACCTTTCGACAGTCTTCCCGACGAGTTTGTGGTGAAGCCCACGCACGGCAGCGGTTGGGTCTATCTCGTTCCCAACAAGGCCTGCCTCGACCGGCGCGACCTCCTAGACAAGTGTGCGTGCTGGCTGAGATCCAGCTACTACTACCACGAGTACGAGTGGGCGTACAAGCACATCGAACCACGCATTATCGTTGAGGAGTTGATCAGCGACGGTACGGGACCGGTACCCGTCGACTACAAGTTTTACGTCTTCGACGGGAAGGTCCACTTTATCTGGGCGATAACCGGGCGGTTCACCGACTTTCGGATCCAAGGTTACACCCCCTCATGGGACCGGCTCGACATGAAGACGAGGTCGAAATCCATCTGGCCGCCGCTGCCCCGCCCGCTTCATTTTGATGAGATGATCAGGTACGCCGAAATATTGGGCGATGGGCTCGACTTCCTTCGTGTGGATTTCTACGATGCCGGCAAAGTCTATTTCGGAGAGATGACCGTGTACCCAGACGCGGGTCTTGAGTTCCGTCACCCAGTGTGGAACCGCTATTTTGGCGAATGCTGGAACCTTCGGAACCGTTCGCCCCGCCACGGGAATCCGGCGGTGTGATCCTCGCGAGTCTTACGATCGTCGGCAATATTGCGATGCAGGGAAGTATTACTTCGCTGGGACAGGCCCTCATCGGCGTGATCGGCGCGGTTGGCGTACAGATCACGATGTGGGGCAACTGGGTGGCGCGTAGGGACTAAAAGCGGTGATCACGCTCCCCTCGAGACGCGCAAGGCGATACTGGAGGATATGAAGGCCACGGAAACGATGGCGTGTCCGTTCAAACCCATCCCGACGCTCCGCGACCACTGGGGCGAGCTACGCACCGATCTGCCACCGCACTGGGTAAGGCCGACGCTCGTGGTCGAGGTGGAGTACCGGGAACGGCTGGCGGACGGCCTGCGTCATGCGGCGTTGAAGGGCTTGCGCCCGAATAAGGGTCCGAGGCGAGTCGTCGCTCGCTGAGTAGATGTGCTTCCCGAATAGAATTCACGTGCCTCCCATCAGCCGAGTCATCGCCTCCTGAGGCGAAATCCCCGCGCATCCGGCAGAAGGGTGTTCAGCGGGAACCGCGTGTCAACTCTACTCTGGAACCACCGGATATTCCCCTACGCGGAAACGCCGTACGTGAGACGGATGATGGTGTTGAAGGTGCGAACTACAGTGGAGAAACTGACACTGTACTTCGATATCTTGGTACCCACCCCACTGCGACCGCCCTCGACTCCAATCATGGGCAATCAAAATCGGTCTCCCGCAGGTTGCGCAAGAAACGCCAAAATACCATTCCACGTCATTTGTCATCGCGATGCTCGCTCCAAACGGAGGTTCGTGACGTGAGTGCAGCCTAGTCAAGCAAACAAACCGGTAACCGCCCGGCCGCCACGCGTGCCAGCCCCCCCATTCATTGCGATCTACCCCCCTCTTTGGGTACCCGCGGGGCAGGAAACCCTCCGGCCCGAGGGCATCCGCGACAACTTGGAGCACCTTGCCGGTACGCACCAGGTCCAAGGCCACGGTGAAGTCCCTGCTCTGCATGCGCGATCGTCCTCCAGATGCGGGACCATGGCGCGGACCGCGCGATACGCCACCCCTGTTCCAACACCGTGACCCTTGTTTCTTCGTCGTACATTGCCGCGTTGCCGCGACAGGAGCCCGACACACGCCACTATCTCGGCAGGGTGTTTACGACACCCGCCTGCCGTAGTCAATGACATTGTGTGATCCCTCCGGAACGCCCAGGACTCGCGCCAAGCCAGTTAGGGTAGCCAGAATTCTCTCCGCCACCGTGTCTACCTCGTCTTCTGTCCAGGTCCGATGGTGCACCCGAAGGCTCTCTCGGATGCGATCAATCTCACCAACGTCCATGGGATTCACCTCCTCTGGCTTAGCAACTCGTTCCTGTGTACCCGCTTATTGCATTGGCCACAGGTCTAAGGGGTCAATGGGTTCTCTAGGTCTACCTGCTGTTCCCATCGTCGTGGACGCGATCAACCACGTCCGTCGGCTGGGGCTGAGGCGGCTGATACGCCTGGTCGTTCTGGTATTGGTACCAGCCATTGGTCTGACACGCGTTTCCATTCTGGAACCACCCGGTGATCTGGCAAACGACGCTTCGGAAGCTAGCCCCATGGAACGGACCAGCCTGTCTGTAGTAGCCGCCCGAGTCAGCATACGCCGGTAATCCACTCAACGCTACGAACGCCACACCCATAATGACGAGTCGAGATACGCGCCCGCGTAGCAGAGAGCCCAATCTCATCTCGACCACCTCCGAAGTAACAGCTTCTTGACACTCCTGAGGATATCTCACCCAGTTGAAGAACCCACTGACGGGCGATGAATGTCTTGTGAATTTCGTGGAAAGCTCACTCTGGTGCCTCAAGCAAACACCATTCGTTAGACTATAACCAGCACCCTCAGGACTCTCCCGAGTCGATTTCCAACCCACTCTCGCGCAGGATGTGCGTCACCTCGCGCCGCGCGTACTCTCGTCCCCATTCCGTGCCGTAGATCACGCCGCGCTGGACGGAGCAATAGGTCTTCAGGGCATTCACTATCTCAAGTGGCGCTGCTCTCGGCCATCCTCGAGTCTGCCGCGGTCGATTACGAATTGATCCCGGTGAATCCGCTCCGGGGCATTCTGCGCCGGCGGAACTTCCCCACAGACGCGCTCCGGTCCCGGGATCGACGCCCGGCCCTCCTCGAGCCCGATGATTTCCGGCGCGCCGTGGAAGTCATCGCCGACCCGCGCCCGCGGTGGATGGTGCTCCTGGCTGTATTCACGGGGTTGCGCTGGGGCGGGCTCGTGGCGATCCGAATGGAGGACGAGGTCGACTTCCAGCGTAACCACCTACGGGTCACGCGGGCGTTCTACCGGAGAACGCCGCAGACCCCGAAGAGGGAACAGAGCGTGCGTGACGTCGACATGTTGCCGCTCGTGCGGGCGATCCTCAAGACCGTGCCATGGAGTGAGGGCTTGGCGTTCTCGCCGGACGGGACCACCCGGATCGGCGAAGGGCCCTGGATCAAGCGACAGTGGCGGCAAGCCCAGCTCGCGGTCAGGATCCGGCAGCCGATCAAGTGGCATCACCTACGCCACCAGTTCGTGAGCCTCTTGATCGCGGCCGGCAAGAATCCGCTCTACATCGCGGAGCAGGCGGGGCACTCCGATCCCGGCTTCACGCTGAAGCGGTACGGGCACCTATTCAAGACGATCAAGCCGACGCCCGTGGAGTGGCCCGAGGATCTCCTCTGGCCGGCGGGATCGGTGGACGCGATCCGGCGCGCGGATGCCGCGGTTGGTAGAGAGGATCTAGCATGACCCCGATGCATAGCGAGACACTGGTGAGACAGTCGGGCGGTGGGCCGCCCGCCAAGCCGTACTGGGTATGCAAAATGGATGGTGGAGGCGGCGGGAATCGAACCCGCGTCCTGAAGCCGCGAGGGCAGAGCATCTACGCGCGTATCCTGTGATTTGGTGTCGCGCGACCGGACTCCCACAGGCCGGATTCCGATCCCGCCAGCTCCTTTAGGCTTAGCCGGTCTTCCTGGAGCAAGGAAGACCGGAGCAGCCGGCTGTCGACGCTTCCTCCCCGCCCGCCGGCCCTGCGGGGGAAGCGACGCTACTTAATTAAGCAGCGTAGGCTAGCTGGGTATTGTCGGCGTGTATGCGCCGTCCAGTTGTTTAACGAGGACCTGGACCACCTCGGCGCGCCACCCTGCTTCTGCCTGCTCAGTCGAGACCGTTCGCCCCCATGCCTTCGTGATCTGTAGCTCGCCCGAATACAGTATACTCGGGTCCGGACACTCCTTCAACGACAGGACGATTCGTTGGAATCGGTCGGTGCCAGGACTCGATCATCTCCCGGTCGCAATGGGGCCCGGTCGGTGGGGAGGGTCGTTTCAAGTACCCGGAGAAGTTGATTGCGTATGCGCGGCG
>DASPUZ010000145.1:0-11603 GCA_035622635.1 bacterium | reverse complement strand
CGGTGCGGGAGGGTCGGCATCGGCGGCTGCGCGCCGGCGCTCCCCAGCCGCGGCGCACCGCCGGGCCGCGAGTCCCGGGAACCGTCTGCGCGTCCTTCGCTAACCGAGCCTGCCCGACCCCCAGGGACGTCGTCGTCGGCGCTCGGATCGTTCACGCGCGCTTTCCCCGCCCGAGGACCTTTTTCGGGGGCGTCTCAGTGGTGTAAAATCTAGGAGGAGCCCCTGGCGCAGGACGTGCTGCCGGGGGGACGAGGTGGGTATGTTCGACAACCCAGAGAAATTGATGATCCTGCTCGTCATCGCGCTTCTGATTCTCGGCCCGTCGCGATTGGCTGGGTTCGGGGGCACGCTGGGCCGCGCGATGCGGGATTTTCGGAACGCCGTACGCGGTGCGCAGGAGGACGCACGATCCGCCTTCAGCGAGTTCACGCAAGAGGCGTCCTCGGCGATGCACGACGTCCAGCAGGCGCTGCCGGCGCCGGATGCGTTCACGGACAATTCGTTCATGAACAGCGGTGGTGAACCGGAGGCGGTGGAGCAGCGTTCGGAAGTGCCCGCTCCGGTAGCCGCGGCTCCGCCCGCGGAAAGCGGAGCCGGTGCAACCGAAGGAGATCTCTCCTCGCTCGCATCGGAGCCCACCGCAGCCGTCCTGCGAGAGGTTACTCGGCAAGCGCAGCACACGTCCGGTTGACCGCATCTGTTCCGGGTGACGTACTGAGGTCGGCGGGAGGCGTCACCCGTATCTACCTGGTCCGTCATGGACAGACCGACTGGAACGCCGAGGAGCGCTACCAGGGGCGGATCGACAGCACGCTGAGCGCGTACGGCCGCACTCAGGCGGTGCTCGTAGCGGCGACGCTTGCAGCGGCGCCGCTTCGCGCGATCTACAGCAGTCCACTTTCTCGCGCCCATGACACGGCCGCGGCGATCGCTGCGCGCCACGGTCTACCGGTCCGTACCCTCGATGACCTTCGGGAAGTCGGCCTGGGCGAATGGGAGGGCCTCACCGCTGCGGAGATCACCGCGCGATTCGGAGACGTGCTCCGTGGCCGAAGGCGGGATCCGGAGGGCGTGGTCCCGGGTGGCGGAGAAACGCTCGCGAGGCTGCAGGCGCGCGGGCTCAAAGCTGTCACCACCATCGTGGCGCGGCACCCGGGCGAAACGATCGTGGCGGTGGCCCATGGCGGTGTGAACAGGGCGATCCTGCTTGGCGTGCTGGGTGCACCCCTCAGCCGCTACTGGGCGATCCGCCAGGACAATGCTGCGATCAATCTTCTCGAGTTCGATGAGCGGGGCGCAAGGGTGGAGTTGCTCAACGAGACAGCCCACCTCGAAGCGGCGCGCTCGGAAATCGAAGAAAAGTCAGCAGCGCCAGCAACGTGCAACTGCCGCCCACAACCGGAATGAGGCGAAGGCCGAAGCTGCGGCCGGGGCTGTCGCCGAGCGCGAGGAGTACGCCGAGCAGCACCGACGCCCCGGCGGAGGCGACGTTGAGAATGAGTCCCTGGACCGCATAGTACATCGCTTCGCGTCCTTCACCCGTGCGCTCATGGCCGGCTTCTGCGATGTCCGCGAGCAGCGCGTTCGGGAGCACCAGGAGTCCAGCGAGCGGTGCCGATGCGAGCACGACGAGCGCGTAACCTTGGAGGGCTGGTGTGGCCGGCAGGTCGCGCAGCCCGATCACGCCTATCAGCGGGATGATCGCGGAAGCCGTGGCCAGCGTCCAACTCAGGGTTCGGACCGTTCCGACGGCGCGCGTCAGCCTTGCCAGCAACGGAAACGCTCCGATCGTGCACACAAACGTGACGCCGAGCACGATCCCGACCGCGTCCTGGGGGAGTCCCATCAACACGGTGATGACGTAGACGACCGCCGAGTTGACCATGCTCGTGCCAGTCCACAAGAGCGCGAGGCTCACGACGTAGACACGGAACGCCGGGTCCCTGAGCACGTCACTCATCTCTTGCCAGAATGCCACTGGGACCGTGGCCGCAGGAGCGGGTTCGCGAATGCCAGCGGCGACGAGCCACAGCATCGCCAGCGCGGCCGCACCGATCGCGGCACCCATGACACCGAACCCCGCATGCGTGACGAGCCACGCCGACGACACCATCGCAATCCCAACGCCGCCCACCGACGCCCCGGCCTGCCAGGAAGCGGTTTCGACGCGGCCGCGCCCCCCCGGCGTGATGTCGGGCAGCAGCGCCGCGTATGGATTCATGGCCAGCGAGAAGCAGAAGAAGAACCCGACCAATGCCGCAAGGACGTAGAGAATCATCGGGGTCGGGGACAGCGTTGGCGGGATCCACAGCAGGATGAAGCACGCGACCAGTGCTGGCGCTCCAGCCGCAATGAAGGGGCGCCGCCGGCCCCACCGGGTGCGCAGCCGGTCGCTCCAGAACGCCACCGGTGGGTTGCTGAGCGCGTTTACGATCCGGCCTCCGGCCAGCGCCATCCCCATCCATTCCGGCGAAAGTCGCACGGTGCCGGAAGGCGGCGCGTAGAAGTACACCGCCCACAGCAGGATGGTCTGCAACAGCATGCTCGCACCGAGCGCACCGGCGCTGTAGATGGCGGGGCGCGCTCCGAGGCGTTCGGCGTCCACGCGATCAGCGGGTGAAAATAGGGAGCGTGCCCAGCGAGATCAGGTCCGGGTTCTGGTAGCCGCCTTCCTCGAGCAGGACCGCGGCGCGTGCCACGATCCGTGCCCCAACGCGGCGCAGGAGTTCTTCGACCGCGTGGAGGCTGCCTCCGGTGCTCACCACGTCGTCCACAACCGCGACGCGTGCGCCCCGGAGACGCTCCGCGTCCGGGCCGTCCAATACCAGCATCTGCATCGCGGCGGTCGTGATGGACTTGACCTCGACGCTGAGTGGGTTCTTCATGTAGCCCTTCACGCTCTTGCGGCACACCACGTACGGAAAGTACCGTCCGGCGAGCGGGTCCGACAGGTAGGTGGCCACCATGTGCGCGAGCGGCAGTGCCTTAGCCTCCAACGACACGAGGCAGTCGAACTCCATCGGTCGGAGACGCTCCGCGATTTCCTTGGCGCATACATTCGTTATCTCGACGTCGCCCAGAGGTGCAAATCCGGCGATCCACAGGGAGTCTGTGATCTGTACGATGGGCAGCCTGCGGCGAAGCCCCGCAATCGTGATCTCATAGAACTCCTGGCCTTCGTATTTCATGCGTGGCCTCCTGGGGGGGTTCGTCGAAGGTCCATTCGGGCACGGGCCCGGCGGCCCCTGTGCGCGCCGGGTCGTGTTGTCCGTGGTCCCGCCGGCGCTGGCGCGGGGGGTTCTTGGTCACTATAATTGGAGGAGCGTTCACGGGGAGGCGGGGGTACGGGAATCGACAGCGCGACGACGGTTGTTGGAGTCATCGGAGGCGCCGCACGGGACAGCCTTTCGCCGCGCATGCACAACGCGGCGTTTGCGGCGCTCGGACTCAACTGGTGCTACCTCGCGTTCCAGGTGTCGCGCGACCACCTCGGGGATGCGCTCCGCGGACTCGCCCCGCTCGGCATCGCCGGCGTCAATGTCACGGTTCCGCACAAGGAGGCGGCGCTCGCCTACCTGGACGAGACGGACGAGGACGCAAGGGCCATCGGCGCCGTGAATACGATACGGGTGGAAGGTGGCCGGTTGATCGGCCATAACACCGATGGAGCGGGCGTGCTGGAGGCGCTGCGGCACGACGGCGGCGCGCAGGTGGAGGGTGCGCGCGCCGTCATCGTGGGCGCGGGGGGAGCTGCAAGGGGTGCCGCGTTTGCGCTGGCAGCCGCGGGAGTCGCCTCGATCGTAGTCGCGAACCGGAACTGGGGCCGGGCGGCGGCGCTCGCGGAAAGCACGCACCGCGTTTTTCCCTCGTGCGCCGTGGACGCGCTCCCGCTGGAGGGTGCGCGGATCGAGGCGGCGTTGCGTGACGCGGCGCTCCTGATCCACGCGACCACGGTCGGCGGCGGGGCGCAGCGCGGGCTCTCGCCCATCGCCCCCGACGCGCTGCATCCCGGGTTGCTCGTCATGGATATGATCTACGAGCCGCGCGAGACGGCGCTGTTGCGCGATGCGCGCGAGCGGCGCTGCCGGACCCTCGGTGGGCTCGCGATGCTCGTGTACCAGGGCGCGCGGGCGTTCGAGATCTGGACCGGGCGCCAGGCGCCCATCGGCGTGATGCGGGAGGCGCTCGGGCTGCCCCCTGAGGTTCCGGCCGGAGAGCGGTGGGGACGGTGATACCATGGTACGGTTCCTGACCGCGGGCGAATCGCACGGGCGCGGACTTCTGGTGATCGTCGAGGGCATGCCCGCGGGCTTGCCGCTGTCGGAGGAGGAGATCAACGCGCAGCTCGCAAGACGCCAGCAGGGTTACGGTCGCGGCGGGCGGATGCAGATCGAGAAGGACCGCGCGGAGATCCACAGCGGTGTTATGGGTGGCACCACGATCGGCGCGCCCGTCGGCCTCGCGATCGGCAACAAGGACTGGCGGCGGGAGGAGCCGCCGCTCACGCGCCCTCGGCCCGGGCACGCGGACTTGGCCGGCGCCCTCAAATACCGCTTCAACGACGTCCGCCGGGTCCTGGAGCGGTCGAGCGCGCGCGAGACCACGGCCCGCGTGGCCGCCGGCGCCGTCTGCCGGGCGCTGCTCGGGCAGTTCGGCGTCGGGCTCGCGAGTCACGTGGTGGAACTGGGCGGTATCGTTGCGACCCGGCGTCCCGAACGGGCCGAGGACATCTTCACGATCGCGGAACGGTCGCCGTTGCGGTGTGTGGATCCAGATGCGGAGGCCCGGATGATCGCGGCAATCGACGACGCGCGAGAGAAGGGTGACACGCTCGGGGGTGTCTTCGAGGTCGTCGTCACAGGGCTGCCCGTGGGACTGGGTACCTACGTGCACTGGGACCGGCGCCTCGACGGCCGGCTCGCGCAATCCATGATGTCGATCAACGCGATGAAGGGGGTCGAGATCGGGCAGGGGTTTGCCGAGGCGCGGTTGCCGGGATCGGCGGCACACGACGAAATCTTCTACGATCGCGCGCGCGGGTTTTACCGGAAGAGCAATCAGGCGGGCGGCACCGAGGGTGGCATGACGACGGGCGAGCCGTTGATCGTGCGCGTGGCGATGAAGCCGTTGAGCACGCTCCGCAGCCCGCTCGCGTCCGTGGACTTGGTCACCAAGGAGCGCGTGGAAGCCGCCGTGGTCCGCAGCGACGTGACCGCGGTGCCCGCCGCCGGCGTGATCGGTGAGGCGATGGCCGCGATCGTGCTTGCCGACGCCATGGTCGAGAAGTTCGGTGGCGACAGCTTGGCGGAGATGCGCGCGGCGTACGATGCGCACGCGCGCTGGGTCCGCACCGGGCCGGAGGCCTGAGCGGCCTGTGCGCCACAACGTGGTGCTCATCGGTTTCATGGGGACGGGGAAGACCGTCGTCGGTCGGGCGCTCGCATCTCGGCTTCGGTGGCCCTTCGTCGATACGGACGCGCTGGTCGAGCAGCGTGCCGGCCGGTCGATCCCGCGCATCTTTGCCGAAGACGGAGAGGCGACGTTCCGCCGCCTCGAGGCCGACGTCGTTGCCGCGGTGGGGGAGTCTCAGGGTATGGTCATCGCCACCGGCGGCGGCGTCGTGCTCAACCGGGACAATATGGCGCGACTCCGCAGAAACGGCGTGATCGTGGCCTTGCGCGCGGGCGTCCATGCGATTCTCGCCCGCTTGGACGGCGATGGCGACCGGCCACTCCTTGGGGCGGACCCGGAGGGCAGCATCCGGCGCCTGCTGACCGAGCGCGGCCCGCTGTACGAGGACGCCGACCTCGTCGTGGACACCTCCCTGGCACGGGCGGACGACACCGTCCGCGTCATCGAGATGTTTGCGACGACGTGGAGGGGACGGAGCGGTGATGCCTCTCCGCCCGGCGCCGGGTCGATGGCCGAGCGAGTGGTGCGGGTGGCGACCCGCTCGCGTGGATACGACGTGCGCATCGGCCGGGGCCTGATCGGCGACATCGGCGATCATTTGCGTGGTCTGGGGATGACCGGGCGCATCGCAGTCCTGACCCACCCTCGCCTCGAGGGGCTCTACGGCGACCGCGTCACCTCGTCGCTCCGCGCGGCGGGGTACGAGGCCGTTACCGTCACGGTCCCGCCGTCCGAGACGAGCAAGAGCCTCCGCGCCGCGAACCGATTATACGACCGGCTGCTCGAGGCTCGCCTCGACCGCGGATCCGTCCTCGTCGTGCTGGGGGGCGGCGTGGCGGGGGACCTGGGCGGGTTCGTTGCGGCGACGTTTCTGCGCGGTATTGCCTGGGCCGCGATTCCGACGACGCTTCTCGCGCAGGTGGACGCCGCAATCGGCGGCAAGACGGCGGTCAACCACTCGCGCGGCAAGAACCTGGTCGGCGCCGTGCACCAGCCCGTGCTCGTGGTCTCCGACATCGACACGCTCGGCTCGCTGCCCTTGCGCGAGATGCAATCGGGCATGGCCGAGGTGATCAAGACCGGCGTGATCGGTTCTCCCGGGTTGTTCTCGTATTTGGAAGACGGGCTCAAGGCCGTATTGCGGCGAGACCCCGACGCCCTTGCGACCGTCGTGGCCCGCTGCGCCGCCTACAAGGCGGGCGTGGTCACCAGTGACGAACGCGAGGAGGCGGGGCGGATCGTGCTCAACTATGGCCACACGATTGGGCACGGCATCGAGGCGGCCGCCGGGTACCGTGGCCTGACCCACGGCGAGGCGGTTGCCGTCGGGATGACCCTCGAGGGGCGGCTCGCCGTACGCATGGGCCTGTGCGACGCGGCGTCGATGGAACGGCAAGCCGCCCTGCTCCGCGGCGCCGGGCTTCCCGTCCGCGTCGCCGATCTGCGCACGAGGCACCGTCCGTCGGCCGGAGCGATTGCCGCGGCGATGGCGCTCGACAAGAAGGCACGAGCAGGCCGTCTGCGGTTCGTGTTGCCCGTCGAAGTGGGCCGGACCGTCGTCCGCGACGATGTGCCCGCGACGCTTGTCGAGGAGGTGCTCGGCGATGCCTAAGATCCTGGTGATCCACGGCCCCAATCTCAATCTCTTGGGCAGCCGGGAGCCGCGACTCTACGGAACCGTGACCCTGGACGAGATCGACCGGCGGTTGCGGACGGTCGCCGAGGAATTGGGCGTCACCGTCGAGACGTTCCAGTCGAACCACGAGGGCGCGATCATCGATCGGCTGCACGCCGCGCGGGGCGAGTTCGGCGCGGTCGTCCTCAACGCGGGCGGGCTTACGCACTACAGCATCGCGCTGCGGGATGCCATCGCCGCGATCGAGTTGCCGGTCGTGGAGGTGCACGTCAGCAACATTCACGCGCGCGAGGCGTTCCGCGGAGTGTCGGTCATCTCGCCGGTCGTCCGGGGACAGATCGCCGGGTTCGGGGCCGACAGCTATCTGCTGGGCCTCAGGGCGGCGGCCGCGTTGAGCCGGCAGGGAGCGTAACAGGTACCCGCGGCCGGCTTGGCCGTCTGGGCTCTCGCTTTTCGCCACGGTGTCCGCGATCCCCGGAAGAGGATGGGGTCGGCGCGCCGGTCGAATCAGCGGTTGGACCAATCGCGGCTGCCTGCGACGTGCGGGTGCGAGGAGGGGTGCGATGCAGTTCCGCGGGATTCGCGGGGCGACCACAGCCGACGCAAACACCGAGCAGGCGATTCTCAGCGCGACGCTCGAGCTACTCCAGCGCATGGTGCGCGAGAACGGCATTCACACCGACGACATCGCCGGCGTGATCTTCACGATGACCGCCGACCTCAACGCGGCGTTCCCCGCCGAGGCCGGCCGCCGCCTCCCCGGATGGACGCGGGTGCCGCTGATGTGCATGCAAGAGATTCCCGTGCCGGGGGCGCTCGACCGGTGTGTACGCGTGCTGATGCTCGTCAACACGACCAAGGCGGCCGGCGAAGTCAAACACGTGTACTTGGGCGGGGCGACCCAGCTCCGTCCCGACCTGGTCCCCCGCCCGTGATCTCGCCCGCATCGCTCGTCGTCACGCCGGCATCGCGCTTGCGCGGCACGGTGCGCGTGCCGGGAGACAAGTCCATCTCGCACCGCGCGGCGCTGCTCGGCGGGATTGCCGCCGGGACTACGACGGTGGAGGGGTTTCTGCGCTCGGAGGACTGCGTTGCCACCCTGGCATGCCTCCGCGTAATGGGTGTCCGGATCGAGGACGACGGCCGCCGCCTCACGATCCACGGCGGCGCGCTCGCGGAGCCGGACGACATCCTCGACGTCGGCAACTCCGGCACGACGATTCGCCTGCTGGCCGGGATCCTTGCTGGGCAGCCGTTTCACAGTGTGATCACGGGTGACGCGAGTATTCGTCGCCGGCCGATGGACAGGGTGGCGGCGCCGCTGCGCCGGATGGGTGCATCGATCGGGGGACGGGGCGGAGGGCGCTTGGCGCCGCTGTCGATCCTGGGCGGCAGTCTCCGGGGCATCGCGTACGAGACGCCCGTGGCGAGTGCGCAGGTCAAGTCCGCGGTGTTGCTGGCGGGGCTGTTTGCCGAGGGTGAAACCGAGGTTCGCGAGCCGGCGTTGAGCCGGGACCACACCGAGCGCATGCTCGCCGCGTTTGGCGTCCCGGCGCACCGGGACGGGCTCGCGGTGAGCGTCAGCGGTCCCGCATCACTCCGCCCCACCACGGTGCGCGTTCCCGGCGATCTCTCTTCGGCGGCGTTCTTCCTGGTCGCGGGCGCGCTCGTGCCCGGCTCGGAGGTGACCGTGGAGGACGTGGGCCTGAACCCGACCCGTACGGGCGTGCTCGACGTGCTGACGCAGATGGGCGCCGAGGTGCGCGTCTGGGGCCGACATGACGAGGGAGGCGAGCCGGTCGGCTCAGTGACCGTGCGCGCATCGCACCTCCATGGCACCGCGATCGGGGGAAGCCTCGTGCCCCGTGCGATCGACGAGCTGCCGGTCATCGCCGTGGCCGCGTGCCTGGCCGACGGTGAAACCGTCATCAGCGATGCCGCGGAGTTGCGTGTCAAGGAATCAGACAGGATCGCCGCGCTCGCTCGCGAGCTCGGCCGGCTGGGTGCGGCGGTCGAGGCGCGACCGGACGGGCTCGCGATCAAGGGCGTGCCGGGGTTCCGAGGCGGACGCGTCGCGAGCCACGGGGACCACCGCATCGCGATGGCGCTGGCGGTCGCGGGATTGTGTGCGGACGCGCCCGTGACGGTCGACGATACGGCCTGCATCCGGACGTCCTTCCCGGAGTTCGAGGATATTCTCCGCAGCGTGATCTCGGCGTGACGTATGGTCCCGCGCATCTTGCGGCGATCACGGTGATCATCTGCGCCGGCGCGATGATCAAGGGCGCGATCGGGTTTGGGTTTCCGCTCCTCGCGATCCCGTTGCTCTCCATCGTGCTCGGTCCCAGCGTCGCGATCCCGCTTGTCGTTTTTCCGACACTTGTCAGCAACCTCATCCTCGTCGGCCGCGGTCCCGGCGGCCGGACGGACGCGCGGCCGTTCATCGCGACCCTGGCCGGTCTGGTCGCCGGCGTGATCGTGGGCGCCTTCCTGATCAACGCGATGAGCGCCCGAGTACTCTCGATGCTGGTCGGCGCCGTGGCGGCGCTGTATGTCGCCGCCACGGCGTTCCACGTGACGCAGATGGTCCCGCCGCAGGCGGGACAGCGCGCGGGGCCTTTGATCGGACTGGCCGCGGGAATCCTCGGGGGTTCCACCGGCATCTTCTCCCCCGTCGTCGCAAGCTATCTCCACATGCTGCGGCTCGAGAAGCGCGCGTTTGTATTCTGGATGACGATGATGTTCTTCGTGGGCAACATCGCCCAGTTCGCGTCGTACCTCAGGCTGGGGTTGTACCGCGGCCCGGTCATGGGCACCGCCGTCCTGGCCTGCGTCCCGATGGCCGTCGGAACGTGGGCCGGGCTCCGGCTTCAGGACAGCCTTCACCCGGAGACGTTCACTCGGATCGTCCTCGTGGTCGTGTTCCTCGCGTCGCTCAGCTTGCTCGCGCGGGGCATCTTCGCATAGCACGCACTCGCCGAGGGCGACGCTGCGGAGCCTCGGACCCGACGCGTGCCCTCCGCACCCGTCGAGCGCGCGGCACAAGCAATAATGGCGGAAAGGGCGGCTGAGGCAGAACCGGACGTCCTCGCCTCCGCCAAACGTGGCGACGTACTACCAGGCGATAGAGCGGCGGTTGCGGAAGAACCCACCGGTCGGACCGCCCGGCGGGAGCATCGCGAGCCAGATCGGCGTATCCGCGCCCTGCTCCGGAGTCCGGGGCGCACGCGGGCCGCCCATCCTGGTCCGCACCCACCCCGGACATGCGGCGTTCACCAGGATTCCCGTCCCCGCGAGATCCGCCGCGAGCTTGACGGTGAGCATGTTCAGCGCCGCTTTCGACACGCTGTATGCCGGTGCGCCGCTCTCCGGGTCGGCGAAGCTTCCGGCGCCGCTCGAGACGTTCACGATGCGCCCGCCCCGTCCGCGCCGCATCAGCGGGACGGCCGCTACGCACATGCGCCAGGGGCCGAGCAGGTTGACCTCGAGCGCGGCGCGCACGGTGGCAATGTCCGCACTGCTGGCCCGTTGCCGCGCGTCGTAGTACGCACCGGCATTGTTCACGAGGACGTCCAGGCGCCCGTGCTTCGTTTCGATCTCGTTCCGCAGCGCTTCCACCGAGTGTTCGTCCGTGACGTCGAGTTGGTGCGGGATCAGGCGTAGGGCGGGAGAGCGTGCCTTGGCGATCACCGCAGCAGCCGCGGCTGCGTCGCGGGCGGTGGCGTAGACGGTCAGGCCCCGCTCGGCGAGGCCTCGCGCAATCGCCCAGCCGATCCCGCGGTTCGCGCCGGTAACGACGGCGATGCGACCCGCCGGGGGCACGCTCGCATTCCGGATTCGGCCGCCGGATCCGCGCTTCACCATAGACCTCGCGCGCCTCGCCGCAGCTCGTCTTGTCCGGAGAGGGACCGGACGAACCCGACGCGTCCGTTGCCCACCGTGAGCGCGTCCCGGTGATCGGTGCTTGTCCGGCCCGGCGCCGATGCTCACGAGACCGTCTCCGTCGGCTCGATGAGCGCGTGATGCGGATGCCGGTAGCGGAACTTGTCCGTCTTGATCAACTGCTGGTAACTGCCGAATCGCGCCGCGTCGGCCGCCGCCACGTCGAGCGGCTCGGGGCCGTCGTCCGCGCCGAAGACGCGGCGAATCTTGTACATTGTCGATCGCTCCGCCGGGACGCGCCCGGCCTCGCGCGCGAGCCGGCGCAACTCCTGCGGCGGGAGCAGCTGACCGTACCCGGCGCCCGCGGCGGTGGAGATGCTCTCGTTGATGAGCGTGCCTCCCAGATCGTTCGCGCCGGCGGCCAGCAAATATTGCGCGAGCTTTGGCCCTTCCTTCACCCACGATGACTGGATGTTCCGGAACGAAGTGCCCAGCATGATCCGTGCGATCGCGTGCATCTTGACGACCTCGGTCCCGCTGGGACCCGCCCTCAAGCGGCCCACGAGATGATGGTGATACATCGGCGCTTCCTGGTAAATCATCGACAGCGGAACGAATTCGGTGAAGCCGCGTGTGTCCCTTTGGATGCGGCGCAACAAAGCCATATGGTTCA
>DASPUZ010000144.1:0-29172 GCA_035622635.1 bacterium | reverse complement strand
ATCGCCCGCGCCGACGGACAGCCTATGGCGCTTGCGGGATTGTGGGAGACGTGGTGCGCGCCCGATGAGACCCGGGAGCTACGCACGTTCACGATCGTGACGGCGACTGCCAACGAGGACGTCAGTCCTCTACATCACCGGATGCCGGTCATCGTTGAGGAAGCCGATTGGAGCGTGTGGCTGGGCGAAGTACCAGGATCGCTGCGCGATCTGCTCCGGGCCGCGCCTAACGGCACTCTTCGAAGTTGGCCAATCAGCACAAGAATAAACAGCCCTGCCAACAACGGCGCCGAGCTGGTAGACCCTCTGGCGTTGGTTGGGACTGGGTCCGTCTGATTGGAGGCACTGGTCGCAATGTCCGAAGCCGAACACTACCAACTGGATTTCCCCGGCTTTCTGCTTGCAGCCCGTAACATCACATGCCCAGTCGGTGAAAGTCCGATCCGGGGAGTTGCCCGACTTGCCCCGGTAGCGTTATCCGGCGCTTCGAGGAGGTGACTCGCGAAGCGAAAGCCCGGATGTACAGGTCTCGGCAGCCCGGCGCGCGAGCGTCGAGGTTGGTGGCCCAGGAGGCCTGCAACGGAGGAAGCCGCAACATAAAGTGAACACTGCAGCGTCGGGAACAGGGTCCACTTAGAGCTCCAGTAACGGAGCGCTCAGCGCCACAGTGGGGACTGAAGGTGCCGAGCCCCTGCAGAAAGGGCGATGGCCAGTGCGGTTGCGGAAGTAGTTGGGCACATGCACGCAACCGGCCTTCCGGCGTACGGGTGGCGGCGTCCTTCGAAGGGTGTGTGGTCAAAGCGGGGAAGGTCTCTTGCCCGTGAGGCCGGCGCTATAACCGCAAGGCGGGAAATGCGCAGGTGGGCACGAGACTGGCACATGGGGCCGTACGAGCAATGATGGCGGTAATAACACACCGCAGGAGCAAAGGGCCCCTGGGAGCGGGGGTGGTGAGGGGACACATGGCCAGCACATACAGAGGCTGGGGCTCCGTGATCACAAGACCTCATCACAGTAGGCGGGCGTAAACTGGTTGCCGATCTGGGTTCGGGCCAGGAGGGACCGGGAAGGCGGTCGCTGAGTACCTGCTCTTCCAACCGGATCCGGGAGATCCGGACGTCCGGGATGAGGGTGGGGCGAGGAGGAACCGTGGCCAGGCTGGTTGATCCTACCCTGGTCGGCGCGCCTCCTCGCTACCCGGTGAGCAGACGATGGCAGGGATTTCAAGCATGACGACGTCTTGGCGTTTGTCGCCGGAGCGGCGCGCGCCACGGCCGGCCTATCGGATGCGGATCGGGCTCGAGCCGGCGACGACGTCAGGGAGTGAAAGCCGAGATGGACGGGCCCGCTCCAGCAGAGGTGAGTCGCCTCATCGCTGCGGGCCAGAAGGCGATCCTCGCCAAGCACGGTCGTAGACACGGCGAGCTTCCCGGAGCCGAGGACGTATCCGCGCCACCTGACCTCGCCGGCGAAGGGCCGCAAGATGACTAGTCCCCCCTACGATCTCAGCCCCGTTTAGCCACGCGGATTCGCACCGTACAGAGTACAAGGAGGAGTTCGGTCATGGAGGGACGGCAGCTCATCCTCGTTTTCTGGCTCATCTTCATAGCGTATTGGGTGCTGTCTACGAGGGAGTCCAACGCCAATCTCTTTGAGCTGAATTACGTGTGGTGGCGCTGGCTTGCCGTTATTGTGGCCTTAGTGTTGGTACGCCGAGTCCCGTTCCTTCAAGTTCGGCTCGCGTCCCAGACTGCTGTGGACGCGGGCATTGTCATGTGCGCCGCTGGCATCGGCTTCGCCATCTGGGCGCGTCGGTATCTGGGCATCAATTGGAGCATTCGGCCCGCGGTCAGGAAAGGGCACGAACTCATCACCTCGGGTCCGTACGCCATTACTCGCCATCCGATCTACAGTGGGCTTCTACTTGCGATGCTCGGCTCGGCAATGGCTGATGGCGTGCTGTGGGCAATCATCTTCCTGGTTGTCGGTGTCGGGTTCATTCATAGAGCGAAGCTGGAAGAGGCGCTGATGACGCAACAGTTTCCCGACCAATATCCGGCGTACAAGAGGAGAACGCGAGCATTCATCCCGTTTGTCGTATAAGCGAAGACGATATGTGGCTTCGACGATTGGCCCAGATAGTTGCTGCGGTCGTCATCATGGACGCCATCCTCTTTCTTCTGGCAGGGCGGTGGAATTGGAGCGGCGCCTGGATTCTCACCTTCCTGTATCTCATCTTTCTGTCGGTAGCGCTTGGCTGGGCGACGCGGAACGCGCCGGAACTGCTGCAAGAACGGAGCCGAATGGCGCCCAACGTCAAGGGTTGGGACAAGATCATCCTGACCCTGTACGCGATCGCGCTCGTCGGTGTGTTGGTCGTCGCTGCGCTGGACGCGGGTCGGTTCCGATGGACGGTCATGCCTGCTACCCTACAGGTGCTCGGGGTGCTTGGCATCATTCCGTGTGGGGTCTGGTTGTTCTGGGTGATGAGAACCAACGCCTACCTATCGCGATTTGCAAGGATCCAGGTAGATCGCGGTCAGCAAGTGGTCACCACTGGACCCTACCAGTACGTCCGCCACCCGATGTATGCGTCCATGATGCCCCTGGTGGTCTGCGTTGCCCTCATCCTCGGGTCGTGGCTGGCGCTCGTGCCCAGCGGCATCGTAGTCATCTTGCTCATCATTCGGACCGGGCTGGAAGATCGGATGCTCCAGGACGAGCTGCCAGGGTACCATGCGTATGCCCAACGCGTTCGCTATCGTTTGTTACCCGGTGTGTGGTAGGGGCGAGGGTGATGCTTCTCCCCGCATCAAACACGCGGTTGAACAGCGCCCCTCAACCTTCGTGCAAAGGCGGCTCATGATTGTGGGCATGCCGGCAGGCAAAAGGCGATCATGTCCGGGGCGACGTGGATCGTCAAGTTCCAGACTTTTGCGGGAACTGCGGGAGCGTCACCCCGGCGCGGGGACCCGAAGGACGTACGGCCGGTGCCGTTGGCGAGGGACGGAGAGGGGTCGCCGCCCGTGGCTTTGCGATCGGGCCACAATGTCGGCACTTGGGACGTTGTCCAAATACGAAATCCCCCTCCCGTTACCAGCTCCGGCGACCCGCGCCGCCCAGAAGGGCCGAGCATCGGGGCCTCACCGATGGTCGACGATCGAAAGACCTCACCTTGAAGAACCGGGGAACTCCCCCGTCGCATCCCTGTACGTAGAACACGAACCCTTCCTTCGCGGTGTGGACCGCCGCCACCCCGGGCGACATACAAAAGGGATACCACCCATCAAATGCGTCTAAAGCAGACGATGTAGAGCGGGTAGGGTAGGGCCTTCTACGGCTGATGGTTTTGACCGCAGAACTCGTACCGTGTCGCCCACGCGCCACCGCTGGCCCGGGAAAACGCAAGCGTGCGTGTCAAGTCATTTGAGAATCTAACCCGGCAGGGTATCGTCAAGTCATTTAAGTTCTTACCGGGGCCCCAACCGCCGCGCGTCGGACTGGTGGGTCTGTGAACAACCAGTCATTGTTCCAATGACGAGACCGCGGGAGGAAGCGCGCTGACGGGCGTGGCGTGGGAGCCCACGCGAGGGCTGTGCCGGCGATTGGCCAGCTGGTAGATGCGCTGGAGCTTGCGCTCGATCGTGGTCGCCAGGGCAAACGGATCGAGGCGGGCTCGTAGGCGCTGCAGCGGTAAGATTTTAGACGGCGTGATTCAGCAAGTAGCATATCTGTCACGTTCGTGCTATTGTATGAGCCGGTGAGTTTTATGGCGCTTCTTGTTTCCCCATGGCCGTCACCGGGACGCTCACGGGGGTGACCTGCACCGCCCCGTTTGTCGAATCCTCGGTGGACCAGTGGACCGTTCACCCGGACCGACAGACATGACGGGAGAGACGCGACCCGGCACCAGGGCTGGACCCGGCGGCGAGGACAGCATTCGAGATGCAGGAGAGATCCAACGAACAGGCGGTTGCACGATTGGTGGTGACCGTCGCGGAGAGGGGGAGATTTGTACGGTGGCCAGGCCGCTACGGTCCGCGTACTTCGGCTACGCGGGAGTCATAGGTGCACTGCACGCCCTTGGACTCGCCGCCCTGTTGTTCGCCGCCACAACCCGTCCGGTCTTGCTAGGCATGGGCTTCTTAGCCTACACGCTTGGACTTCGCCATGCGTTCGATGTCGATCACATCGCGGCGATCGACAACACCGTGCGGAAGCTGATGCAACAGGGGCAAGATTCGCTCGGCGTGGGCTTTTACTTCTCCCTTGGCCACTCGACCGTGGTCTGTTGTATGGCCGTCGCCGTCGGCCTTATCGCACAATGGGCCCAGCGAGCGTTGCCTCATCTGCAAATCGTCGGCGGGGTGGTTGGCACGGTGGTCTCGGGCGCGTTTCTCATCATCATCGGATTAGTTAACCTGTTCATCTGGATCGAGATTTATGTCGCGTTCTGGCGGATGCGTGGCGGTGAGCAGGACGCAGAAGATCTGGAGCGATTGCTTGTCTCAAGGGGCCTCATCGCCCGCTTGGCCCGGCCGCTGTTTCAGTTTATCACCCGCAGTTGGCAGATCTATCCGGTCGGGTTCCTCTTTGGGCTCGGGTTCGACACCGCAAGCGAGGTCGCGCTGCTCGCATTGTCTGCGGGGGCGGCCGCGAGCGCGTTGCCGATGACCGGGATCCTTGCGCTTCCTTTGCTCTTCACCGCGGGAATGACCCTTGTGGATACGACCGATGGCGTATTCATGACCACAGCGTATCGGTGGGCGTTCACCACGGCGCTGCGCAAAGTGTACTACAATCTCACGATCACCGGCCTCTCCGTTATCGCGGCCCTTCTGATCGGGTTCGTCGAACTCACACAGGTGCTGGCACAGGAACTCCAGCTCAACACCGGGTTCTGGCGGTGGCTTCAGGGTCTGGACCTGGGGACCTTGGGATATTTGTTGGTCGGGCTATTCGTCTTGACCTGGGGGTTGTCATACGGAGCCTGGAAATTCCTGCGGATTGAGGAGCGGTGGGAGACGGAGACGACCGCGCGCCCGTAACGACGGAGCGAGTTCCGCCCCGACTCTCGGGAAACTCATGGATCGGTCGTGTGGCAACTCCTTATCAAACAAGCGCGGGGCGAAGGAGTACTGGGAGCAGGCGATCATGCTCCGCCACAGCCATACCTCGGCTACCCTGACCCGAGGGTAGCTCAGATGCGATCATTGATACCGGGGTCGTGTCTGCGCCGTCGCCACTGCGCAGCCCCATGCCGACGCTCCCCGCGACGCCAGTCGTCCGGACCAGTTGAGGTGCTGACGGCGGGCGTCCGGGATCGGTTCGCCATGGGCGACCAGATCCTCGAGGGTCAGTTCTGAAGGCTTCCCGTGCATTGGCCAGAGTTTCCTCGACCGTCGCGTCCTCGGTGACAGTACCCCGGGCAGGGCAGGCACGAGTACGGCATAGTCCGCAGCATCAGCGTCGGCTCAAGGATCACGGTGCAGCTCGCCGCCCGAGCCGGAATCCCTATGGCCGGAAGCTATCAGTCTTCAAATGCAAGCCAAAAGGATCATCTGGGGGGACGATAAGGAGCAGCACACGGCCATGGCATCGGTCTCTGTTCAAATCTCACGGAGAATCTAGGAGGATCGAGTTTTTTCTTGACAAATCGGGCTGCTGAAACTAACATGTGCTCGGTAGGGGAGTGTCCATGCGTCGCTTGCGGGCGGAAATGAGGTGGTAATGCCTGAGTAGTGGCAGTGCGAGAAGCACGGATCGCAATTCAGGTCATCAGCGGACAATGGTGCTTTTGGGGGTCCGGCTTGGCATGCTCGGGCGCGTGCGACCGCCGTGTCACGTGTAGTCGTGTGGCGTGGCGGCAGGTGCGCCCCCGGCCGAAGCGGCCGGGGGCTTCGTGTTGTTGGAGGCTTGTGATTTCGTCAAAACGGGAAAGGCGGTGAGACGTCATGGACGGCCCGGGTGGTTCAGGTTCCGAGAGCGACAGATGCAGGCCCAACCATATTGAGGAGGTGCGCTATGCGGGATCTGAAGCTTGCTACCCCTGGGATCGACATCGGGGCGATCCCAGGTCGCGGCCGGGTCATCCACAAGGGGTGGCTGCGTAACCTTGTCACGTTCTTGATGGTGCTCGGCCCCGGCCTGATTGTCATGGAGGCTGACAATGACGCGGGGGCCGTGTCCACCTATATGCAGGCCGGCGCGCAGTACGGCACGTCCTTGCTCTGGACGCTGCTGCTCCTGCTGCCCGTGACCTACTTTGTCCAGGAAATGGTGGCCCGCCTGGGCATCGCGACCGGCGAGGGACACGCGGCCATGATCTACAAGCGGTTCGGCAAGTGGTGGGGGCTGTTCTCGCTGGTGGATCTCCAACTGGTAAACTTCTTCACCCTCGTGACGGAGTTCGCCGCGATCGCCTTGGCCACGAGCAGGATGGGGATCCCCCCGCAGGTTGGGGTCCCGATCTTCGCCTTCGGCCTCGTCGCCATGGTGGTGACCGGCAGCTACTTGCGGTGGGAACGGACGACCGTTGTGTTGTGCCTGCTGGATGTCGTCTGGCTGGCCGTCGCCGGCAAGGCTGGAATCCCAGTGGCGGCAGCCGTCCGGGACACGTTCGTGCCCACGGTTCCGCCGGGCGGGGTGACGACAGACGTCGTCTTCCTCGTGATCGCCATCGTCGGGACCACGATTGCCCCCTGGCAGCTGTTCTTCCAGCAGAGCTGCGTGGCCGACAAGCGCTTGCGGTTCTCGGACCTCAAGTGGGCGCGTCTCGATACGTTTCTCGGAGCGTGCTTCACGATCGTTGTCGCGGCGGCCATGATGCTCGCCGGCAACGCGGCGCTGGTGCATGGCATCAAGTTTGCCGACCCCGCCCAGACCGCCGTAGACCTTGTCAAGGTTTCCGGTCCATTCGTCCGGAACGCCATCCTGCTGCTGATGTGCAACGCGGCCGTGCTGGGGACAACGGCGGTCTCTCTTTCAAGCGCCTGGGCATACGGAGAGGTGCGTGGGTGGCCGCACAGCCTGCAGCTGCCTATGCGCAGTGCCCGAGGATTTTACGGGGTCTATATCGCGGCCGTGGGCGCTGCCGCGGCGCTGGTGCTCATTCCCAACGCGCCGCTGCAGCTGATCATCATCAGCGTGCAGGTGCTGGCCGGGATCATGCTGCCATCGGCCATCATCTTCCTGCAGTTGCTGCTCAACGACCGGGCCCTACTGGGCGACGAGTTCTCCAACAAGCCGTGGAACAACTGGATCAACTGGACGATCATCGTGGTGTTGTTTGCTCTGTCGCTCATCCTTGCGGCGCAGGTGGCCCTGCCCAACCTGTTTCCAGGGAGCGGCTCGTAGAGGCCCGGCACACTCCGGCCGGAGGAGACGATCATGATGAATCAAGCGGTCGCGCACACGTTCGAACTGAACCAGAAGCACCCGTACCTCGTGCTGCACCCTCTGTTCGACGCACCCGAGGAGAAGCTGCGCGCGGACGGTCTGTCCCCGATCGAGATGACGCGGAGCGTCAAACTCTCGCTTGCGGCGCTGCGCGGGTATCTGATCCTGATGACGCTGATGCTCGGATACCATTTCCTGTGCATGGTCGGCACGCTCGGAACCCACCCCAAGTAGGACGCGGGCGCCGGAGGAAGCTGCATGAATGGGATGGAGTTTGCCCTGCGTATTCTCGCCGCCCTGGTGCTCGGTGCGGGGAATTGGCATCGAGCGCCAGTGGCGGCAGCGTCTCGCCGGACTCCGAACGAATGCGCTCGTCTCCGTGGGAGCGGCAGCGTTCGTGGCGCTCGCTGCCATGGTCACGAACGAGGACAGCCCCACGCGAATCGCGGCCCAGGTGGTCTCGGGGATCGGTTTCTTGGGGGCCGGCGTGATCTTTCGCGAAGGCGCCACCGTTCGCGGGATCAACACGGCCGCCACCCTGTGGTGCTTGGCTGCCGTCGGCGTGCTTGCGGGATCGGGCTTCTACGCACCTGCCGCCATGACTGCCGCGATTGTCCTCGAGGCGCACCTTCTCCTGCGTCCGCTCGCCCGAACGATCGACCGCCAACCCGTCGAGGCCGTGGATGAGGAGGTGCACTACCTGGTCAACGCGACCTGTCTTGAAGCGGATGAGCAGCGGTTCCGCGGTCTTCTCTTGCAAGGGCTGAGCCAAGCCGGTCTCCCGCTTCGCAGGCTCAGCAGCAGGGACACGGGCGACCCCGGGTGCGTGCTGGTTCGCGCCGAGGTGATCGCCGAAGGCCGTCAGGATAAGCTCATCGAGCAGGTTGCCAGCCGGCTGGGACTTGAGCCAGGTCTCTCGGCAGTCGGTTGGATGATCGCCGGTCAAGCGGAAGCCGGAGCGGAGCATGCTCCTGGTCCTAGAAGCGCCCTGTTGTTACGGTCCCGTCGGGCTCGCTTGTTTCGAGCGCTTCAGTCAAGCGTGAAGGTCTGGGACAACGGCCAGACATGGTCGTTGTCGATGTTCGACGCGGACTATTGGAATGCGCTTAAGACCTGAAGTTCTTCATGGGTTTCCATATCAGTGGAAGTATCCGCCAAACCGGGTCAACTCCACGTCGGGGCCATCTTTGCGCTTTCGCAAACAGAGCCTCCGCAGGTGGAAGCACGGCCTACAAGTGGCTGATCCTGCGCATGATGGCATCCAGCGACTGACGTTTCTGAAAGAAGTCCTTCCAGGGATTCGAGCCCTTGAGGCGTTTCGAGAAGTTTCCCAAATTGAACTCGGACGGGACGAGTGAGGGGGTCACCTCCGACCAGTCAAGGGGGGTCGAGACCGGCGCCTTGGGGCGCCGGCGGACCGAGAACGGCGCCACCACCGCCTGTGCGAACCCGTTGCGAAACGCGTCGAGGTAGACGCGCCCCCCGCGCGCGGCGATGTGGGCCTCGACGGTTAAGTCCTTCGGATGGGCTTCCGCCAGCCCCCTGACAAAGCTCTCGGCGAATCCCAGGACCTCCTTGGTATCCGGGCCGACCCGGATCGGCACAAACACGTGTAGGCCCCTGCCGCCTGACGTCTTTGGATACGAAGCGACGTCGAGCGCGTCCAGGGCTTTCTTGACCAGGAGGCCGGCGCGGGCCGCGTCGGCGAACTCCCCAGACGTCGGGTCGAGATCGAAGCAGACCCAATCGGCCCGGCGGGGATCCTCCGCTCGGCTGCCCCAGACGTGGACGGCGATGCAGCCGAGGTTGACGAGCTCGAGCTGGGTCTCGCGGCTGCCGCCGACGACATATTCCGTGACCCCTGTCTCGTCGTGCACGCGCTTCGTCGGGATGCCCGGCGGTAACTCACGTGGGGCCTCACGTTGATAGAAGCACTGGCCGCGCATCCCGTCGGGGCAGCGCTCCAGAATGAGCAACCGGTCTTTCACGAAGGGCGCGAGATGAGGGAAGATCGCATTGTAGAAGTTGGCCAGGTCGAGCTTGGTGTATCCCTCCTCCGGCCAGAAGACCTTATCCGGGTGCGTCACCGGAACGGGCAGCCCTTGGGGAGCGGCCCGGCGCGCCTTTGAGTGTGTCATGCGGGAGCTTCCGGCATCACGACTTCCGTCGCCTTCTTGTCATCCCTGAGGCCTAGGAACGCCGGCTGCCGCAGCTTTCGGTCCGCCGTCCACTCCTCAAAGGCGATCTGGGCGACAAGGCGCGGGGCCAGCCAGGTCACTCCACGCTCGTGTGGAGGGTCAACAAGAGGAGAGGCCTTCCGCACCAAACGCTGAAACGTCTCATAGAGCGAGGCCAGCCTGCTTTCGCTGAACCCCGTCCCGACCTTTCCTACGTAGCGAAGGGTTCCATGGTCGTGGGCGCCAAGCAGCAGCGCACCAAAATAGCGCCGGTGGCCGCTCGCGGCGGTGTACCCGATAATCACAAACTCGTCTTCCTGGCGGACCTTGACCTTCAGCCACTTTGTTGTGCGCTTCTCGATGTACTGCGAGGAGAGGTCCTTGGCCACCACACCCTCGTAGCCTTTCCGCTTCGCTGCCTGGTAGGCGGCGAGCCCATTCTCTGCCAGACGCTGCGCGAGGAAAATGCGGTCCCTGTCGCCGACGGCCGTCTCCAGCGTTTCCCGCCGGCCGACGAGCGGCTCTCGGCGCAGGTCGCGGCCGTTCCGGTAGAGACAATCGAACACCGCATAGCTGGCCTCGGCCTGGCCCTGCTGCAGCAACTGGAAGCGGGAGATGCCGCGCCGATCGAAGGCCACGACCTCTCCGTCCAAGAGCAGCGTGCGGGACGGCAGCGTCCCAACCGCGGCGGCGATCTTCGGGAACATCGCGGTGTGGTCCTTCGCATTTCTAGACAGCAGGTGGACCGTGGCGCCTTCCTTATAGGCCAGGATGCGGTCGCCGTCGTACTTCTCCTCATAGGCCCAGCCCGCCCGGTGAAAGGGTTCCTGAACCAGGGTGGGCAACATTGGATATGCGCGGAACGGGATCCGGTCGCTCAACGGCCGCGCTCTTTTCCGGGCGCGGCCGTTCGCGGCCGCGTTCGGCGGCGGTGGGCGGCCGCGGTCGTGACAGGCCGCCGGACTCCCCCGGGTACGTCCCCGGACGCAGCTTGCTGGACGTTTCCCCCTCCGGCCTGCGCGATCTCTGCCAGCATCCGCTTGGAGGCGACCGAGCGCGGCATCGCAACAGCCACGTCCCGATCGGACGCATAGGCGTCCCGGTGTTTGATCAGCAGCCAGGCTGGACGACCGGCAGCCGCCGGGTAGCCGCTCCGTGTCCGAACGAGCACCCAGGAGCCCTTGAGCTTTGTCCCCTGCAGCGTGAACTTGAGCTCCCCCCGCCGCAGGGCGGCGTCAACGTCCTGGTCCTCGGGGGTCCAGGTGCCGCGGTCCCAGATCATCACCGTCCCCGCACCGTACTCGCCTTCCGGGATCACACCTTCGAACTCCGCGTAGTCGATCGGGTGGTCTTCGACGCGCATCGCGAGGCGTTTGACTGATGGATCGAGCGAGGGGCCTTTGGGTACCGCCCAGGAGAGCAACACGCCGTTCCACTCTAGGCGCAGGTCATAGTGAAGGTGGCTGGCCTGATGCTTGTGGATGACGTAGCGAAGGCGCTTGCCTGCCGGAGCGGGCAGCTCCGCCCGGCCGGCCGGCTCGGGGGTCACCTCGAAACGCCGCTTCTGGCGGTACTCACGAAGGCTCATCAATTCCCCCCCCATAAGACCGGCCAAGCGTCACGCCGGCGCATTCCTCACTATGCCCCTGCGCCGATGGTTCACACCATATAGACGGTATCTCCCGAGACGGAACCGATGGAAGCTTCCTCTTTCAGACCTGCATTCCTCCCATCCAGAGCCAACCGGGTTCGTTCCATCTTGATCCGTCCCCTTCAACTGCCGATTCGCCCGCCCGGGGCTGCCGCCGGATGGCACGTGCCGATGCTGACCACGTTCCAGCAAGTCGGGCTCACGGCGATCCGCTTCGGGCTCACGATCCTCGCGCCGTTCTGGCACGAAGTGCCGCACCTGTCGCTCGCCGAGATCGGGCTCATGCTCGGGGCGCTCGATCGAGTCTGCGCCTTTGAACCGAATTTGTGATGCCGACCGGAAACTCTTAAGCTTAGGCTCGGTGGAGGTGTTGCGCGCTATAAGGAGAAAGGCAGCACCAACACACCGCTCGAACTGGCCGTCTTGAACCCAGTGGACCGGTTCAGCCTAGCGGTTGACATGATTGACCGCCTGCCGTGGTTGAAGACTACCGGAAACGCACGTTAGGGAGTGGCTCCGAGACGAAATGACCGAGCGCTTGGTTCATGTCCACGAGAGCGGCATTGACGGCCCGACGTGACCGGCTGGGAATGGCCGTTTTGACCGAGAAGATGGAAAGCAGAAGGCAGAAGGTAGAAAGCGGCGAGCGACGAACCGACGAGTCCACCGATGTCATTCTGCGCAAAGAATCTGTTTTCGAATTGCCCCCACTGTCATGAACATCCTGGTGCTTAACTGCGGCAGTTCCTCAGTCAAGTTTCAGCTGATCGAGACAAGCCTGGACCAGATGGCGGCGCGGACCGACCGGGTGCTCGCGCGAGGTCAGGTCCAGCGAATCGGCGAGCCTGAGCCGATGCTCGAGGCAAGCGCCGGCGAAGGTCCGTCAAAAAGCAGCCGGGTGCATGCTCAGAACCACGACGCGGCGCTCGATGCTGTCTTTGAATGGATGTCAGTCTCGCGCGTCCTGGAAAATCCGGAGGAGATCCAGGGCGTGGGTCACCGCGTGGTGCACGGAGGGGGATATTTCAAGCAGTCCGTGGTGATCGATGACGCGACGCTGTTGCGAATTCAAGCCTGCAACGATCTTGCGCCGCTGCATAACCCCCACAATCTCGAAGGCTATTTCGCGAGCCGCAAGCGCCTGCCAAACGCTCCACACGTCGCCGTATTTGACACGGCGTTTCATCAGACGCTGCCGCCGCGTGCCTTTCTCTACGGCCTGCCTTGGGCTTGGTACGAGAGCGGCCGCATTCGCCACTACGGATTTCATGGCACGTCGTATCGCTACGTGATGCACCGCTTCGCGCAATTGCGGCAATCTAGACCCGATGCGTTCAAGCTCATCACCTGTCACCTTGGCAACGGCTGCTCGGCGTGCGCGATCGAAAATGGAAAATCCATCGATACATCGATGGGATTTACGCCGCTCGAAGGGCTCCTTATGGGTACTCGAGTGGGCGACCTCGGCGCCGGAGCTCTCCTTTACATCCTCAAACTTTTCGGGATGAGCCTGCAAGATGCCGAGGCCATTCTCAATGACAAGAGCGGCATCGCCGCCTTGTCCGGTGTGTCACAGGACATGCGTGAAGTCTTGCGGGCCGCCCGGGAAGGAAACTCTCGCGCAAGAATCGCCGTCGAGGTTTTCTGCTATCGTGTGGCAACGTACGTGGGAGCCTATTTTGTCGCTCTGGACGGAGCCGATGCGCTCATCTTTACGGGAGGAATTGGTGAGAACTCGGCGGAGATCCGCTCATCAGTGTGCCAGCTTCTCAGATGCATGGGGGCGGAGCTCAATGACGAAGCAAATAGGGCTGCTACCGGAGTCGAAAGGGAAATCAGCCGACAGGATTCGCGCCTGGCGGTGTGGGTTATCCCGACCGACGAAGAGCGCATGATAGCGCATGACACGCTGCGGTGCATCCTTGGTATTCAATGCCTTTGACTTAACAGCATCGCGCCGAACCGGAACTCGTCGTGCGAGAACCTAGGAGACTTAGCACACGCACGCATTCGTAACTGGTGCCGCCGAGTGGGTTGGCTCCGCCGTGGTCGACCTCTACTTCGAAGTTGTTGAGATATTGAAGGGCGTGGAGAACGCCTATGCGAAGAACTACGATCGCGAGGCAATCATTGGCTGATCTTAGGGGGCGCCGACCCTCCAGCCCTTGCCGACAAAGCCCAGCGGGTGACGTGGGCTTCCCTCGCCCTGAGTACACGGCAAAAGCGGATAGGCGGGCAAATCAAACACCCATAGCCGACGATAGCTGGCCAAGCTGAATGAATTCATTCAGCGGCAGAAGCGACGATGGCGAACGGCGGCCGGAACTGATCGACGGCTGGAAGCGGGCCGCCTCGGTCCTCTTGCGCGATCCTCGTTGGCCGGAGTGCTTTTTGGGGGGCAAGCCAAAGAGGTAGCCGTAGGCGAGATTGTGGTGCGTCCTGCTGTGCAGCCGTAGAGGAGGCTTTCTGGATATTGAATCACGGGCACTGAGCGGCGGCCGGGCGGGGCGCCGGTTCGGGCCCGGTCACGTGCCGTGGGCGGCTCGAGGTACGCTTGCGAGGTCGGCGACCTGCTCCGCCGACATCTGCGCGTCTTCCACCGCGCAAGAACCTTGATCCTGCGAGCGGACCTGTGCTACCATAACCGCAAATGGCCAAGATGCTGATGATCAACCCGGACAAATGCACCGGGTGCCACGATTGCGAGTTGGCCTGCTCGATGGTGCACGAGAGTGTCTTCCGCCCGGACGCGACCCGGGTTCACGTTTATACGTGGGAGCGGGAAGGCTTCTCGGTGCCCATGATGTGTCAGCACTGCCGGGACGCACCCTGCATCACCGTCTGCACCCCACATGCGCTGACCCGCGACCCGGAAACCGGGTGGGTGAATCTCGACGAGGCCAAGTGCATCGGCTGCAAGATGTGCGTCCAGGCCTGCCCGTTCGGCAATGCGGTATGGGACGAACTGACACACAAGATCCTCAAGTGCGACCTCTGCGGGGGCGACCCCGCCTGTGCGAAGTGGTGTCCGAGCCAAGCGATTGAATGGGTGGATGACGTGGCCGCCACCCGGACACGCAAGCGCGCCTTCGCGGCGAAATTCAAAGAAGTCTTTTCGGAGTAGAGCCATGCATGGTTGGAACGGGCAGATCCTTCGCGTCAATCTGTCGACCGGCAAGATCGCAACGGAGCCGCTCGACCCCCAGATTGCTCACGACTATCTCGGCGCCCGTGGCTTGGGTACGAAGTTCATGGCCGACGAGGTCGATCCCAAGGTCGACCCCCTTTCGCCGGAAAACAAATTGATTTTCGCCCCCGGCCCGCTGACCGGCACGTACGCGCCCTCGGGCGGGCGCTACGAGGTCGTGACGAAGGGGGCGCTGACCGGGGCGATTGCGGCCTCGAATTCTGGGGGCGTCTGGGGTCCCGAGTTGAAATTCGCCGGCTACGACATGCTCATCCTGGAAGGGAAGGCGCCGAAGCCGGTCTATCTCTGGATCAAGGATGCGACGGTCGAGATTCACGACGCCACACATATCTGGGGCAAGACCGTACCCGACACCACGGATGCGATCCGCGCCGAGACGGACGAGGACGCCAAGATCGCCTGCATCGGTCCGGCCGGCGAGAACCTCGTGCGGTTCGCCTGCGTCATGAACGATTTCCACCGCGCGGCCGGGCGGAGCGGGACCGGCGCCGTCATGGGTTCGAAGAACCTGAAGGCGGTCGCGGTGGTCGGCACCGGCGGCGTGTCTTGCGCCGACAATGCGGCCTTCGAGCGCGCCGTGCTGAAGGCACGCGACAAGATCCAAAAGCATCCGGTCGGCGGCACCGGGCTCCGCCTCTACGGCACGGACGTGCTGACCAACATCCTGAACCAGATCGGCGCTTATCCGACGCGGAACTTCCAGACCGGATACTTCCCAACTGCCGACAAGATTGGCGGAGAGTCGCTCGCCGCCAACCAGCTGCAACGACCGAAGGGCTGCTTCTCCTGCATCATCTCCTGCGGCCGCGTGACCAAGGTGACCAACAAGAAGTTCGCCGGCGAAGGCGAGGGGCCCGAATACGAGAGCGCGTGGGCCCTCGGCGGCGATTGCGGCGTCGACGACCTCGATGCGGTCACCAAGGCCAACTATCTCTGCAACGAGTACGGCATGGATACCATCACCATGGGCACCACGATCGCCTGCGCGATGGAGCTCTACGAGAAGAGCATCATCACGCGCGACGAGACCGGCATCCCGCTGGAGTGGGGCAACGCCGAGGCCATGGTCGAGGCGGTGCGCCTCACGGGTACAGGAGAAGGCTTCGGGAAGAAGCTCGCCCTTGGCTCCTACCGGCTCGCAGACTCATACGGCCATCCCGAACTTTCGATGTCGGTCAAGAAGCAAGAGATGCCGGCCTACGATGCGCGCGCGATCCAGGGCATCGGCCTGAACTACGCCACCGCCAATTGCGGCGCGGCGCATGTGCGCGGCTACACGATCTCGCCCGAGGTGCTGGGCGTGCCGATGAAGGTCGACAAGGACGAGATCGAGGGCAAGCCGGAGCTCGTGATCACCTTCCAGAACCTGACCGCGGCGCTCGACGCGACGGGGGCCTGCCTGTTCACGACCTTCGGCATCGGTGCGGATGAGCTCGCCGAGATGCTGAGCAGCCTGACCGGCATCACATACACGACAGAGGACTTCATGAAGTGCGGCGATCGCATCTGGAACCTCGAACGGCTGTGGAACCTCCGGGCCGGGCTGACCGCGAAAGACGATGCGTTGCCCTCTCGGTTGCTAAAGGAACCGATACCGACCGGCGCCTCCAAAGGCGAGGTTAGCCGCCTCCCCGAGTTGCTGCCGCGATATTACGAGCTTCGCGGCTGGGACGACGGCGGGGTTCCGACCCCCTCGAAACTCCAGGCTCTGGGCCTCGCCACCTAGTACTGCCGGGGCAACTGGAGCGGCAGGGGCTGCAATGAGAGTGAAGTATTTCGCGCTCCTGCGAGATGTGACAGGCAAAAGCGAGGAAGAGTGGCGCGAACCGGCGGCGACGGTGGGGGACTTGCTGCTCGCGCTCGCGTCCCACTACGGGCCCGAGTTCGGTCGCTGGGTGCTGAAGGATGGCAAGTTGTGGAACCTGGTCATGGTGCTCGTCAACGGGCACGACGTGCGCCAGATGCAGCAGCTCGCCACACCCCTGGCGCCTGACGACACCGTCGTGATCTTTCCGCCCGTCGGCGGCGGATAGAGGCCGCGTTCGTGGTCCCTGCTGGAATGCTGTCGCAGGGCTTCCTATCCCCTGTATTCTGGCCCACTGCCATCCTGTTTGCCGGCGCCCTCCTGGAGGGCCTATTCGGGCCAGCCCTGTCGCGGCGTGGCCAGGGCTGGCTCGCGTTCGTGACTGCCGCTGTCGCCTTCGTCGCGGTGCTGGCGTTGCTGCCCGGCGTCATCCACGGCGAGGTCGTGACCGCGTCCTCGTTCAACTGGGATGCGGGGGTCCCGTTCGTCTACCACGTCGACGGCCTGAGCTTCGTGTTCATGCTGATGGGAGCCGGGATGGGGGCGGCCATCCTGCTTTATTCCATCGGTTACATGGCAGAGGAAGCCGAGGGCACGGTACGTTTCTATGTGCTGATGCTCGTGTTCATCGGCGGACTGGTCGTGCTGGTGTGCGCAGCCAGCCTGCTGACCGCCTATCTCGCCTGGGAGCTGATCGGCCTGTGCTCCTATTTCCTGGTGAGCTTCTGGTACAAGCAGCAGATCGCCGCCGACGGCGCGCGCAAGGTCCTGATCATCACCCATCTTGCCGGGTACGGGCTGCTCGCCGCCATCCTGATTCTCTATGCCCGGACCGGCACGTTCCGGTGGGACGATCCAGCGATGGGCGCGGCGTTCTCCACCGGCGTCGTCCTGCTGATGATCGTGGCCGCGATGGCCAAATCCGTGATGTATCCGCTGCACACGTGGATTCCCGAGGCAATGAATGCGCCGACGCCGGTCTCCGCACTTCTGCACTCGGCGTGTTACGTCAAGGGGGGCACCTACCTCGTCGCCCGGATGTATTCGATCGCGCCCTGGCATAAGGCGGGGGGCAATCTCCTGCTCCTGATCGCCTGCGTGACGATGTTCATTGGCGTCGTATTCGCACTCGCGCAGACGGACCTCAAGCGGCTGCTCGCGTTCCACACGGTCAGCCAGCTCGGCTACATCATGGCGGGCCTGGCACTCGGCACGAATCTCGGGATCGCGGCAGGGCTTTACTACATGGTGAGCCACGCGTTGTTCAAAGGCACGCTGTTCTTGTGCTCCGGGTCGGTGCAGCAGGCGACCGGCACGCGCGATCTCCGCAAGCTTGGCGGGCTGGCCGCGCAGATGCCGGTAACGACCATGGTGTGGCTGATCGCCGCGGCTGCCATCAGCGGCGTGCCGCTGACGACCGGCTTCGTCGCCAAATGGCTGCTGTTCGACGCCGCACTCGAGGCGCGGCAACCCCTCGTGGTGATCGTGGCCTGGTGCGTCAGCGTGCTGACCGCGTTCTCCTTTCTCAAGGCGACGGTGAGCACGTTCTACGCCGCTCCGGCACCAGGCCTGCGGACCGCGGCGATCCACGAGGCACCGCCCTCGATGCGAATCGGCATGGGGATCACCGGCGCGCTCTGCGTCGTGTTCGGCATTGCTCCGCAACTGCTGATGCAGCCGGTCATCGCGCCGGCGGTGCGCTCCCTCGGGTTTGCCTGGCAGATCCAGGCGAGTTGGCTCGGAGTCTTGACCGGCTCCGGAGCGATCGGGGTGACCGTGGGGGCGGCGCTCTTCGTGGTGTTCGCGGCCCTGTTCGGCGTCGGTGCGTATCGCTTCGCGCTGGCCCCGGCGGGACTCCCGGTGACCGTGTTCACCGGGGGCGATCCGCTGCCCGAGGGCGACACGCTCGACGCGGTCGACTTCGCTGAAATGGCAGAAGTGGCGCTCAAGCCGGTGTACGGCTCGGACCCCGACCCGATCTATCTGTTGATCTGGCGAGAGATCAGGGATACGGCTCTGGAGGTCGGGCGGTTCGCGACCTCGGGACTGGAACGGCGCCCGGCCGCAATCGCGCTCTTGTGCGCCGCAGCACTGTTCGCTTTCGTGTGGCTGCGATGACCCGGCGCAGCAGACCCGCGCGCAATCCGATCAGGGAAGGGGTTGAATGAGCCTGGTTCTTGTCGGATGCTTCGTCGTGCTGGCTCTCGCGATCGGACTCTTTGCCGTGTCGGTCCCGCAGGGCGGCCGTAGATGGTGGGGGCTTGCCGCCGCCGTCGTCGCGCTGGTGCTCGGAAGCGGGCTGGCTGACAGCACGTGGATCAGTGCGATCCTGCTCGACCTCGCCGAACTCGCCGCCGTCGCCTTGGTCTGGTCCCACCCGACGCCCGAAGCCGCAGCGGCCGCCCGCAAATACCTCTATTCGATCGCGCCCGCCATCGCCTGCACGCTCGCGGCGCTCGCAGTTGCCGAGGCCGGCTCGGCGTCTCCCGGACCAACGCTGGAGAAGATCGTGGTCTGCCTGTTGATCGTCGGCTTCGCCTTGAAGCTCGGCCTGATCCCGTTCTATTTCTGGTTGCCGGCCGTAGCTGCTGCTGCGCCCCCGATGACGACGGCGTTGATCATATCTGTCGTGGACATCGCGACGTTCGTCGAGCTGGCCGCGCTTCGGGCGGCCTTGCCGTGGATATTCGGCGCGTTTGCGCCGGTCTGGTTGGTCATCGCGTTACTGTCGATGTTTGGCGGCGCGCTGCTCGCCCTCGCGCAAACCGAACTCAAGCGTATGCTGGCCTTCTCGACCATCGATGATCTCGGCTTCCTTCTCCTTGGGCTCGTCATCGGCGGGTCCGCGGGGGTTGCCGGCGCCTGGCTCGGCGCCCTCAGCCACGCGCTTTCGAAGGTCGTCCTGTTCGGCGCGGTGGGGCTTGCGGAGCAACGCATCGGCCGCACTGTGACGCTCAATACCAGCGGGCTGGCCGCGCGCCTGCCGCTCGCGGGTGCCGCTTTCATCACCGCCGCATTCGGGTTCATCGGGGTGCCGCCGGGCTTCGGTTTTGCCGCCTACTGGCGGATCTACGTCGCCGCGATGCAGTTCGGCGGCCCGATCCTCATAACCGCCCTGCTCGTCGTGGCCGGCCTCGATTTGCTGTGCTACGCGCGCGCCATCCATCGCACCTGGCTCGGGCCGGCGGTGCTCCCCGTCGCAGGCCCGCCCGCCTATCTGGCGCCCGGCGTGCTGGCGGTTCTCGCCGGATTGATCGTGCTCCTTGGGTGCGATCCGAGCCTGCTGAGTGGCGCCTCTGTGCCGGCGTTCCTGGCGATGGCCCGATAGGGAAGGGGACACGGCATGAACCCCGTTGCCAGGCTCATCGCTCTCGCCCGACGGAAATCCCCATGGATTTACACGGTCAACGCCGGCTCCTGCAACGGATGCGACATCGAGATCGGCCCGTGTATCAGTCCGCGCTATGACGGCGAGCAGATCGGCATGTTGCGGCAAGGCAGCCCCAAACACGCCGATATCCTCGTCGTCACCGGCACGCTGACCAAGCGATCGCGCGAGGCGGTGCTCGACATCTACGCGCAGATCCCAAGCCCCAAGGCCGTCGTCGCGATCGGCTCGTGCCCTGCGAGCGGCAACGTCTTTGCCGGGAGCCCGACGGTTGACGGGCCGCTCGACAAGTACATCCCGGTCGATGTCTGGGTGTCCGGTTGTCCGCCCCGGCCGCAATTGATCATCGCCGGCGTGGCGCAGGCCGCACAGCTCCTGGCCGACGGCAAGACGGCGGACCAGCGCCGAAAAGCGAAGCCGTGTTGACGCTCGCGCGCTACGCATTCGGGCTACTGGTCTGGCCCGGACTGCTCGGCGCCGGCGCGCTTGGCTTCTTCTATCTCTGGGTCGCGCGCAAGCTCATTGCCCGGTTGCAAGGCCGGAAGGGTCCGCCGTTCTACCAGCCCTTCTTCGATTTCGTGAAGCTGCTGGGTAAGGAGACCGTCGTGCCACGCGGCGCGAACCGCTCCTTGTTCTATGCGCTCCCCTTCCTGTCGGTCTCCGCCACGATCTTCGGCCTGCTGATCGTTCCGGTACCTGGAAGCGCCGCACGGTCCTTCCCGGGCGACGTCGTGCTGCTGCTCTACTTGTTCGAAATGCCCGTGCTGAGCGACGTGCTCGCCGGCTACGTGAGCCGGTCCATCTACGGCCAGGTGAGCTCGATGCGGGAGGCCGTGATGTCGCTCGGCTACAACCTGCCGTTTCTCGCCAGCGTGATCGCGGTAGCGGAGAACGCGGGCAGCTTCCGCCTCGGCGACCTTGAGGCCGCACGCTTTGGCCTGGTCACCGGCCTCGCGGCGATCGCCTTCCTCCTCGCGATCCCGGCGCGACTCAAGAGCAATCCGTTCTCGATCCCCAACGCCGAGCAGGAGATCGGTCCTGGCGCGCATATCGAATACAACAGCGTTCCGCTCGCGATGTTCGAGCTGTCGCACGCGCTCGAAGTGGTCCTGCTGATCGACGCATTTTTCGTCCTGTTCGTGCCTCATCTGGGCAATTGGGCCGCGGACGCGGCATTATACTTGGCGGTCGGCCTCGGCCTGATCGCCTTGGTCACAGCCACCGCCGCGATGACTGCGCGCCTGACGGTTGCGCGCGCGTTCCGGTTCTACTGGATCTGGGGCGGTCTCGCAGCCGGAGCGGCGATCGTCGTTGCGATGATCGACTGACGGGACGGCGGAATGGGCATTTTCAACATTGTCTGGAGGAACCTGAGCCATCGCGCGCGGACGCGTCGGCCCGACGACCTGCCGCCGAGGCCGGCGCCGTTCCGGGGACTGATCGAGCAGGACGCGAGCCTCTGCACCGGCTGCCAGGCCTGTGCCTATGTCTGCGCACCCAAGGCAATCTCGTTCGACGAAGCGCACGAAGCCGGGATTACCTGGAAATTCTTCGCCGGTCGCTGCTCATTCTGCGGCCTGTGCGTCCAGTTTTGTCCGACGCACGCGATCGCCAACCGGGGCACGCTGCCGCCGGTGACCGGCGACCAAGCAGAGCTTCACGTCGCGCACGAGATCAGCTATCAGCCCTGCGCTCGGTGCGGGCGTCCGATCATTCCAATCCCCGAGGCGGCCCTGGAGCAGGTCTACGGGGGCCCCCTGAGTAAGTTGGAGATCGAACAACGGGAACTGTGCCAGGAATGCCGGCGTAAGGCGGCGAGTCAGCACATCCGAGATGCGTTCTTGAGGCCGAGCAGCGCCCATGAATCACGCTGAAGGCAGCGAGCCGGACGCGGACGTCAGGGCCAGGTTGGCCGCAATCCCCGGGGTGGGACGGCTGGAGGACCGGGGGGATGCGCTGTGGATTGCGGCGCCGGAACTCGACGTCGAGGCCATGGCGCGCGCGATGACGGCCCTGGGCTGCCGCTTGGCCACCATGACCGGCCTGGCGCGTGACGACGGCGAGACCACCATCATTTACCACTATCTGCGCCGGGGGCTCGCCGTCAATTTCAAGACCGCCACCCGCGGCGGCGCAATCGCATCGCTCGCGCCCGCGGTTCGTCCGGCATCATGGATCGAGCGCGAGATCCACGACTTCTTCGGCGTCAAGTTCGTCGGGCACCCGAACCTCGCGCCTCTCCTGCTCCCGCCTGGCCTCAAGGAAGGATTCTTCCGCTCGCCGGAGCCCGACCCGGCTCCGTCGGGCGAACCATAAGCGAGGCATCCATGCCATACACTATTCCGCTCGGTCCCTACCATCCGGCCCTCGAGGAGCCCTACAAGGTCAGCGTGCGCTGCGTTGCCGAGACGGTCCAGCAGGTCAGTGTCAATGTCGGCTTCAGCTTCCGCGGCATTGAACTGCTCGTGCAGAGCCGGGAATGGGTTCCCGCCGTGACTCTGGTCGAACGCGTCTGCGGCATCTGTTCCAACGTACACGCGATGACGTTCTGCCACGCCGTCGAGCGACTCGCGGGCATCGAGGTGCCGGCGCGCGCCCGGTATATTCGAACCATCATCTCCGAGCTCGAGCGCATGCACTCGCATCTTCTGTGGGCCGGCCTGGCCGCGGAATACATGGGATTTCAGACCCTGTTCATGGAGGTCTTCGCGCTGCGCGAGCAGGTGATGGACTTGCTGGAGACGATCTCCGGCAACCGCGTCAATTACGGGATGAACCGGATCGGCGGCGTCAACCGCGATCTTCCCGACGCTCAGCCGATCATCGCGACGCTAGCGGCGATGGCCGAGACGCTCAAGCGGGTGCTCGTGCCTGCCTTTCTGGAGAACGCCACCACCAGGGCGCGCATGGGCGGCGTTGGGCCCTTGACCCGCGAGCAGGCGATCGACTGGGGGGTGGTCGGGCCGGTCGCGCGTGCCTCGGGCGTCGAGGCCGACGTACGCTGCGACCATCCCTATCTCGTCTATCAGGAGCTCGGGTTCAAGATCGTCACCCAGCAGGACGGCGACGTTCGCGCCCGGGTCGTCGTCCGCGCCCTCGAACTGCTTGAGAGCATCCGTCTGGCCATCGAGGCGCTGCGGCGGATTCCGTCCGGCCCGCTTCGGGCCTTCGAGGGGATGCCCCGAATTCCGCAGGGCGAAGCGATCGCGCTGTCCGAGGCGCCGCGCGGCGAAGTGTTCTACTACGTCGCCGCCGACGGCGCTGACAAGCCCGCGCGGGTGAAGATTCGCACGCCGTCCTTCGTCAATATTCCCGCCCTCGAGGCCATGACGATCGGCCAGCAATTCGGCAATATCTCACTCATCCAGGCGTCGGTCGATCCCTGCCTCTCCTGTACCGACCGGTAGCCGGGGCGTCATGCCGAACGCAGCCGCACAGGCACGCTATGCACGCCAGACGGTGCTGAAGGAGATCGGCGAGGCCGGCCAGCGGTCGCTTGCCCGCGCCGTGGCAGTGATCGCCGGCCTCGGGGCCCTCGGCTCCAACAGTGCCAACCTGCTGGCGCGCGCCGGCGTGGGCACACTCCGCCTCGTGGACCGCGACTTCGTTGACTGGACCAATCTTGCGCGGCAATGTCTGTTCGACGAGGAAGATGTCACCCAGTCATTGCCGAAGGCGGAGGCCGCGAGGCAGCACCTGCAGCGGATCAATTCCACGATCCGCTACGAGCCGGTCATCGGTGACATCAACGCGGAGACCGTCGAGCGGCTCGTCGCCGGGGCCACGGTGGTGGTGGATGGGCTCGACAATTTCCACACGCGCGCGCTGGTCAACCAGGCCTGCGTCAAGCACGGCATCGCCTTTGTCTACGGTGCGTGCCTGGGGACGTACGGAAATGCCGCCACCGTCATCCCCGGTGTCTCGGCCTGCCTCAACTGCCTGCTGCCGGAGATCGGTGAGGCGACCACGCCGCCGCTGACGTGCGAGACCGTCGGCGTGCTCGGCCCGGTCGCGACGTTGGTGGCCGCATGGCAGAGCGCCGAAGCCATCAAGGTGATGGTCGGCGCAAAGGATGCCGTGTCGGCGCGGCTCATGTATGTCGACCTCTGGCACGGCGACGTCTCGACCGTGCCGATGGCGCGGAATGCCGGGTGCCGGGTATGCGGGCGCCGAGAATTCGACCTCCTCGAACACGGAGACCGTTTGGCGACGGCATCGCTGTGCGGCCGCGACGCCGTGCAGATCGTGCCGCCTCCCACCTTCGACCTGGATTTTGAACTGCTCGCGCGCACGCTCGCCCGGCTGTTCCCAATCGACCGCAACCCCTACCTGCTCAAGTTCCGCGTCGACGACCATGACGTGGTGGTCTTCCGTGACGGCCGGGCCATGGTCTTCGGCACCGCGGATCCGAAGCTGGCGCTCAGCCTGTACGGCAAGTACATCGGCGGGTGACACGCATGGACGAGAGCACAATCTACCTGGACAACGCGGCCACCACCTGGCCCAAGCCGGAAGCGGTCTATCGCGCCATCGATACGGCGATGCGCGAACACGGGGCCAATCCGGGTCGCGGTGCGTATCGCATGTCCATCGACGCGCAGCGCACGGTGGACGAGGCCAGGCAGGAAGTCTGCCGCCTGTTCAACGCGCCTGCCGCCGAGCGCGTGGTATTCACATTGAACTGCACCGATGCGCTGTGCCTGGCCCTGAAAGGGCTCATCAATCCGGGCACTCGAGTGGTCACCGGACCGTACGAGCACAACTCCGTGACGCGCCCATTGCAATCACTTGCCCGCTCCGGGGCAGAGATCGCGGTGGCGAAGCCGACGCCCACTCTCGGCATCGACCTCGACCATTTCCGCGAACTTTGCGGCCACCACGTCGATGTCGTCGTGGTCTCGCATGTCTCAAACGTCACCGGCTGCGTCGCCCCCGTCAAGGACATCGCCCGCATCACGCACGAGCGCGGTGGATTGTTCATCCTCGACGCGGCACAGAGTGCCGGAGGCCTCGAGATCGACATGCAGGAACTCGGGGTGGATGTCCTCGCCGCCCCCGGGCACAAGGGGCTCTATGGCCCTATGGGGACCGGCGTCCTCGTCCTTGCGGCGCCGTTACCGGTGCGGCCGTGGCGGGAGGGCGGCACTGGTTTCAAGTCGGAGAGTCCCGAGCAGCCGGCGGAGTATCCGTGGCGGCTTGAGGCGGGGACCGTCAACCTGCCGGGTATCGCCGGGCTCGCCGCGGGGACCCGTTTCGTCAGAACGACCGGTGTGCAGGCGATAGGCGGGCACGAGGCCGAGCTTGCGCGTCAAGCGGTGAAGGGGTTGCGCCAGATCGACGGCGTTCAGGTGTTCTGCGACCCCGATGGCCCGCAAACCGGCGTGTTCTCGTTTCTGCCGGCGGCCACGGAGGCGTCGATCGCTGGGACGATCCTTGACGCTTCCTTCCGAATCGCGGTGCGGACTGGCTTGCATTGCGCGCCGTCGACGCATCGCGTGCTGGGGACATTTCCGCGGGGAGCGGTGCGAGCCAGTTTCGGGTTCTTTAATACGGCAGACCACGTGCGAGCGCTGGTCACCGCCATTGCAGAAATCGTGTCCCAGCACGGATCCCCCACCGGGAAAGCTACGCCGCAAGTCAGCTAACGATCCGGCCCGGCCTGTTCCCGGAGTTGCTTCGTCGCCTGCACGTAGCGAAACGCGTCGTATGGCGATGGTGGCGGGGGTCTTTGAACAAGAGTCAACGACCGTCGCCTGAAGGCGATGGCTTGCGGCGGCTCGCGGCCATAGCCACGAGCGCCGCATTAGGCTGGGTTGATAGACAGCCCACGGTCCGGCACTGTCACGATCAGCGCCGTATGCGGTGGCGGTGTTGCGGTTGGCGTTGGGGCGGGCGAAACGCAACCCGCACGCCTGACGCCGAAACACTTGCCCGCGTCGGGACACAAGGGCAGACCGGGGCGGTGACCGCGGCCCGCGGTGCACTGCCTACAACCATCACGGCCTTTGGTACGCCGCCGCCGTCCTTCCCCTCGCAGCCAGGGTGGCCGGATGCGCTCCGCCTTCCGCCCACCCGGCCATCTCTTCGTAGAGCCTGTACTTTTCGTGGATGTCGGCCTGCGCCTGCTCGAGCAACTGCTCGGCCTCGGCCGGCCGGCTCATCGCGAGCGCGCGGTAGCGGAGCTCCTGGTACGCATAGTCGCGCAGCGGGACGGTCGGCCTGGGGGAATCGAGGCGAAACGGGTTCTCTCCCACCGCGCGCATCGCGGGATTGTAGCGGAACAAGGGCCAGCAGCCGCTGGCCGCGGCCACCTGCTGCTGCCGCAATCCGTAGCGCATGTCGATGCCGTGGGCGATGCAGTGGCAGTAGGCGAGGATCAGCGACGTACCCTGGTATGCCTCCGCCTCGCGGAACGCCAAAAGCGTCTGCTGAGGGTTGGCTCCCATCGCGACCTGGGCCACGTAGACGTTGCCGTACGCTATCGCCTGCAGCGCCAGGTCCTTTCGAGCGACCCGTTTGCCCGCGTCGGCGAACTTGGCAACGGCACCGAGCGGGGTCGCCTTCGAGGCCTGACCGCCCGTGTTCGAGTACACGGCAGTATCGAGCACCAGGAGGTTCACATCGCGGCCGCTCGCCAATACGTGGTCCAATCCGCCGTAGCCGATATCGTACGCCCACCCGTCGCCGCCGACGATCCAGATGCTGCGCCGGATGAAGTGATCGACCACCGACATTAGATCCACGGCCCGCCGGTCCCCGGCCAGGGCCTTCAGCCGGCGGTTCAGCTCCGTCACCCGATCGCGCTGGGCGTAGATCTCGGACTCAGTCTGCTGCGGCGCGGTCAGGACGGCGTCGACGAGGTCCACGCCAACTTTCGGGGCCAGCGCCTTGGCCAGGGCGGTCGCGCGCTCCAGATGCTTGTCCGCCGCCAACCGGAAGCCGAGCCCGAACTCGGCGTTGTCCTCGAACAACGAGTTGGACCAGGCGGGGCCGCGGCCCTCGCGGTTCTTCGACCAAGGTGTCACCGGCAGGTTGCCGCCGGCGACCGACGAGCACCCGCTCGCGTTGGCCATCATGATCCGGTCGCCGAAGAGTCGCGACAGCACGGTGAGATAGGGCGTCTCGCCGCAGCCGGCGCAGGCTCCCGAGAACTGGAACAACGGCTCGAGGAACTGCACGCCGCGCACGTTGGCAAAGTCGACCCGTGCGCGGTCGTTGACGGGTAGAGTCTCGAAGAACGCAATGTCCCGACGCGCCGGGTCGACCAGGGGCGGCTTGTCGCGCAGGTTCAGCGCCCTGACATTCGGTTGGACGGGGCTATGCGCGGGGCACGCCTCGACGCAGAGGCCGCAGCCGGTGCAATCCTCGACGTAGACCTGAAGTGAGAAGCGGACATCGGGGAATCCCCGCGCGTTGACCGGTGCCGATTTGAACCCGTCGGGCGCGCCGTGCAGCTTGGCCGCGTCGAAGTACTTGGCGCGGATGACGGCGTGCGGACACACGAAACTGCACTGGCCGCATTGAATGCAGAGGTCTTGCTCCCACACGGGCACGACGTCCGCCACGTTGCGCTTTTCCCAGACGGAGGTGCCGGACGGGTACGTCCCATCGGCGGGGAGCAGGCTCACCGGAAGCTCGTCCCCCTGGCCCGCGATCAGCTTGGCGGTGACCGTGCGCACGAACTCCGGCGCGCTGTCCGGCACGATCGGTGGCCGGTCCCAGAGGCTGGTCGCGTGCGCGGGGACAGGCACCGGAAACAGCCGTGCAAGCGTCTCGTCGACGGCCTGGAAGTTTTTCCGCACCACCTCGGCGCCCTTCGAGCGGTAGGTCTGCTCGATCGTGTGCTTGACCTGCCGAATGGCCTCGTCTCTCGGCAACACGCCGGAGATGGCGAAGAAGCACGTCTGGAGGATCGTGTTGGTGCGGCCCCGCAGCCCGGCCTTCTCCGCCACCTTCGACGCATCGATGACGAAGATGCGCAGGTGCTTCTCGATGATCTGCTGCTGCGCGGACCGCGGCAGGTGATCCCAGACCGCGTCGGGATCAAACGGCGCGTTCAGCAGGAGCGTGGCCCCGGGCGCCGCGAGGTGCAGGACGTCTCCCCGCTCCAGAAGATGGAACTGATGGATGCCCAGGAAGTTCGCCCGCTGAATCAGGTAGGGCGCACGGATCGGGCGCGGGCCGAAGCGGAGGTGTGAGACTGTCTGTGCGCCCGACTTGTGCGAGTCGTACACGAAATACGCCTGGGAGTAGAGTCCGGCCTCCTCGGCAATGATCTTGGCGCTGTTCCTGTTCGCGCCTACCGTGCCATCGGCGCCGAGTCCATAGAACACGGTCTGGATGACGTCGTCCGAGTCGATCACGAACGTGGCATCGGGGTCGAGGCTGGTGTGGGTCACGTCGTCGCGGATCCCCACGGTGAAGCCGTGGCGGGGAGCGGGACGCTCGAGTTCGTCGAACACGGCCTTGACCATGCCCGGATCGAACTCCTTGGACGCGAGCCCGTACCGCCCGCCCACGACGTTGGGCATCGTGTCGAGCGTTCCCCGCGCGACGGCCCGGGCGAGCGCGCTCACGACGTCCAGGTAGAGCGGTTCGCCAGCCGAGCCGGGCTCCTTGGTGCGATCGAGCACGGCGACGGCGCGCACGCTCTTCGGAAGGGCTGCAACAAACGCGTCCGCCGCGAACGGCCGGTACAGCCGCACCTGCAGTACGCCGACCTTCTCGCCGCGCGCACGCAACGCCGCGGCAGCGCCGCGCGCGGTCTCGGCCGCCGAGCCCATCACAACGACCACCCGCTCGCCGTCGGCGGCGCCTTCGTACTCGAACAAGCGGTAGCGGCGGCCGGTCAGCAGCGCAAACCCGTCCATTACGGCCTGGACGATGCGCGGCGCGTTGTCGTAGAACGGGTTGGCCGCCTCACGGCTCTGGAAGTACGTATCCCAGTTGTGCACTGTGCCGCGCACGACAGGGCGCTCCGGATCGAGCGCGCGGGCGCGGTGGGCGTGCACCCATTGGTCGTCGATCATCGCGCGCATCTGGTCGTCGGTGAGCAACTCGAGGGTGTTGACCTCGTGCGACGTGCGGAACCCATCGAAGAAGTGCAGGAACGGCACCCGCGACTGCAGGGTGGCCGCCTGTGCGAGGAGCGCGCTGTCGTGCGCCTCCTGCACGGACCCCGAGCACAGTAACGCAAAGCCGGTAGTGCGGGTCGCCATCACGTCCGAGTGATCGCAGAAGATCGAGGTGGCACTGGTCGCGACCGTGCGCGCCGCCACATGGAAGACGGTGGCGGTGAGTTCGCCGGCGATCTTGAACATGTTGGGGATCATGAGCAACAGTCCCTGGGACGCCGTGAACGTCGTCGTCAGCGCCCCGGACTGCAGCGCACCGTGGATGGCGCCCGCGGCACCACCCTCGCTCTGCATTTCCTGGACGAGGGGGATCGTCCCCCACAGGTTCGGCACGCCGTGCGAGGCCCATTCATCGGCCATCTCGGCCATCGGCGAGGACGGGGTGATCGGATAGATCGCGCAGACCTCGTTC
>DASPUZ010000143.1:0-7889 GCA_035622635.1 bacterium | reverse complement strand
GCCTGGAAGAACAGAATCGTCGTGAGCACGCTCCCGATCTCGACGACGAACATGACGGGATTCCGGATCTGCTGGCGCGGGTCCAGCCGCAGGAATGCGTCCCGGATCGCCCGCTGCCAGATCATCGCGCCGTGCGCCGATCCGTGGGCCCGCGTGTCGATGTTGATGCTCATCGTCGTCTCCTCACTTGAAAGTGGTGCCGGCGGCGAGCAACAGGTGCTCGACAATCGGCCCGAGCGCCAGCACCGGCAGGAACGCCAGCGCACCCCAGATCAGAATGACCGCGACAAGCCACAGCGTGAACTGCGCCGTGTGCGTCGGCAGCGTGCCGGGCCCTCCGGGTACGATTTTCTTCATCCCCATCGAGCCTGCGATCGCGAGCGTCGGAACGATGACCCAGAAGCGGGTCAGCAGCATTACCACACCGCCGATGTCGTTGTAGAAGGGCGTGTTCGCGTTGAGACCGGCGAACGCGCTCCCGTTGTTGTTGGCCATCGACGTGAACGCGTAGAGGATCTGACTAAACCCGTGGGGACCGGGATTCGACACGCCGGCCCTCCCAGCCGCGGTGGCTACCCCCAACGCCGTCGCCACGAGGACGATCACCGGCATGATGAGCATGACGACGGTCGCCATCTTCATCTCGAACGCCTCGATCTTCTTGCCGAGATACTCAGGCGTCCGCCCCACCATCAATCCCGCCACGAACGCGGCAAGGATCACGACGACCGCCATGCCGTACATGCCGCTGCCGACCCCGCCGTAGATGACCTCGCCCAGGTGCAACAGCACGAGCGGCACCATGCCGCCGATCGGCGTGAACGAGTCGAACATCGAGTTCGCCGATCCGTTCGACGTGGCGGTCGTCGTCGCAGCCCAAATGCCTGAGTCGACCGGGCCGAACCGGACTTCCTTGCCCTCCATGTTCCCGCCAGGCTGCAGCCCGCTCGCCGCCTGGCCGACACCGAGCGAGTGGAACAGGGGATTACCTCCTTGCTCGAACCCCACCACCACCCCGAGCGCCGGAAGGAAGATGATCGTCATCGCCGCCAGAAGCGCCCACCCCTGGCGCGTGTCCTTCACCATCCGGCCGTACGTGTAGACGAGGGACGCGGGAATCAGGACGATCGCGAGAAGCTCGAGGAAGTTCGAGAACGGCGTGGGGTTTTCGAACGGGTGGGTGGAGTTGACGTTGAAGAATCCGCCCCCGTTCGTGCCGAGTTGCTTGATCGCGACCTGGGACGCCGCCGGCCCCACCGCGATCTGCTGTTCCGTCACCTTGATGGTCTTGGTCCTCGGCTGACCCTTGGCGTCGAGCACCGGCTTCCCGTTCGCGTCCGTGATCGGCTGCTGGTACGACGTCGGCTCCATCAGGGTCGCCGTCGGGTAGGGCGACAGCGTCTGCGGGACTCCCTGCCACGCCAGCAGCAGCGCAAGCACGGTGGCCATCGGCAGCAGGATGTACACGATGCTCCGCACCGTATCGACCCAGAAGTTGCCGATTGCCTTTGCCGACCGACGGGTGAACCCCCTGATGAGCGCCACCAACACCGCCATCCCAACGGCCGGGGACACGAAGTTCTTCATCGTGAGCCCCGCCATCTGCGTCAGATAGCTCATCGTGGTCTCGCCGCCGTAGCTCTGCCAGTTGGTATTGGTCGTGAACGACGCGGCGGTGTTGAAAGCGAGGCTGGGATCAACCGCGGTCATGCCGGCGGGGTTAAAGGGAAGCACTGCCTGAAGGCGCTGAAAGGCGTACAGGAGCAACATCCCGACGACACTGAAGAGGACCACGGCGGTCGCGTACGTGCTCCAGGACATGTCCTCTTGCGGGTTGATACTGCACAGCCGGTATAGCCAGCGCTCCAACGGCTTGACGAGCCGGTCTAGAAAGGTGCGCTCCCCCTCGTAGACCCTCGCCATGTACGTGCCGAGCGGTTTGACGAGCAGAAACAGCACGACGAGGAAGACGAGGATCCGGGCAATCCCGATATCCGTCATGCAAACCACTCCGGCCGAAGCAACGCGCAAATGAGATAGCCCAAGAGCGCGAGCGACAGCACGCCTGCGATCACAACCACGTCATCACCGCCCCATGAGCCGGTCCAGGCCCTTGACCATCCATACGCACGCCCCGAAGAAGATCAGCGTGAGCACAATCAGTTCCACGTCCGCCACGGTTGATCACCAACCTACCCCAGTGTCTCGGACACGTCGCCACGAAGCACGGTCCAGTGCGTCTTCCAGAAAGCGAAACAGAGGAGCCCTCGGCGGTCAGCCCCTCTGCCAATACCTTGCATTCCCATTTCAATTGTCACTCGCCGCTACCGCAGACCAGATCCCCCGCGTACGGCTCCACGCTGGCACCGGCGAGCGTAACACAAGCAGTGTTACGAATCAATCAACAATCGGGGCAAAGCCATTAAGATCTCGTAAATCCGATGACACTAGTCATCTGCGGACAGCACTCGTTTTCGCAACGACTTCCAGTGCGGCCCGGAATTGTGAGTCGACCATCCTTGAGTTCGATCCCCGGCAGTCGACTCTGCACGAAGACCAGCATCCCGGCCTTCTCCAACCGCGAAGCAGGCATTACGTCCGAGCACACGAACACTCCGTTCATGACCGCGCTCGACCTTGCGCTCCGATTCATGCTCGTGGCTGCCGCTGTGTCCATCGTGACGGAGGAGCTGCGCATCCCGTATACGATTGCGCTCGTGGCAGTAGGGCTCGCGATCGGGAACCTGCACCTTGTGCCCCCGATCCAGGTCACGTCGGAGATTCTGCTGACCCTACTCATCCCGCCGCTGTTGTTCGAGGGCGGACTGCGCCTGCCGCCTCGCCACCTGAAAACGTACTGGGGACTCATCGGCCTCCTGGCCATACCGGGCACGCTGGTCACGGCCGCCGCACTCGGTTGGACGGCGAGCGTGCTCTTTCACATCGATCTTCGTAGTGCGCTCTTGCTCGGGGCGATCGTCTCCGCCATCGACCCCGTGAGCGTCCAGGCGCTGCTTCGCGAGGCCCGGCTCGACCTCCGGCTTGGTGCGGTGCTCAACGGCGAGGCCATCCTGAACGACGGTGTAGCCATCATCTTGTTCACGATCCTCGCTGGCACCGCCGTGGGGCCAGCCGCTGCGACGCTGCGGTTCGTGTGGCTGCTCGCCGGCGGCATCGCGAGCGGCAGTCTCGTGGCCCTGGCCACGTCCTACGCGCTCGGCCGCACGCAGCGCCCGCTCGTCGAAGTGCTCGGCAGCCTGATCGCGTCGGTGGGCGCGCTCCTGGCCGCGGAGAGCCTCGGCGCGAGCGGGGTCATCGCCGTGGTCTCGGCCGGGGTAGTGTTCGCCAGCTACGGACCCCGCCACCTGACGGACACTGGCCGCGAGACCGTGAGCATCATCTGGGACATGATCGCATTCCTCGCCAACTCCCTGTTGTTTCTGCTGATCGGGATCGAAGTACCCGCGGCACTGCTCGGACGGTACTGGTCGCTCATCGCGGTCGTCGCGGTGGCGGGGTTGCTCGTGCGCTGGGCGGTGGTGCGCGGGTCAATGGCAATCTGGCAGACTCGCACGCGCCTGCTCCCGAACGCATGGCGGCCGGTGCTCGTGTGGGGAGGGCTTCGCGGCGGCGTCGCCATCGCACTGGCCCTTGGCCTCGCCCCGGCGGTTCCCGGGCGCGACGCGATCGTGGCCGGCGCGTTTGGCCTCGTCGTGTTCACCCTGCTCGTGCAGGGGCTGTCGATGCGGCCCGTGATGCGGTGGGCCGGCCTGCTGCCCGGCCCCCGCCGTAGCGCGGCATCCGCGGCGACGGGGTCCGGGTAGACCGGCGTGTCCTCAAAGCGCGCCTTTAACGGATTCGGGCCTCATCATTGCGCCCGCACAGTCCGTGTCGGTCCCCCGGCCGGGCCGTCTTGTACTTCTTCGAGGCCGCCCGAAGCCGTCGTGCCTGCCCCGACCACAACGCGGCGCGCAACTCTCGCTCTGCCGTCGGCCTGCGCCATGGGCGAACGACCCCGTCTACGGAGCGCGCGCTTCCTCCAGGAGCGGGATCACCCCATCCACCGTATCGATGACGCGCACGAGCTCGAGGTCTCTCGGCTCGATTCGGACCCCCGCGCGCAGGCCTTCGATGACCGCCTGCCACGATGACCCCACCAGGATCAGCGGTCGACGTGGGATCGTCGCAGTCTGGAAGAGATTCCACGTGACGACAACCTCGCCCAGCGTCCCGAGACCCCCGGGAAGAGCGACGTAGGCTTCGCTATCGATCAGGCGACGCAAACGCTGGAACAGATCCTCCGCCGCGATCTCCTCCGAGACCCACGGGTTCACCCGAAGCCGCGATCCCCACGGCGTCATGGTCACACCGACGACTTTGCCGCCCGCCTCGGCCGCGCCCCGGCTGACGGCTTCCATCAGACCCGTGTAGCCGCCGGTGCGCACCACATAGCCGGACTCGACGAGCAGGCGCCCCAGCCGCAACCCCGCCGCGTAGATGGGGTCCTCCGCCGTGGCCTTCGAGGAGCCAAAGACGGTCACGCATCTCTCGGGCATGGCTACGACCGCCGGCGCCCGCGGTGGGCCGCGGCGGCTGCGTACGCGGCGATGAGCGGGTGCGGTCTTTCCGCGGTCGAACGGGCCTGGGGCACAAAGAGGGTGGCCAGGAAGAACGGGTGTGCCGGAATCTCGACGATGCGCACTTCGCCGTCACCGCCCACGCCACTCGTCACGAGCCCGCCCGCTTCGAGCTGCCGGCGATACTGGGGGTTGACGCCGTAGTTGCAGTAGTAAGGCTCGCTCGCCTCAACGACACCGTAGAGCGCGGCGGCACGCGTGCCGGGCACGAGGCTGACTGGCTGTTCCTGCCCGACGAGCGAGCACGCCAGCGGCGAGACAACGAGGCATGACGCTCCGGGATTGGTCTCTGCGTGGTCGGCGTCCTCGAGACCGAGAACGTTGCGCGCGAACTCGACGATCGCGTGCTGAAAGCCCCCTCAGGTGCCGACGAGCGGAACGCCGCGCTCGCGCGCAAACCGAATGGCACTCAGCGCGCCGTCCATGCTGCGGTACGGGCTCGCGGGAGCAATCCAGAGCCCGTCAAAGACGTCGAGGCGGTCCACCGCGTCCGCCCCGATACGATCCGTTGGGACCCAGACGGCTTCCGCACCCACATGTGCCAACGCCTCGTTTGTGAACCGGTGGGTGGGATTCCGCGTATCGAAATCGCCGACGACACCGATGACAGGGCGGACGCCCATGCCTATGCGCGCCACCTCTCCCTCCTTCTCACGCAGCCGACGCGGTCGAGCCGCGTCGTGTTCGAACATGCGCGCTCTAGCGTTTCAATCGGACCTCGAGACTTCCGATGTCTCAACATACCACGACAGCCATGCCGGGACGCCAAGGCTCGCGCGGTGGCCGAACGAGCCAAGGTTCCCCCGCGTGCGGACACGATGCGCCGGCGCTAAAGAAGCAACCGCGTACGCGCAAGCCGCCGAGACGTTCCAAGGCCGGGATGGGGACGTCAGTGTCTCCGAATGAGCAAGACCGGGACCGGGGAGGCACGGACGACACCCTCGGCAACGCTGCCCAGCAGCGCGCGCTCGATCCCGTGACGTCCGTGCGTACCCATCACGATGAGATCTGCCGGCCAGTGCTCACACTCCGCGACAATCACCCCGGCAACGCCCCGGCCAACAGTCTCGATCAGGGACACGGTTACGGCGGCAACCCCAACCCTGCGAGCGTGCGCTTCGGCACGATCGAGGATCTCCTGTCCCGCCTGGCGCCATGCGGTCTCGACCGGCTCCACGTTCATGTTCTCGAATGTGTACAACGAGCGGGTATCGACGACATGGATGAGTCTCACTTCGGCTTGCTGCTCGTGCGCAAGCCCCAGCCCGTGTTCCAGTGCAGCCTGGCTGCAGTCACTGCCATCGACCGGAATCAGGACGCGCCGGTACATCGACTCGATCCCCCCCGACATGAAACCCCTCCCTGCTACCCCAGGAAACATACGTCCCCTCGAACTCACGGACCTTCGGCCGAGCACCCGGTTCACGAGAGGGCTCCAGACGCGCAAGGCCGCGTCGGCCCCCTGGGTTGTCAGCGGGCGAACGAGAGACGGCGATTGAATTGGATGTCGTTTCCTCTAGGAGCGACCGCGACGGGGTCTTGATGGGCCGCGTTGCCACCCGGTGGCACAGTAACGGCAGATCGGCGATTCGCCCAAGGCCCTGGACAAGTAGTAAAATCATTGCCATGCGGGAGACCGCAGGAGACCACATCCCGCCCGTCTCTTGCGCGGCGGAGACGTCTGAGACGGGCGATCCCCGGGAGACCGCCATGTCCGACAAGATCAGGAAAACCGACGCCGAGTGGCGCGCACAGCTGACGCCCGAACAGTACGCCGTCACGCGTCAAAAGGCCACCGAGCGGCCGTTCACCGGCGAGTACGAGAAGACGACGACGCCCGGAGTCTATCGTTGCGTCTGCTGCGGTGCGGAGCTCTTCGAATCGGACGCCAAGTTCGACGCCGGGTGCGGGTGGCCGAGCTTCACCCATCCGGCCCTGGATGAAGGTATCGACCGCAAAGTTGACCGCAGTCACGGGATGGTCCGCACGGAAGTACTGTGCGCCAGGTGCGAGGCTCATCTCGGCCATGTGTTCGACGACGGCCCCGAGCCGACCGGCTTGCGTTATTGCATCAACTCCGCAGCGCTGAAGCTCGATCCGAAGACGTAATCGGGCCCCATCGGATACCGTCGCAGGATTCGGAGAGGGTGGACTCGTTCACGTTCGCATAATGCGGCGTGGCTTCGGCCAGAGCCCATGTGAGCAGGGGTCCGGGAGCCCGCCCCGCTCAAGATCTCCGGGCAAAACACCATGCCCCATGGGCCTCAGTTCACCCGGGCATGGGGCGGGCGGGGCCCGGCGTGAGCAAGTACGACGGATGCATGAGGCCCGTGGGCGGGTAGCGCTCCTGGTGCGTGAGCCGGAATCCGAGCTTTTCCAGAACCCTCCGAGACGCATCATTTGCGGGGTGATGGCCGGCGAAGAGCGCGCTAGCGCCGAGCGTCTCAAACGCAAACGCGATGACCCCCCGCCCCGCTTCCTCAGCGAGGCCCTTCCCCCAATGACCGCGCCGAAGATGGAATCCCAGCTCATAGATTCGATCGTCCGGTCTATACGGTCGCAGCCCGGCACATCCGACGTGCTCGCCTCCACTCAGCAGAAAAATCGGCCAGTACTGGACACCGTGCGCCGACATCGAGGCGATCTCGTTGTCGAGCCGCTCCTTGACCTGCTCGGGCGAGAAGGGGCCACCGATCAGGCGGGTCACGTCCGGGTCCCCCCATAGAGCCATCGCGAGCGGGAGATCCTGCGCCAACCAGCGGGCAAACCCGAGCCGGGCAGTCCGGAGAAAGTATGCGCGAGGGCTTGGCCGACCGCTCATGATAGGGTCAACGGACACGACACGTCCGATCACTGCCCCGGGGACAAGAAACGTGCGGGCCGAAACGTCGCGAGGCGAGCATCCTCTCGGCCATGCATGATCTCATCCGACACAAGCTGGCCCAGGCCGGGAGCGAGGGTGACGCCGCTGTGCGTCACCACCAAGTAGTATCCGCGGACGCCCGGAAGCGGCCCGACGGCCGAATACCCGTCGGCTGGGATGGGACGCGTCCCGACGCGTACCGCTTCCGGTGTGACGCCGCGGATGGCCGGCAGCAGTCCCGCTGCCCGGGAAACGAGGTCAGCAGCCGGCTCGAAGGCCTGGCACGGTGAGGTGCTGGGCGTCATCATGCCATCCGTGTCGTCCGCCTGTACCATCAGCCGCCCGCCGGCGTCGGGCCGGAAGTGACACTGCGGCGCGTGAATGATGGC
>DASPUZ010000142.1:0-7162 GCA_035622635.1 bacterium | reverse complement strand
CCGCCCGCTAGTGGCGATGGACCACGGCACGCCCTGGCGCGTCAGGGCCCCCAGGAGCTGTATCGCGCCGGGAAGCGCGCGCACGCGGTCGGCCACGGCGGTGTAGGCTCGCTCGTGACTATCCTGGATGCTTCGGACTTGCTCCGCGGAGAGCCGGTGTCCCAGCTCACGTGCAAGCGCGTTGACGAACAGCCCGCCGCTCATGCCGATCCGGCGGTGAATGCGCCACACGGAGAGTTCAATGCCGGCTCCGTTGAGTGCCGTGTGCCACGCGGTTGCGTGATGGTACACGCTGTCCACGAGCGTACCATCGAGATCGAAGAGAACCGCAAGCCGCGGATCGTCGCGACGCGTGTTCGCAGCGTCACCCCTTTGCCCGTCCATGTCACATCCTCCGCGCGCCGCCCGCCTCGCACCGACCCTGCGTGCCGCCGGGCTCACTGACTGCGCGCGGAAAGCCTACCACACGTACACGGGGATTCCCTGGAGGGCTCGGGGATAGTAGATCTGACCTGCGTGGTAGCTGTCATCCGTGACGTGTCCCCGGGCGCCTCCGCCGCCCCCTGAAGGTGTCTCCGCGCAAGCCCCGAAAAGCTTCGGTCAATGAGTTGTGGGGCATCGGACGCCATCTGGCGTGAGAGGAGTGAACGGCATGCGTAAACGCAATCTATTTGGTTCGCTTGCGCTCTGTGCTCTCCTGGGGACGGTCGCATTCACCGCGCCCGTTCCCGCGGCCACCGTCGGACCGGTGACCGATCCGATCGGCGTCGTCCAGATCGGTCCGGGACAGCCGGTCGTGATTGCGACGTGGCTCGTCACCTCGGGTCCCAACTCCGCATTGGGTACTGACAGCCAGCGGGGTATCGAAATTGCGATCGACGATCAGGGGGGCAAGCTACTGGGCCACCCCATCAAGCTCGAAGCCAACGACGACGGGTGCAGCGCCGAGGGCGGGCAGACTGCGGCCCAGAAGGTCGCCGCGGACCCCAGCGTAGTGGCGGCGATCGGTGGTAGCTGCTCGAGCGCGACGGTGCCGGGCGTGCCTATTCTCTGGAAGGCCGGGATCGTCGACGTGTCGCCGTCGGCCACCGCGCCCCCGTTGACCGCGCCCGACCGCAGCGCCGATTTCGCGGGATTCCTCCGGACCGCTCACAACGACAAGGTCCAGGGCCAGGTGGCCGCGACGTTCGCGCGGCAGGTGTTGAAGAAGATGCGCGCGGCGACGATCCACGACGGCAGCCCCTACGCCCAGGGCCTGGTCAACGCATTCGCGGACAACTTCAAGAAGATGGGTGGCACGATCACCTCCCAGGAAGCGATCTCCGTCGGTGACACCGACATGAAGCCGGTGCTGACGCGCATCGCCACCGGAAAGCCAGACATGATCTTCTATCCGATCTTCGTGGCGGAGGGCGGATTGATCACGCGGCAGACCAAGGAGATATCTGGCCTGCAGACCGTGACGCTGTTCGGGGCGGACGGCCTGTTCACCCCCGATTTCCTGAAGGCGGCCGGCGACGCGGCGAAGGGAATGTACTGGAGCAGTCCGGACCTGACCCCGCAGACACTGGGCCCCGCCTATGCCTCAGTGTTCGTGCCGAAATATCAGAAGAAGTACGGGGAGAGGCCCACGGCCGCGTTCCACCCGCACGCGTATGACGCCGCGAACATCATCTTCGCGGCAATCAAGAAGGTGGGGAAGGACCAGGGCGGGACCCTGTACATCGGCCGGAAAGCCCTCCGCGACGCCCTCTTTGCCACAAAGGGGTTCAAGGGGCTCACGGGCACGATTACGTGCAACCCGTACGGCGACTGCGCCGACCCGCACATCGCTATCTATCAGGCGGTCTCGTCCGACCCGTCGAAATTCTCGCCGGGGACCGATCCGAAGAAGGTCTACCCAACGAAGTAACGCAGGCGGGACAGTCGCGTTCGAGTCAAGAGGGGTGAGCACCGGCCGGACGGCATCGGTGGCTCACCCCTCGCAGTGTTTCGCGGGCGGGAAGGGGGAATCATGCGCCGCGGCCGCGGCTGGCACGCATCCCTGATTGATGGGGCCCTCTGGGCGTTTCGGGCGTCCATCCTGGTCATGGTTGTCTGGGGCACGATCGCCACGCTTCGGGCCGGGCGGTATTCCGGGGCGCAGTGGCTCGACTTCGTGGAGTTTGGTTTGGCGCAGGGCGGCATCTACGCCCTGATCGCCCTCGGCTACACGATGGTGTACGGTGTGCTCAACATGATCAACTTCGCCCACGGCGACGTGTTCATGGCAGGCGCCTACACCGCGTACTACGTTGCGGCGCCGCTCGGCACATCGGGGTTCCTCGCGCGGCACCTCCTCAGCGGCCTCTTGCTCGTCCTCACAGTCTCGGTCGCGACCTCGACCGCGATCGCCGTGGCCCTCGAGCGGGTCGCGTACCGTCCGCTGCGGCGAGCGCCGAGGCTGGTTCCCTTGATCACCGCGATCGGTGCATCGTTTTTTTTGGAGTACTCGTTTCGGAGCCTCTACGGAGCCGGTGTGCAGTCGTATCCCGACATCCCCGTGCTCTCCGGGAGCATGTCGATCGCCGGGATCACGGTGCTCCGTACACAAGCGCTCGTGCTGGCGTCGGCGCTGGCGATGATGCTTCTGCTGTACTGGATCGTGATGCGGACGCGGACCGGCAAGGCCATGCGCGCCGTCGCCGAGGACCGCGACGCGGCGGCGCTCATGGGAATCGACGTCGACTATATCATCGTGTTCACCTTCGCCCTCGGTGGCGCCATGGCCGGAGCCGCCGGCATCCTGTACGCTCTCACCTATAAGCAGGTGCATTTCTTCATGGGATTCGTCCCCGGGATCAAGGCATTTACCGCGGCCGTGCTCGGCGGGATCGGCAATGTGCCCGGCGCCATGCTGGGCGGGCTGTTCCTGGGCCTCGTCGAATCGGTCGGGCCTGCGCTGTTTCTCGACGGACTCGGGGTCCCGGCGCCCTATCAACTGCGCGACGTCATCGGCTTCACCATGCTGCTCGTGATGCTGATCTTCCGGCCGCAGGGCATCCTGGGGGAACGGCTTGCGCGCAAGCGGGCCTAACGCCCTCCGGACCGGCCTCATCTTCGGCGCGGCCGCCGTGTATCTGTGCCTGGTCGGCATGGTCGAGACTTTTAGCCGTCGATGGATGATCGCTGACACCCTCAGCCTGGGCCACGTCGTGTTGCTCGCGGTGGGTGTCGGCGCGGGCTATGTCGCCACGTCGGGGCCCGGGGGGCGCCGGCAACGGCTGGGACCGCTCGCCGGTCTCGCCGCAGGGGCGGTGGTTGGCGCCGCACTCGGGTCGCTGCTGCTGGCAGGCGCGGTCGTCGACCTGCGCGTGATGTTCATCAACGCATCCCCTCGGCTCTACCACATTCTCGCGTTCGGAGCCCCGTTACCGGATGGCGTCGGGCTCCTGCTGGTCCTTGGCGCCATGGCAGGGGCGGCCGGCTGGGGCCTCGCCGCGGTGTCGCCGCGAGTGCGGCGCGGGTTCCTTTCCGGGTTGGCGGCCGTGCTCGTCATAGGGGTCTTTCAAGACCTCCTGCAGCTGTTGCTGCAGGGACCTCCCCTCGTAACGACGATCCGGGACGTGCTGTTCTCCGTCGACGGACCATCCGCGAGCGGCGCGGCGGCGGCCTGCGGCCTGACGTGGGTCGTGATTGCGGCGCGCAGCCGGTACGGCATGCTTCGCCGGACGGGCCCATCGTTGAGCCCATCGGGGCAGCGAGGTCTGCAGTTCCTACGCTGGGGGCTCGTGCTGGCTCTGCTCCTCGTCCTGCCGATCGCAGGGGGTCCGTTCGTCGCGCAGGTGATGGTGCTGGTCGGCCTCTACCTCCTCATGGGGCTCGGCCTCAATCTGGAGGTCGGATTCGCGGGGTTGCTCGACCTGGGATTCGTGGCGTTCTTCGCGATCGGTGCATACACGGTCGCGTTGCTGACCTCACGGGGCGAGCACGGGATTGCGCATTGGTCGTTCTGGGCCGCTGTCCCGGCAGCCATGGCCGTCTCGCTCGTCGCGGGCGTGTTATTTGGGATTCCTGTGCTGCGGGTTCGGGGGGATTACCTCGCGATCGCGACGCTGGGTCTCGGGGAGATCGTGCGCCTGCTGGTGCTGTCCGACGCCCTGCGGCCGTGGCTGGGCGGATCTTTCGGGGTGCTCCTGATCCCCAAGCCGCACATCGACGGGTGGGAGCTCTCGGGGCCGCGCGAGCTCTACTACCTGACGCTCGTGGTTTCCGGGTTGATCGCGTATGTGGCATCGCGCCTCCAGGACTCGCCTCTCGGGCGCGCATGGATGGCCATTCGCGAGGACGAGGATGTGGCGGAGGCCATCGGGATCAGTCTCGTCACGACGAAGCTCCTAGCATACGGGCTTGGAGGCGCCATGGGCGGCGCCGGCGGGGCGATCTTCGCAGTGCTCGTTGGATCGGTATTCCCGCAGAGCTTTTCCCTGCTGATCTCGATCAACGTGCTGGTGCTCATCATTCTCGGGGGCATGGGAAGCCTGTGGGGCGTCGTGGTGGGTGCGCTCGTGCTCGTCGGCCTACCCGAGCTGCTCAGGGAGTTCGGCGACTACCGTTTCCTCGTCTACGGGATCGTACTCGTGGCGATGATGCTGTTCAGGCCCGAAGGGCTGCTGCCGGCCGCCGCGCAAAGGCGCGAGTTGCACGCCGCCGATGTGACCCCGGCCGGCGATCCGGCCGCGGCTGTCGCAGTCTCCGGTGCTGGCCCGGGCGAGGCCTGAGGCCCGGCCATGAGCATTCTGGTCGTCGACCACGTGACCAAGCGGTTCGGGGGACTCGTTGCCATCGGCGATCTGGTTCTAGACGTGGCCGCTCAGACGATTCACAGCGTGATCGGCCCGAACGGCGCCGGCAAGACGACCGTGTTCAATTGCCTCACGGGATTCTACCGCCCCGACGAAGGACACGTTGTATTCCGAGAAGAGAGAATCGACGGGCTGTTGCCGGACGAGATCGCCCGCCGCGGAATCGCTCGGACCTACCAGAACATCCGTCTCTTTGCCAACATGACCGTGCTCGACAACGTGCGGGTGGGCCATCACATTCACGTCACCGCGACCTGGGTGGGGACGATCTTCAACACCCCTGGCGCTCGGCAGGAGGAAGCGCGCGTCCTCGAGGAAGCGAGCCGGTTGCTGCGCTTCGTGGGCCTTGGCGACCAGCATGAGCGCCTGGCCAAGCACCTCCCGTACGGTGCGCAGCGCCGGCTGGAGATCGCCCGCGCGCTGGCGTCGCGGCCGGCCTTGCTGTTGCTCGACGAACCGGCCGCCGGCATGAGTCCACGGGAGGCTCTGGACACGATGGCGTTCATACGGCGGCTTCGCGATGATCTTGGAATCACGATCGTCCTAATCGAGCATCAGATGCGCGTGGTCATGGGGATCTCCGACTGCGTCACGGTCCTCGACCACGGCGTCAAGATCGCGGAGGGTCCGCCGGAGGAGATTCAGCGCGATCCGCGCGTCATCGCGGCCTATCTTGGGGTGCACCGGGTCCAGACCGTGCCCCCGGCGGACCACACCCGTGGCGCTTCTTGAGCTCGACGGGCTGCACGTCGCCTACGGAGCGATCCAGGCGCTGCGCGGCGTCTCCCTCGAGGTTCACGAGCGGGAGATCGTGACGCTCATCGGCGCCAACGGGGCCGGCAAGAGTACCACGCTCAACACCATCAGCGGGCTGCTGCGCCCGCACCGGGGCACCGTTCGCCTGAACGGTGAAGACCTGACCGTCGTTCCACCTCATCAAATCGTGACTCGGGGCGTCGTTCAGGTGCCGGAAGGTCGCCGGATCTTCGGCAGGCTGTCGGTGCTCGAGAACCTCGAGCTGGGCGCGTTCACGCGGCCTTCGCCGGGCGAGGTCCGCGACGGGATCGAGCACGCGTTTGCACTGTTTCCGCGGCTCAAAGAGCGGGTGGGCCAGCTCGCCGGCACGCTCTCCGGCGGAGAGCAACAGATGCTGGCGATCGGGCGGGCGCTGATGGCGCGCCCGCGTGTCCTGCTGCTCGACGAGCCGTCCATGGGGCTCGCTCCGTTGCTCGTCGAGCAAATCTTCGAGTCCATCCGCAACATCAACCACGAAGGCACTACGATCCTTCTTGTGGAGCAAAATGCGGTGATGGCACTCGAGACCGCTCAGCGCGGCTATGTCCTGGAGACAGGCGCCGTGGTCTTGCAGGGGCGGGCCGCCGATTTGCAGGCAAACGCCGAGGTGAAGCGAGCGTACCTGGGCCAGTGAGCAGGACCGGCGCGCGATGGTGCCGGGGATTTGGCCCTTTTCATGGCCGGGGTGGAGAGCCGTAGCCTCCGTGCGGTAGAGGAACGCCGTCGAGTGCGCCTGACGGCGGGCGCGGACGAGGAAAGGCATACACCATCCAGGCCAAGGCCGCTTCGTGGCGAACCACATGATAGGTCACAGTTGCGTTATCAGAGGAGGGCGGGACCGAGATGAAGGTGATCGTGATCGGCGCTGGCGTCGTCGGAGCGTCCGTCGCGTTTCGGTTGGCTCGGGCGGGGGCGTCCGTGACGATTTTCGAGACGCGCTGGGCGGGGAGCGGCACGTCGTTGGCCAACTTTTCGTGGGTCAACGCGAACAACAAGCCGCCCCGTTCCTACCACGACCTGAACGTCGAGGGAATGCGGGCCCACGTGGCGCTTCGCGAGGAGTTTCCTGGGATGTCCTGGTGGCACGGAGACGGGAACGTGGAGTGGGCCGTCGGCGATGCCGCTCGGGCTCGGTTGCAGCAGAAGATCGCGCGGCTGCGCGCGTGGGATTATCCGGTGGAGGAGATCACGCCCGGGCAGCTCCGGGAGCTCGAACCCGACCTCGCCCCGGGCGCGCTCGGTGACGCGGACATCGCGTATTTCCCGAGCGAGGGATGGCTCGACCCTGTGGTCTACGCCCACGCGATGATCGAGGCGGCAGCCGGTGCCGGCGCCCGGTTCTGCACGGGTGTCGGGGTTCGCGAGATCCGGCGGACGGGTGATCGAGTGATTGGCGTCACGGCGGAAGACGGCGCCCGGTACGATGCCGATCTCGTGGTCAACTGCGGAGGCTGCTGGGCGACGGAGATTGCGGCGCCCGCCGGATTGGGTATTCCCCTGGCACCAACGATGGGTCTTCTCGC
>DASPUZ010000141.1:0-2118 GCA_035622635.1 bacterium | reverse complement strand
CACGAGGATTACTCAGACAGGCTCCTAGAGCTCTCGTGGCGAGCCCTGCGCCCCGCCCGCCCCGTCTCCACAGCCGGGTCCGTTATAATCCAGATCCTTCATCACCCCATGGAACCTACGCTATGAGCAAGGATCCCGTCGTTATCCTGTCCGCCCGCCGCACGCCCGTCGGAGCCTTCCAGGGCGCCTTCGCGGGGGTCACCGCACCGCAGCTCGGGACCGTCGCGATCAAGGCAGCCCTTGCCGACTCCAAGGTGCCGCCCTCGGAGGTCGACGAGGTGTTCATGGGGTGCGTGCTTCCGGCGGGGCTCGGGCAGGCTCCTGCACGACAGGCCGCCTTGGGGGCCGGCATCCCGGCGAGCGTCCCGGCAACCACGGTCAACAAGATGTGCGGCTCGGCCCTGCGCACCATCATGCTCGGGGCCGATCAAATACTCGCAGGCTCTGCGCGCTTTGTCGTGGCGGGCGGTCTCGAGTCCATGACCAACGCGCCTTACCTCCTCCCCAAGGCCCGAGCCGGCTACCGCATGGGCCACCAGGAGGTGCTGGATCACATGTACTACGATGGCCTGCAGAGCCCCTGGGACGGTCAGCTCATGGGGTGCTTCGCCGAAGCAACGGCGGCGCGCTACGAGTTTTCCCGTCAGGCGCAGGACGATTTCGCGCGCGAATCAGCGCGCCGGGCCCAGTCTGCCGTCGCCGGCGGGGCCTTTGCCCAGGAGGTGGCGCCGGTGACCGCCAAGACCAGGAAGGGCGAGATCGTGGTGGAGAAGGATGAGACGCCCGGCACGATCGACATCGCGCGGATACCGACACTCAAGCCAGCTTTCAAGAAGGATGGGACGGTCACGCCGGCAAGTTCCGCCAGTATCTCCGATGGAGCGGCCGCCGTCGTGCTCACCCGCGAATCGCTGGCTGCTGCGCGCGGCTACAAGCCATTCGCGCGCATCGTGGGCTACACGAGCTTCGCGACGGAGCCCGAGTGGTTTACGTTGGCGCCCGTCGGCGCAATCCGCAAATTGCTGACCCAGCTCGAGTGGCGGGCGGGCGACGTCGACCTTTACGAGGTGAACGAGGCGTTCGCCGTGGTGACCATGGCGGCTATGAAGGACTTAGGGCTCGATCACGCGAAGGTGAACGTCAATGGTGGCGCCTGCGCGCTCGGACATCCGATCGGCGCCACGGGCGCGCGCTTGGTCACGACACTTCTGCATGCGCTGAAGGCGCGCGGCCAGAAGCGCGGGATCGCGAGCCTGTGCATCGGTGGGGGTGAAGCGACGGCCATTGCCGTCGAGATGATCTGAAACGTCGGGGTGCCCTTTGAAGGCATGGGGTGGGCGTCCCTGCCCGACCATGCCCAATCCGTTGGCCGTCCTTGGATCTCAGCGTCCGTGGCCTGCACTCATGGTGTTCCCCTCATTAAAAGCGCCGATTGTGAGAGAATCCCTCCTCGCGTTGTCCACCAGATGGACAGTCGTTCCGAGCGCGTGTTTGTGATCTACTACGCCGCCCGTTTGTCCGCGACATAACGAACAAAACCAACCTGGATGCCAAGTCGATGAGCGAACCCGAGCGCGACGTGATGGAGTACGAGGTGGCCGTCGTGGGGGCGGGACCCGCCGGGCTCGCCTGCGCGATCCGCCTGAAGCAATTAAAGCCGGACCTGAGCGTCTGCGTGCTCGAGAAAGCGGCGAGCCTGGGGGCTCACTCCCTGTCCGGCGCGGTCCTCGAGCCGGGGCCGCTCGATGAGCTCCTGCCCACGTGGCGCGAGCATCCGCCGGCGATTTGCGTGCCCGCCACGCGCGATGAGTTTCTGTTCCTCACGCGCCGCAGGTGCTACCGCGTGCCGATCACCCCGCCGCAAATGCGCAATCACGGCAACTTCATCATCTCGCTCGGCCAGCTGGTGCCGATTCTGGGTGCGGAGGCCGAGAAGCTCGGGGTCGACGTGTTCCCGGGGTTTGCGGCTGCGGAGGCGTTGTTCGACGAGGCGGGCGCGGTGAAGGGCGTGCGCATCGGCGATATGGGCGTGGACAAGAAGGGTGAGCCCGGCCCGAACTTCACGCTGGGACCGCAGATCCACGCGAAGATCACCATGTTCTGCGAGGGCTGCCGGGG
>DASPUZ010000140.1:0-11775 GCA_035622635.1 bacterium | reverse complement strand
TCGCAACCCTGTGAAGCGCTATCTCCGCATGGATTTTACGGCATCGAGGCGCAAGTCGTGGATCAGATCTCAACCTGGATCATGCAGCATCAGTAACGGTCAACCCCCGTTGCGCACGTGCGCGCGAATGTACCGTAGCCGGCTCCTCGTCACGGCCTGACACAAATAACGAACGCGGGGAGGGCATGTGAGACACGCCGCGGGACTGCCGGTGGTACTTGCCCTGCTGCTCGTTGTTGGCGTCGGCACGGGATCGACGCAGTCGGACCCGTACAAGGTCGTGTTTTATCCGAGCGGTTCCCTGCGCATACAGGGATACCTGTACAGTCCTCCGGGCCAGGCCCGTTTCTCGTCGTGACCTACAACCACGGGAGCCAGGAGGGCCAAGAGCGCACCCCGATTCCATTCCGGTATGTCGGCGCGTTCCTGTCGCCAGCCGGCTACGAGGTGTTTGTACCCGAACGCCGCGGGTACGGGAAATCCGACGGCCCGACCTTGAGCGAGGAGATCGGGCGGGACACCGGAGCGAAGTTCATCGCCAGGATCAAGCCGAACCCGACGCCGTCCTCGCCGCCGCTTCGTTTCTTGAGGCGGTTCCGCAGCCGATACGAAGCGCATGGCAATCATGGGTTGGTCGCTCTGCGGCATCGTCACCGTGTTTGCCAGCAGCAGGGAAAAGACGTTTCGCGCGGTCGTCGATCAAGCGGGCGGATCGCTCACGTGGAACCACAGCCCGGCGCTGCAAAGCGAAGGGCAACAGGGCCGAAAGGGAAGCGACAGCCCAACGGCTGGATGTCGGCCATATCATCGGGCCGGACCGCAAGAACGCCGGGTGGGCGAGCCGCGTGCGGCACGAAGAACATCCGCTGCCGCAGTCCACGCTTGACTGCACGCACTGCTTTGGCAGGAGCGGAGGCCTGGGGAATCATATCGGCGCGCAAGAGGTGCGCCCAGGGTATGAGAATCGATCCTGTCCGATTTGATCCTGGCATCGACGATCGCCCGCACATTCGCAGGATGAGCCAACACGACCACGTGTGCGATCTCGGTCAACCAATCGTACGTCGAGCCCCACGTAGAGCTGGTCTCGAGGACGACTTTCATCGGCCCGTGGTAGCCGGCCAACGCCTTACGCACACCCACGGCGGAACTGGCGGTCTGTTTGCGCTTGAGCACTTGCCCCTTCTCATTCGTCACCGTAATATGCGCCGTGGTTCGATGAGCATCGATGCCGACGTAAGGCATCTGACCCCGCCCCCCGTGAACAGATCGGTCGCTCTTCGTGGGAGACCAGGCGCTTTGATCCTAATCCGGTAAGACCGGGAAACAGTGTCCCCCTCGACGTCGGGGGAGGCTATTCCAGACGGCAACAAGTGACCCCCGAGGGGAGGAGTGCGCACCGGGGAGGCCAAAGTATGTTCGGACCGTGATGCGCTTCTTTGCTGGCCTGCTCTTCGCCGTACTCGTTCAGGGTATTGTCGCTGCGTCCGAACTCCCGGTCGCCGTCACCCCGGGGGCGAATTTCTACGGTCAGGAGACGTGGGAGCCCGGTAAGCTTCGCCGGTGGATGCGAAATGATGGGGATCTGCGCCTCCAGAACAACAGTGGGCGGCTCAACATTGATCTGCGCTTCGTGGCCGAGAGTTTCCGCATCGCGCGCACCCTACACGTGAGCATGGGCGGCCGCGTACTTTTCGAGGTCACCGTACCCCCGGCGGCACCGCTCTTCGTGGCCGTCAAGGACATCCCACTGCCGCCCGGCGAGTCTGAGATCGCCCTCTCTGCGACGCCGGGACCGGACCGCGTGAGCCAGTTTCTCGGGAGCGCCGACGACCGGCAGGTGTCCGTCGCGTTCGGGCCATTCTCGGTCATCGACGCACACTCGCCACAGGCGCAGTTGGAGGAAACGGCCGCGTTCCCCGAGGCTTCGCGCAGGGTAGCCGGATTGTCGACCCTGGAGAACGCCGCCGGCGATCTCCGCAGGCAGGGGCGGCTGCTCGAGGCGGACGCCGTGTACCAGGAAGTGCTGGCGTCCCGCCAGATCAATCCGTCGACGTATCTGTGGGACGGGCTCAGCCTGGTCGCGCTGGACCGGCTGGGCGACGCGCGGCCGCTGTTCGAGCGGGGGAGCCGTCTCGGCGGTCTGGACGTCGTGACGTCCTCGGTGCGCGACGCGTGCGGCCGCTTGCTGGAGTACCTGGGCCAGTCGGAGCTCCTCGCGGGCCGTCCCACCGACCCCGCGAAGGAGTTTCGCCAGAGCGGGGAGATCTATCGTGCGGTCGCACTTTATCGGTCGGTGCTGGCGCACGATCCGCAGAACCTGGCGGCGAGTTACTGGCTGGGCCTCCTTTCGGCGCTCGCCGAGCGTCCCCGGGAGGCGATCCCGCTCTTGGATGTCGTGGCGAAACGGAGCCCGGCGGGCAGCGCCGACGCGATGACGGCCGGATGGCTCGAGCAGTACCTGGGGAACCGCCCGGGAGTCCGATGAACATCGAGGCCCTCCGCAGAGTCCCGCGCTGGCTCCTGCTGGGACTCGCGATCCGGGTGGCGCTGATCCCGTTCCACCACCCGTGGGATCTCCAGACCTGGTACAACATGTTCGTCGACCTGGCTCACAACCACTCGCCGTACGAGACCCTCCGGTACCTCACGTACAGCACGCGGTCCCAGTGGGGGCTGATCCCCATGGACGGCGCCAAGGTCCTCCCGGTGGGTCAGGAGCTGTTCTACGAGTACTACGCGTACCCGCCGCTGCCGCTGCTGCTGTACTATCCGCTGGCGAAACTCTACGCGCTGTTCCGGCCGCTCGAGTACCAGTTCGTCGTGGAAGGGGCACTCGCGGCGCACCACGTGCCCTTGGCGATCCTGGCGCTCTTCAAGGCGCCCCTCATCGTGGCCGACATCGGGGTCGCCGCACTCCTGTGGCGGCTCGCCGGCGAGGCCCGGGCGCGCGCCTACTTCCTCAACCCCTTCGTGATCCTCGTGAGCGCCGCATGGATGATCGAGGACCTGATGATCCTGTTCGTGCTGCTGGCCTTCTACCTGGTCACGAAGAAGCGGTACGAGCTGGCGGCCTTCGCGCTGGGCCTCGGGACGCTCGTGAAGTGGACGCCCGGGATCCTCTGGCCCGTGATCGGGCTGTGGCTCCTCGCCGAGCGCGTGCCGTGGCGCCGGCAGGCGGCGTTTCACGCGGTGTTCCTCGGGACCTGCACCGCGGGGATCGCCCCGGTGTGGGACGGCGTGCGCTTCGTGCTCCAGTTCCACGCGATGCGGCCCGGGGCGAACCTGACGCCGCACATCCTGCTGTACGTGCTGGCGCGGTGGCAAAATCCCGATATCGCCTGGTACTACCACGTGCTGTCGCCATTCGTGGGAATGGTCACCCTGCCGCTCGCGTTGGGCGCGGCGTACCTCACCCAGTGGCGCCGCCACCTCCCCCTGGCGGCGGCCGCGTGCCTGGCGGTCGTGGCGTTCTTCCTGGGGTCGAAGATCGTGAATGAGCCGTACGTCTGTCTACTGCTGCCGCTCCTCCTCTGGGAGCAGGCCGAGCGGCCCTCCGAGGCGAAAGCGTTCGTGTTCAAGGCAGCGTATGCGCTCCCGCTGGCATTCGCGATCATCAACGTGCCGATTCCGCTGTTCATCGTGCCAGCGTATTTGCAGGTGGTGCCGTGGGATCCGACCTCCGACTACTGGATCATGCTTTTGCGGCAAGCGGTGCCGGGACGCGGACACGCCCTGGCGCTGGCGTTTCTGGCGTTCTGCTTCGTGGGCGCGATGCTCTACGCGTGGCGCGTGCTGACGGCGGGGGTGGGCCATGCAGTTCGTGAGACAGCACATCGACCGGATCCTGATCGCGCTCGGATTGGGCCTGCTTATCATCCTGTCGCTTCGGACGCTTCATAATCTCTCGACGATCTCGGCGACGGAGGCCCCGCAGGAACTCCGCCTCGACGGGGGAGCGCTCACCGCCCTCTACACACTCAATGCCGGGATGAACAAGCCGGCGATTCTGAACAGCCGGGGGGACGCCCTCGTGGAGTTCAGCGGGTGGGACTCCTTCGTGAGCGTTGACGGCGTCTCCGCGGACCTGTGGAGCCACGCGTTCAACATCGAGCTGGACCGGGCGCGAGACCGCGCGTTTCTCACGTGGTCCTCGGTACCCCTGCGGCAGGACGATCCGGGGCAGGAGGGGCACCATCGCCGATATCAGCTCGAGCAGGTTGTGACGCTTCTGGGTCCCCGGACCGTGGTCGAGTACTACATCATCCCGAACGAGCCAGTTCGTACCGTCGACCTCACGGTCGGGGCCTACAAATGGTACCTGCGGGACCTCCGCCACGAGGGCGACACGTTCTCGTTCCTGAGCGCGGATCTGACCCGGCAGGACGCCGAGCGCCGGCTGCAACCGGGGCGGCTGACCCAGGTGACGGTGCGGTCGCTCGTACCCGCGGTGGGAGTCAGGCCGCTCGTCAACCAGTTCGGCGCGTACGCGCTCGACTTCTCGTACGAAGTGGCTCAGCCGCGGACCTACGAGCGGACGCTGGTGGCCCGGCTCGAGGTCACCGAGGGGCCCAGGGGACCGGCGATCCAGCCGTGAGGCGTCCGCGAAGCGCCAGGAACCGCCTACGAGCGCCTCGCGGCCGTTCCCCAATGTTCCTTTGCCGCTGGATCTGCCCGTTTGTATCCTCCATTCGTGGTTCCCGTCGAGCGGGAAGTTCCTGCGGGGCATTTCTGGCACCCTGCGGTGCGCTACGTCCGAGGCCCGCAGGGTAAGCGGACGCCATCGTTGCAGCTAAAGCGAGCGCCAAGGAGGCCGAGGGGAGTACTCTCCCCCTCGAAGCGACAGTCGAATTTCTTCCACGGGAATGTTCAGTAACCCATAGCGGAGACGCCGGAAATGGAACGCTAACGCCGGTCCGGCCCGTAGGGTAAGACGAGGCCCGCAAACGCAGGCCGAGACATCTAGGGGGTGGCGCATGGCACGAGCGGACTCGACAGGCAGGATGACGCGGCGGCAGATGATCGCGGGCGGGCTCGCGCTCGGCGGCGGGCTCGCGGGACTCGACCTTGCGCGCGGGATCGGCCTCCCGGACGCATTTGCGGCGGCCGCTGCGCCGAAGCGCGGGGGGACGCTCATGGCCGCGGCGGAGGTGGACCCGGTCAGCCTGGATCCCCACAACAACTCCAACTTCTCGTCGGCTCAGGCCTACGAGCATATCTACGAGAGCCTCACAGGGTACAGCGACAAGAACCAGATCATCCCGCAGCTGGCCACAAAATGGGACATTCAGAACGGCGGGAAGACGTATGTCTTCCACCTGCGGCCAAACGTGAAGTTCCATAACGGCCAGACCATGACGGCGGACGACGTGAAGTACACCGTCGACCGGGTCCTCGATCCCAAGACCGCGTCGCCGTGGCGAGGATGGTTCGACACGATCGAAGAGACCAAGGTCATCGACCCGTTGACGGTCCAGATCAACCTCAGCCAGCCCTATCCCGGTCTGCTCGGTTCGTTCGCGGGCCTGCGCGCGTCCGGCATCATTCCGAAGGGTCTGGCGGAGCGCGAGAACCTCAAGATCCAGGCGATCGGCACCGGGCCGTTCAAACTGGTCGAGTACGTTCCACAAGATCACATCACCTACGCCCGTTTCGCCGACTACTGGGACCAGCCGCTGCCGTACCTCGACGGGATGGTCTTCAAGATCCTGACCGAGGAGAACGCGCGTCTGGCCGCGCTGCGCGCGGGCCAGATCCAGTACGCGTCCGTCACCGCTCAGGGCACGCAGCAGATGCAGGGCGCCCCGGGGATCGCGGTGCTCAAGAACCTCGTGGCAAACGTCACCCTGCACTACATCAACGTCTCCCGGAAGCCGCTCAACGACTGGCGCGTGCGCAAGGCGTTGCGCATGGCCGTCGACACGAACGAGGTCATTCAGAAAGCCGCGTTCGGCGCGGCCGTTCCCTCGGGGCCAATTCCGTCGGGCTATGGGGATTGGTACCTGCCGCCGCAGACCCTGCCGTACAACAAGCCGGACATCGACGGCGCGAAGAAGCTCCTCGCGGAGGCCGGCTATCCGAACGGCGGGTTCCCCATCACGCTGCTCTGCTCGCCGCAGTACCCGGAGTACGTGCAGACGACGCTCGTCGTCCAGGACGGTCTCAAGAAGCTCGGCATCGACGCGCAGGTGCAGCAGATGGAGTGGGGCGCCTTCGTCGCGGCCCACAACCAGGAGCTCTCGACCCACGGCCAGCAGGGCGGGGAGATCTTCTGCTCGGGCAACACGTTCCGGCCCGACCCCGACGGCTACATCTACCCGTACTTCTACAGCAAGGGTTCGCTCAACGACGGCGTGTATTCCAATCCGAAGCTCGATCCGCTGATGGTGCAGGCGCGCTCGATCTTCAACTACGATGAACGGCGCAGCCTGTACATCGAGATCCAGCGCACGCTGCTGGAGGAGTCGCCGAACTGGTGGTGGCACGTCAAGTACAACTTCGACGCGATATCAACGCGGCTGCACGGGTTCGAGCAGTCGTTTACGGGGCGGCGATTCCTGCTGAAGCAATCCTGGCTCGCCTGATCGCGGCGCGCTGACCGCCGGTGCGGTACCTGCTGCGGTGCGGGGCCTGGACGGCCGCCGCCTGGCTGGGCGTGTCCGTGCTCATCTTCGGCCTCGTCCGGCTGCTCCCGGGGACGATCGTCGACGTTCTCGCCGGGGCGGAAGGCAGTCTGGACCCCCCGTAGCGGGCCGCGGTGCTGCTACAGTTCGGGCTGAACCTGCCGCTGCCGGTGCAGTACGGGCTGTAGTTGTGGAACCTCGTGCACGGCAATCTCGGTTCATGTCAGACGGCCGTGCCCAACCGGCGCCGCAATGCCGTCCACGCCTGTGATGCGGTACTTGCTTGACACCGATACGGAACAGTAAAGAATAACACTGGCAATACCTTCACGTAGGTGGAGGTGGTAAACAGTTCTCTACGATCCATTGGGTGTGTCGCTCGGGAAGCTACGAAGCACCCTGGGTCTTGAACCGCACGGAACGTGGAAGTTTGAAGCGCTGATAATCCACGGCAACGTCGCAAGTTTCGAGTGGATCGTATCAGCACCCGTTCAGAATGCCGTTTCGTCGAAATCCGACGGCCTACTTGTCCCATCCGAACGAGTCGCGGCAGATCTTTTTGGCGGAGTCGTCGATCAAAGGGATCTCGATGCACTTGCTCTGCGCCTTTGATGGTCCCGGCATCCAGGTAATGCGGGCATATTCAAAACACAGGGCTTAGCCGGGAGGCCGCTCACGTCCACGTACCGGTGTCCTGCGCGTGGTCACGAAGCCGAAGTTACCCCCGAGGTACGGCACGGAGATTGCGTCCGTGTACTGCTGCCGACAGACGATACAGACACGAGACCAAACCAATCCGGTCCGCATGGAGGTCGTACCTGTCCCGACTCCATCGCGTATCCGACAGCTCGTGCCCGTGGAGTAAATCAATGCACCGGACCAAAATAGCCCTCCTGGCCGGGCTCTTCATCGCCGCGATCGTGAGCGGATACGCGATGGGAGCGGCCTTCTTTCCGCGGACGTCGCCAACCGAACCGGTCGGGAGTGCGGTGCGGGCACAGGTCCCTGTGCCGGGACGCGTTCCCATCCGTGCGGCTGGGCCGCCGCGACCCGATGTGCCGCCTATTACTCTCTCCGTCCCATTGGCACCAACCCACGATGGGCCACAACCCGCGCCGATGCTTGCCGGATCGCATCCATCGTCCGCAACGCCCCCATTGAGCGCAGCGTCCGGGGTGCTACCCCCATCGATGCCCAATCCTGAGGCAGGCGTTCGTGCGGACCGTCTCCCGAGCCCTACCCATGGTCCGGCGGCGAGAGCGCCACAGCCCCAGAGGCCGTCACCTCTTGGTCCTGTATTGCCGAAGCGACGCGCGGTTGGATCGAGTGCGCCCGCGGGAGGCCGGTCCGGGGTGCCGACTGTCCGATCCAACGGGAACCACCCCGCTGGTCACGTATCCGCAAATCCGGGTGGGGATATTGCCATCGTTCGACCATCGAATGCTGCCCTCGAGACCACCTCTCAAGGGACCATGCCGCCCCAATCGACGTCTAGTGTACCATCGGTCCCCGCCCTCGGGGCGATCTCTGGATCGGCAGCGGAACGATTCCACGTCCAGGTGGGGAGCTTTGATGTCCGCCACGATGCCGATGCTCTGGCTCAGCGATTGGAACAGCACGGGTACTCGACTTCGGTCACCAAGGATGCGCCATATCGTGTGTGGGTGGGAGGGTATCTCGATCGACCGACCGCAAATCGACTGGTCAGTGCCCTGCAACAGATCGGTGTTACGGCGACAATAGTGCCCTAACCCCAGTTCGGCAGTTGGGGCCTCGTGGAAGAAATTTCTGGCTCTTTCTCGAGGACGCAAGCGCGTCTCGCGTGGTGCATGGGTAACCAAGGCTGCGAAGCGGAGATCCCAGAGGTCTCGGGACGAGGCAACCAGGTCTTCGTGAGGAACTGCCAGTGAAAGGCCGGACGGTGAAGCTCGTGAGGCCCCTGCGACGGAAGGAGTTCATGAACCAAAAACGGAAATTCAAGTTTGAAGGGAATCCGGTGGCGATGTCATAATCATTCGCGCGAGATGGCAAAATCCAAAATGAATCCCAAGGTCCTCGAGGAACTTAACCGGCAGCTCAATCAGGAATTGGCTGCCGCGCATTCTTACCTGGCATTGTCCGTGTGGTGCGACATCAGGAATTTCAAGGGCTTCGGCCAATTTTTCGTCAAACAGGCCGGCGAGGAGCGTGGGCACGCCGAGAGAATTCTCAAACACCTGACGGATCGCGGCGAAACGGCAAAGGTGGCCGCGCTACCCGCGCCCAAACAGGATTTCAAGACGCTGCTCGAAGTCGCGCAACACGCGCAATCGCAGGAACACGCCAACACACTGGGCGTCAATGCCGTGTACGAAGCGGCGTTGCACGCGAAGGATTATCCTGCGCAAGTGCTCATGCAGTGGTTTATCAACGAACAGGTCGAGGAAGAAGATTGGTCGACGGAAATGGTGGAACGCACCGAAGACGCAACGCGCGCCGGTGGCCTCTCCTATTTGGACCGTCACATCGATCGTTACCTCGCACAGGAAGTCCGCGCAGTCCCGCAGGAAGAGACGTCGGAATAGAAGTAGCTTTCCAAGCGGCGCAGTAGCCATCTAATCGGATCTTGTTTACCGCGAAACAGGGTCCGGGCCGCCAGCGCAAAAACAGCACAAGCCCGCAGCTTGATCTGCCCCGCGTGGCGTTCGGGCCTTCCACGGGTGCGCGGGCCTCTCGAGTTTGGGCCGGACTGCCCAAGTAGCGCCGCTCAGCAGCAGCCGCCGCCGACGAATAGGACGCGGGCACCACAGGCGGAGCTGAAGAGGACGCGCGCCTCGTGGCCGATGCCGGGGAGCACGCACAGGACCTGGTTGAACGGCGCCGTCCCCACGATAAGCCGCAGGGCCCGTATGTAGCGCTCGCCCCGCTCCAGACGTGAGGCGCCCTGCGCGTCTGCGGCACAAGTGCGGTCCAGGAACGGTGCGTGCGGATCGACATCGGCGCCGCCTAGCAGATAAGTCACGTCGTGCGCCGCATACCTGCGTGCGAGCGTAACACCGTCGATGGTCCCCGCGTACGTGGGGGCGCGGTCCAATCCGTACTTGTACTGGTTCGCCACGGGACAGAGCCCGCGCGGATACGGCAGAAACGACCCGTCCGCACTCAAGCGGCGGTTGTCGAAGTATAGGTACGATGAGGGATCTGCCACGACGTACCGGATCGCCAGGCCCGCCCGTTGCGCTCCCGCAAGACGCCCCAGGGCGGCGTAGCGCTGCACCAGCTGGGCGCCTGCTGAGTGTCCGGCGACCACGACATCCGCCAGTGCCGGAAACCGCCGGCGGTCGCCGAGGGTCTGCAGCAGCGCGTCCAGGACGGCGAACGAACTGAGAGCACCCGCAGAGCCACGCGCGGCGGCGCCGTCTTTCCATCCCTCCAGGCTCCAGTAGGGCACGTCCGCCGGCAGTGCCAGCGCCGCGGCATCGGGCGTCGCGAGAAATTGCGGCACAACGATCGCCACGCGGCGTGGGTCCACCCCCGCAGCGCGGCCAGCGGAGAGAGCCGTGGCGTAGTATCGGTGCGCGTCCCGCAGCGTCCCGTGAACCAGAATCACGGCGCGCGCAACCGACGGGTGGGCCGCGGCGAGATCCCCCGTACCGAAGTAGGGCACCCGCCACGACGCGGCCCCGGTGGCCACCACGAACCAACGGTCGCCCAGACGGCCCACGGGCTGTGCTTGAGTGCGTTGTGCGCTGGCAGGCGCGCTCACATCCGCGAGGACGAGCCCGGCCGCCAGGGCGACGGCGAGCGCAAGACGGGCTGCACGTCGTGCACAGTTACCGCTACAGGGGCTGAATCCCATTCCGGCTAGTGCTGGTCCAAGTTGATTGACCGAAGGTGATAACACGGAGGCAACAGACCATGCCACCATGCATCACAGCAGCGGAGGCCCCCATGCATCCTCTCGCCCTTCGGCGCTTGCGCCCCAGCGAAGACGACTGCTTCAAGCCAAACTCCGCACCAGGACATTGCCAGTGCGGCGCGCCTGCTCCCCGCGCCGCCAGCGGGTGTATGTGGTCATGGACAACCTCAACACGCATCGGCATTCCATCCTGCGCGCGTTTTGCAGGACCCAGCGGATCACCGTCGTGCCGTATCCCGCCTACGCCAGTTGGCTGCATCTCATCGAAACCCACCTGGACGCGATGAAACGCGGGATGCTCAACGGATCCGACGATCCCAGCCATGTCGGCCGCCGCTGGCGCACGGGGGATCTTCGGCCGCGGGCAGAGTCGTGCAGGCCACCGCTCCTGCGGCACGGAGCATTCCCGGGGTCAAGGCGAGGGCTCTGCAGCATTTTCTGTCGGCCAGGCTTAGCCGTGGACCTACGAGCGGACGTTGGTGGCTAGGCTGGCGGTTTACCGAGGAGGCCGGAGCCCCGACGATCCAGCCGTGAGGTGCCCGCAAAGCGACGTCAACGGCCCAAGATGCCGATTTCGAAGACCTGGTTGTAGAAGTTGTAGTTCTGGTTCAGCTGGATGAAGAACCACATGCCAATCTGGTTATAGAGGAGCGCCTTGACCCCTTGCTTGGCATTGACGGACGTGGATGTCGGCGTCCCGAGGGCCGCGCGCACCTCCGCCTCAGTGCTCCCGATGTGCAGGTTGTGCAGGGTGATGAACCGCGAGTCGTTGAGCACCCAGGCCCGTACCACCATGCCGGTCTTCGTGACCAGCACCCCGATGCCACGGTTCAACGGGGGCCCATACCAATACAACTCCGTCGTGCCGTCGGGATTCTGAACCCGGTTCGCGGGCTGCCCGAGCGCGGCCGGCAGATCCTGGACCCGCATGCCTAGTGTGACTGAGCCAATGGCCTTGCCTGGCAGCACGAGGAACTGGTCCGAGGGCACCGGCGTAGGCTGGGCGGGTGGTGTGGGCCGCGGGGGCGCGGCAGGCGTGACCGGAACCTGAGGTTGCGTGGGTGCCACAGGTACCGCCGGAGGAGCCGCAGGACTCTTGGGTTGGGTTGGAGCCGGGGGCGCTATGGCCGTTGGCGGCGGCGTCTGGGGTTGGGCCTGCGCCGGAGGCGCTATGGCCGTTGGCGGCGGCGTCTGGGGTTGGGCCTGCGCCGGAGGCGCTATGGCCGTTGGCGGCGTCTGGGGTTGGGCCGGTGC
>DASPUZ010000139.1:0-51426 GCA_035622635.1 bacterium | reverse complement strand
CCCACGCGCCTCCGCTGAATCCGGCCAGCAGCCCGCAGGAGGTCCCAACCACCGCCGCGAGCCCGACCGCGGCGAGGCCGCCCTCGAGCGAGATCCACCTCCCGTAGATCACGCGGCTCAATACGTTGCGGCCGAGGTCGTCGGTGCCGAACGGATGAACCGGGGAAGGCGGCTCGAGGACCGCCTCGATCGACGGCGCCATCGGATCGTACGGCGTGATCCACGGGGCCGCGATCGCCGTCGCGAGGAACAGCCCAGTGACGACGGCGCTAGCGCCACGCCCTCGCGCACGCCGAGTTCGACGTGGGCCGCATCCGACTGCCCGGAGTCAACCCGGCCTGATCCCGCATGAAGCTCGGGGTTTGCCAAATGCCCAGTCTCCGTCGGGCTTACGTCGCCACCCTGAACAAGACACCGAGCCCGTAGGTCGCGCCGCCCACGATGATGCCGGCCGCGGTCATCTCCAATCCCGACGCCCACCAACTTCGGAGCGTGAACAGCGATTTGGCGGCGCCCACGAGAAAATGCGCGACCATGGACACGACGGTGGCCCAGATCACGGCCGTGGTGCCGCTGAGCCAGAAGAACGGCACAACGGGGATGAACGCGCCGACCGCGGTGCTGAGACCCGCGGCGATGCCTGCCTGAAATGGGTTCCCCGCCGTGTTCATCCCCCCGAGCTCCTCGGTAACGAGTGCCTGCAGGAACGTCTCCGCGTTGCCGCTGAGCCGGGTGGCCAGCTCGTCGGCCTGCGTCCTGTCGAGTCCCTTGAGCTGGTAGAACAGCGACAGTTCCTCCTGCTCCTCCTTGGGGTTCTCGGCCACTTCCTTTCGTTCTGCCTCGACGTTGGCCGCCGCGACTTCGGCCGCGGACCGCTCAGCGAGAAATGCGCCGACCGCCATCGAGAGTGCGGATGCGATGGCGCCGGCGAGTCCCGCGGTCAGGACGAAGCTCGAGCCCCCCGTGGCGCCGGACACCCCGGCGACGATCCCGAAGACGGCGCCGAGCCCATCGTTCGCCCCATACACGGCCCCGGAGATCCAGCTGGATCCAGTCTGGTGCCACCGCTCCCGGCCCAGGATGCGCCTGAGGCGCCCCTCGGGCGTTTCGGCGCCCACGGCGGCGGGCGCACCCGACCGCATGTCCTGGTCGGCTAGCGCGTGAGAGCGCTCCTCCTTTCGAAGTTGTGTCAGGAGCTCGTCGGTTCCGGTGTCGCCCGTCGGAGTCCCGTACACTCCCTCCACCTCTTCGTCCTCCAGGGACTCCCGCCATGCGAGCACTTTTTCCACCGGCGCGAGCCTGATCTGCAGGCGCGACCAGAAGGGGAGGTGCACGGACGCTGGGTCCGGCACGGTCGCCCCCAGCTCTTGCAGGCGCGCCTCGATGCGGGCGCGGTGCCCGCCCTCGGCGTCCGCCATGCGCCGGAGAATTTCCGCGCGCTTGGGGTCGCGTTCGCGCGCCGCGAGGACTTCGTACGCAGCGCGGGCTTGAATCTCGCCCCGCCACGCGTGAAGGAGGCGGGCGATGGCTTGCTGTGAGCTCGGTTGTCCATCGCTCGGATGCATCGCGCTCATCCCCTCCGGAAAGCCAGACCGGGCATTCTCACGGGTACCGGTCATGCGACGTTGCCAACGGCTGATTCGTCGGGCGGATGTTGCGTTCCTCGACTTCTGCTCGTCCTGCCACCGATCCGAGACGACCGCATGCGTCGAACTCGCAGCATCGGCCACAGGGCCTTTGACGCGACCAGGCTAGGAGGTTTCGGCGCCTGTGACTTCGGCGCGCGTGGCGTGCGCCCAGGCCTGTCCGGGAGCAAGCGTGAGAGGCCAGTACAGGTGCAGCGCCACGCCCTGGAAGTTCTTTTGCAGGCCGCTCTCGGAGTTGTTGATCGTGAACAGCGGTACCGTCCACACCGCGGCCTGTGTGGAGACGCGCAGGGTGACCGAGAGGCCGGAGTGCCCCTCGAAGACCCGCACCACGTCGCGGGGCGGCAGGGTCGCGGGCGTATAGAGCGAGCGCGGCGTCCCTCCGTCGTCGAGTACGACCTCGTCGGGTGAACCGAAGATGCCGAGGTCCCACTCCTCGGCCAGGACCGCGCGGATCGCCGCTTCACCCGTCCAGCGCGCACGTACCGTGTGAACCAGTGCTCGGTGCCCGGAGACGATCTCGATCGTGCGCTCGATGGTGGCCTCACCGCCCGCAAGCGAGGCCGTGCGCGCGAGCGCGATGCAGACCATCTCGGGTGCTCGCTCCAGCCGCCAGTCGTATTCGCCCCACGCGAATCCGCCGAGCTCCTCCTGCGTGTCGTGACAGACCTGTTCGGCCGTCGTGGCGGAGGGCATCAGGTGCACGCGCAGCGTGGCCCGCTGCACGCGATCGTAGGCGAGCCACCGCGCGAGGTCGGGATCCGTGCCCTCGGCCGTGCGACGGAGCGCGTCGTGATACAATTCCGGGCGTCGCGTCATGACGTTCCCGAGGTGACGGCGCGAGGGCCGGTCGTGCCACTCGACCATCTCTCCGCCTCTCGAGGGGGTGATGGTGCACACGGTCATGTCGGTCGCGAGGCGGACGTCCGGACGCCCGTCGCCGTCCAAGTCCTCACACTCGCCTTGCGCGTAACGTCCGTGGTGTGCGTCGGCATCCGCGAGCGCCTCGGCGGCGACGAGATGCCCGAACGTGGCGGCACGAATATGCGGTAGGTAGACGCCGCCGAAGACCCCGTGCCAGTACGGGCAGTTGCACTCGCCGGCCCACAATTCGTCCAGCGCGCGCGTTCGCGCTTCTCCGGGGGACATGGCGTGAATCTTGCGGCCGGCGCGAAGACCGAGGTGGTGCATCGTGTTGGCCTCGCCGTACTTCACGAGAAAGTGCCGCCAGAATCCTCCCCGAACGAAAGGTGCGAGGTTCGCGCGACCGGTCGCGTCGAGCTCGTTTCGCAGCGATGCGAAACGGGCGGCGGGCCCGGGAGCGAGCGCCCATTCCGCCATCTCGTCGTACGTGCCCGCGGGAAGGTAGATGCGGCCGGCCGACGGACGCGTGCGCCGGTATTCGCCGGGCGGGACTAGATCGAGCCACGGTGCCGCTTCCAGCGCGTCGAAGAAACGCTCCACCCACCCGCGCGTCCAGCACAATTCGTGCGTCGTCGGCCACAACCCGAACTTTTCGCCGTCGTCGGCCATCAGCGCGAGGTCGAGGGGCGCATCGCGCCCTTCCGTCATCACCTCGGATTCGGCGAGCGTGCGGAGGTAGGAGATGACTTCCTCGGGATCCGCCCAGGGAATCAGGTAGCGCAGACGGCGGAGGCTCGCGAACACCGCCAGCGGCGCGCCTTCTTCTTCTGTCACGTAGTACCCCAGCAGTTGGGCGTCCTCAAGCCCCACCGCATGGAAATGAGCGTCGTCCACGATCGTGTAGCGCGCGCCCGCTTCGCTGATCGGACGCGCCAGATGCGGCTCCCATACCCGCTCGGCAAGCCAGAGGCCCTCCGGCGCGCTTCCAAACTCCTCGGCGACGGCGCGCGTGAGCTTCTCGATCTGTCCCCGCTTGTCGGCATCGGGGATGATCGCCAGCATCGGCTCGTAGTAGCCGCCGGTCAGCACTTCGACCTGTCCCCGCGACGTCAGTCCGCGGACGCGACGCAACAGGTCTGGGTGGTGCGAGGTGAGCCACTGCAGGACCGGGCCGGTATAGTGCAGCGCCAGCCGGATTCTGGGATGGCGCTCGAGGGCCGCGACCATCGGCTCGTACGCCAGGTCGGTCGCGCGGGCGAAGACGTGGTCGAAGTTGCCGACCGGTTGGTGGTTGTGGATCACGAGTGCGAGCGCGAGACGATGCACCCTGGTGGTATTGTCGGCGGCGCCGGTGATCCCTGCCGGGTCCTCGTTTGCCGGTAGCGTTCAGCAAGAGTGGGGGTGTGAGGGGCTGCCTCCGTCCGCCTACGGCATGGACCCAACCGCCGTAGGCCGCGACGCTCGGGCAGATCCGCCACGTCCCATTCTCCAACTTCGGTGAAGATCCATTAGCCGGGCCCGACGGTGTACAGCACCTGCCATGCGAGAGGTGCATTCCCCGGCACGATCTCGGCGACGAGGTCGTACGATTTCCCGCTCAGCGCGTCGGTCCAACGCCGCGCGGTCAGGCTCCCGGGAAGCGGGACGCGCGTGTCCGCCCACCCTCCGAGGCGCTCCAGCGTGTACGGGAACCGCGGCACGATCACGACCAACGCTTCGCCGTCCGACTCCCGCGCAAAGGCGATCACGTGATCGGCCCTGGCCCCCGCGGCTTCCATCGCCCGGTAACTTCCGGCGAAGAGGGCCGGGTGGTCGCGCCGGAATCGCAGCAGGCGGGCGGTCACGTAGAGCTTCGCCCGTTCGTCCGCAGCCTCGATCCAGCCGGAGAGCACTGACGCGTCCGGCGTGTCCAAGAGCGGCTCGAGCGAGTTCAGCAGCCGCGCGCGAAGCTCAAAATCCACCGGGCGCCTGTTGTCGGGGTCGACCAGGGACCCGTCCAACAGTTCGGTCCCCTGGTAGAAATCCGCAACGCCGGGCATCGTCACCTTGAGGACGAGCTGGCTCACAGCGTTGGCGAGTCCGACCCGCGCCGCCGATCGGGCGAGTGGCTCGATGGCGCGGGCGACACGGGGATCCTCCGTCACGCCGCGAACGAAGCGTTCGAGATCCGCTTCGTACGCGAGGTCGGGATTGATCCAGCTGGTCCGCCGTTTGGCCTCACGCGATGCCTTGAGCAGGTATGCGACGAGCCGGTCCGCGAGCGTCGCCCGATCGGCCCCCGCCGACAGAGCCACGAGCGTTTGATACAGCAGGTACTCGTCCGCGCGGGATGGGCCGCGGCGCCCACGGTGACGCCGGGCTGCGCGAGACAGCGCGCCAACGGTGCGCCGCCATTCCTCTGGCATCTCCGCCAGCGCGATCATCCGCATGCGCGTGTCCTCGCCACGCTTGTGATCGTGCGTCGCGGTGCAGAGCAGCGTCCGCGGATAGCGCAGCGCCCGGGAGCGCGCCCGCGCATGAAACGCCTGAAGCGTCAGGCCGAACCGGCCAGGATCGCCTCCCACCTCGTTCAGCGCGGCGAGCGGGAGATACCGGTAGAACGCCGTGTCTTCAACGCCCTTGGCCGTGACCGGCGCGGTGTACTGCTGGAACCGTCCGATCCATTCCGACCACATCGGTCCGCACTCCGGCGAGGTCGGGTCCGTCAGCACCTGCGCCACGAACGCGTAGACCGTCGGCTCCGAGCCGGGGTTTCGCTGGCGCGCGGTTTGCGCGGCCTCGCGGATCACCGCCGCCGCCTCTTCGCGGTTGTACGGAAGATAGGTGCGGTACCGTGGGAACACGGCGACGATTTCCGCTAGCGCATCGCGCAGCGCTTCGAAGGTGAAATCCCGGGTGTGATAGTCGGCCTCCGAGATGCGGTCGAGAACGTGGGCGAGGCGTGACAGCTCGCCGGCGAGGGTGGTTTCCATGACCAAGCGCTTCGCTTCGTGGACCACCGACCGATACGGCTGTCTCACGCCGGTAAATACGTGGTAGGTACGTTCGATTCCGGCCCGTCCGCCCGGGTACGTGAGCGTCTGGAGCACGTCGTTGAGGAAGTCGTACCCGACCGTTCCTTCGACCGGCCACTCCTCCGGCAGCGTCTCGCCGTACGCCAGGATCTTCTCCACCCAGATCGCGCGCACGCCGAGCGCTTTCAATGCCGCCAGGTACCGATGAGGATCGTAGAGGCCGTCGATGTGATCCACGCGCACGCCGTCTATTCCCGGGTGCGACACGAGTTGCGCCAGCAACCGGTGGCCTTCCTCGAACACGTCCGGCCGCTCGACCCGGAGGCCGACCAGTTCATTGACGTCGAAGAACCGGCGGTAGTTGATCTCGTGCGACGCCGTCTGCCAGTATGAGAGGCGCCAGTACTGACGTTCCAGGACCGCGTGGAGCTCAGCCCCGCGTAGCTCCTCGATCGGAAGACGGCAGACGGCCATGAGTTCGGCAAAGCGCGCCCGCGCCGCGTCGGCTCCGGAACGGTCATCGGGGGCGAGCCGCCGGAACTCCTCGGCGAGCGCGTCGAGAGCACTCCTTGCGTCCGGGCGCTCGAGTCGAGGCAGAACCGCGGTCAAGACGTCCGCGTACGTCGCGGCGGCCAGGGCGAAGCGGTTGCCGCCGTACTCCGCCCAGAGCGCGCCGTTGCTACCGCCGAGCCTGATCTCGCCGTGGTCCAGCGCGTCGCCGTAGGGGCTTCCCAGGCACGGCAAGAGGATCTTCCCGCGCAGTTCGGGCTTGAGCGGATCCCAGTCGATGTCGAACTGGGGCGCGTAGGGCGAGTGCGGGCCGTATGCCAGGACGTCTTGCCAGCGGGCGTTCCCCGGCCCGGTGTGGGCGTGGTTCGGGACAACGTCGAGGATCACCCCGAGCCCCGCGCTCCGGGCGGCGTCGACCATGGGCCAGAACTCATCCGCCCCCCCCAGCTCGCTCCGGATCCGGTTGTGATCGACCACGTCGTAGCCGTGCGGACTCCCCGGCCGGGCCTCGGCGATGGGCGAGAGGTACAGATGGCTGATACCGAGCCTTCGGAGATACTCGAGCGGCACGCGGACGTCGTCGAATCCGAAATTCGGGCCGAGCTGCAGCCGGTACGTCGCGACCATGGAGAGCGGACGGTCCTCGCTGGAGGTCACGGATTCACGTTCTCCTTAGCAGTACCCGGCGGTGACGTCCCCCGGATGAGCGCGATTACCCGAAGAATCTGGGGCACCCTCACCCTGGTCTTGGTCGTATTGTTCCCCGATCGTATGGGACCACGATGCGTATCGGCCGAACGCGGTGATCGGGGGTGCACCGGGCGTGTCCTACGGCGTCAGTCGGCTGGTGCACTGCCGGAAGCCTGCGTGGCGGTGTGGGCGTACACGCTTCCCCCTGGCATGAACATCAGGACCGCCGCGAGGCCGAGCCCGATCATCACGAGTCCGAGCACGAACGTCCCGTGCACTGCTTGGGCGAGGGCCGTACGCAGCGCTTCATGCGCCGCCGCTCCGAGGTGCCGCTCGAGCGTCGGATCCAGTACCAGCCCTGGATCTCCGATGCGATCCAGCCCGAGATGCGTTTCGGTCGCGAGGCCGCGGAGGCGTGCGTCCAGGATCCCGACAAGGACCGCGCCCTGTGCGCTGACACCGATCGCACTGCCGATGTTGCGACCAAAGACGTTGATCGACGTGACGAGCCCGCGGAGCGGCTTGTCCACTGCGTTCTGCATCGCGATGATGAACATGGTGGCGCTCAACCCCATGCCCGCGCCGAGAATCACCATGTCGACGAACACGGTGACGGTGGAGGCATGGTCACCGAGGAGCGCGAGCAGCGCAAACCCCGCGGTGAGCAGGGTCATGCCACCGACCGTGACGGGCCGGAATCCCGTGTGGAGCGCGAGCCGGCCGCCCACGATGCTCCCGCAGGTCCACACCACCATGAACGGCATCAGCGCCGCACCGGCAGTGGTGGCGTTCGTGCCGATGACCCCCTGCACGTACAGCGGGATGTAGGCTACCGCCCCGAACATGCTGACGCCGATCAGGAAACCGCCGACCGCGCACACGGTGACGATCCGGTTGTCGAAGAGGCTGAACGGGAGAAACGGCTGCTCGCTTCGCATCTCGACGCGCAGGAACAGGAGCAGGAGGAGGGCGCTCGACGCCGCCAGCGCCGCGCTCTGTGTCGATGCCCACGGGAACTCGCGTCCGCCCCAGAACAGCAGCAGGAGCAACACGACAGCGCTCCCGGACAGGAGGCCGATACCGGCGTAGTCGATCGTCCCCTCCCGCGACACGGGCGGCTCGTGGAAGGCGAACGCGATGATCAACGTGGCAACCAATCCCGCGGGTACGTTCAAGAAGAAGATCCAACGCCACGTGGCGTGGTCGGACAAGAACCCGCCGAGCAGAGGGCCGACGATCGCCGCAAGCCCCCACACCCCGCTGAAGACCCCTTGGATCTTGAGGCGCTGCTCGATGGGGAAGAGGTCGGCGATGATGGTGAGCGCGATCGGCAGGACCGCGCCGCCGCCGATCCCCTGGAGCAGCCTGAACAGGACGAGCTCATCCATCGACCGCGACAGGCCGCACAGCACCGAGGCCCCGATGAACGTGAGGATCCCGGTCAGGTAGATGCGCTTTCGACCGTACAGGTCGGCGAGCCGTCCAAAGATCGGCGTCATGACGACGAACGAGATCTGGTAGGCGGAGAACACCCACGAGTAGAGTGCAAAGCCGCCGAGCGCGCCCACGATCGTGGGCATCGCGGTGCCGACGGCCGTCTGGTCAATGGCGGCAAGGAACATCCCGAGCATCGCCGCCACGACGATGATCGTGCGTCGCCTCAAGACAGGTCCCACCCCAGCCGGCCGGGCACCATGATAGCCTTGGGGTCGTACGCGGTCCGGAGCCGGCGCATCAGCTCGATGGCACCTGGCTCGGCTCCCCAGATCGGCAGGCGTGCCTTGAGCGCCCGTGGTGCCGCTTCCACCACGGCGTATCCTCCCACCTCGCGGGCGACCCGCCCGAGCGCTTCCGCGAGCGTCGGTCCTACGGACTCGGCCGCGGCGGCCACATACACCAAGCCTACGCCCACGTGCGCGAGGATCTGGTGAGGGTATCCGTCGTCGCTTCCCGCAGGCTCGAGCGCCCGGGCGAACTCCCCCCAGCGCGCGATCGGACCGCCGGCCCGGCAGATGACCGCCCCGGGGTGGGTCTCCGGCGAGGGGAACTCGCCGACCGCGGTCCACAGGGCGCGGTGACCTTCGCCCTCGATCACGTCCATCCCGTCGCGCCCGCCGACGAGCGACCGCATCTCGTTGACGTGGCGCGTGCGGCTCTCCTCCATGCCTTCAGCGAGCAGCAGCACGCCCCAGGCTCCGGCGGGGGGCGAGGGTAGACCCGTCACGTCCGAGAGACGGCGGAACGCCGCCGGATTCACCACTTCCAGCGCCGAGGGTAACAGGTAGGATCGCATCACCGCCGCCGTCAGCGCGTGCACCGCGGCGGCCTCGGGTACCGGCACGAGCACCGTCAGCCCGTCCTCCGGCAGCGGCGAGATCTTGAATGTCACCTCGGTGATCACCCCCACCGCCCCGAGGCTGCCGATGAAGAGCTTCACGAGGTCGTACCCTGCGACGTTCTTGACGACCTTGCCGCCGGTCTTGATGACCTCGCCCGTCGGGAGCGCGGCGCGGATCCCGATGACAAGGTCTCGAATCGATCCCCAGAGGAGCCTCCGGGGTCCGTTGCGGTTCGCGGCAACGAGACCGCCCACGGTGGCACGCGCCGCCCCGGGCGGGTCGATCGGCAACCACTGGTTGTGCTTGGCGAGCTCGGCCTGGAGATCGCGAAACGGAGTGCCCGCGCGAACGGCGACCACGTAGTCCGCGGGCGTATAGTCGGTGATTCCGGTGAGCCTGGTCGTCTCGATGGCCAGGTCGGCGCGGGTCGGGGTGCCGCCAAGATGCTGATGCGCACCCGCGCCCCATGGGAGCACCCCTGCGCCGGCCTCCCCGGCGGCCGCCAGCAGGGCCCCGGCTTCTTCGGGCGTGCCCGGCCGCGCGACGGCGGTGACGGGCACGCCGTCTACCGCGTACGCCGCGCCGATATCGGGTCCGGCGAGAACGTGGTCATGTCCGGCGACCTCGCGTGCGCGGTCGATCAGCGAGGCGTTCATGTCCGGGGCGCGCTCTGCGCCCGCCGTTCCTCGGCGGCCGCGTACGCGCGGTCGAGCAGGTCGATGAGATGGTGGACCGTGGTCGGTAGGCCGTGCGCGCGTACGCCGGCGGCGAGCTGGAGCATGCATCCGGGGTTCGGTGCGACGACCATCTCCGCCCGCGTCCGGGCCACCGCGTTCATCTTCTCGTCGAGGAGCCGGCGCGAATAGCCGGGTTGGACGAGATTGTAGATGCCCCCGCTGCCGCAGCAGCGATCCGCCCCCTCCATCTCCGCCAGGTCGAGTCCCGGGATGCTGCGCAGCAACTCACGAGGCTGCCGGCGGACGCCCTGCCCGTGGGCGAGATGGCACGGGTCCTGGTAGGTGACCCGCGCCCGCACCTCGCCGAGTCGGCCCACCAGCCCGAGCTCCACGAGGAACTCGCTCAAATCCCGGCACAGGCGGCCGTACGCTTCGGCGCGCTTCGCATACGCCGGATCGTCGTCCCGAAACAGGAGATGATGCTCCTTGCTCGCGGTGCCGCACCCGGCCGCGTTGATGATGACAGCGTCCACCCCCGCGGCGAGGAACGTTTCGATGTTCCGCCGAGCCATCCGCTGTGCGGCGGCGCGCTCGCCGTTGTGGATATTGAGCGCAGCACAGCATCCCTGGTTGCGGGGCACGACGACGTCGCATCCGTTGCGCTGCAGCACGCGGATCGTGGCCTCGTTCAGGTCGGCGAACAGCAGGCTCATGACGCACCCGCTGAACAGTCCCACCCTCGCCCGGCGCGCGCCGACCGCGGGGTACACGTCGAGCGACGGGGCAAAGAACCGCGACGGGATCTGAGGGAGCAGGGACTCCATCTCGGCGAGGCGCCGTGGCATCAGGTGCAGCGCACGCGCGAGGCCGCCCAGTCCGCTTCGCTGGTACAGTCGGAGAAGCACGGCAGCGGCGCGCAGGCGCGCGGGGAACGGCATCAGATGGCGGAGTACGGCGAGCGTCAGCCAGCGGGCGAGCGGAGAGCCCGTGGGGCCGATCTCCACCCGGGCCGCCTCGATGATCGTGCCGAACTTGACGCCTGCGGGACATGCCGTCTCGCAGGCGCGGCATCCGAGGCATACATACACGTGCTCCTCGAAACGGTCGTCGATCGGAATACGCCCCTGCGCGGCGGCCTCGATCAGATGGATGCGCCCACGGGGAGATTCGGGTTCGATCCCGAGCAACCGGTACGTAGGACAGTGCGGGAGACAGAATCCGCACTGGATGCACTTGTCGACCTCCGGGATCCCGAGACGCGGGATCGGGCGGGCGGCCGGAACGTCTACCCGCCCGGCAGCCGACGCGGCGGTCTGGACCTGAGTCGCCATCGAGATCGCTCCTTTTCCCCGGCGCATCGTTCCGGCGATGTCCGAACGAGACGCGCTAGATCCATAGTCCCGACGCCGCAAGACGCGGCGGGCGCCGGGTGAGGAGTGTTTCGTACGGGACCGGCGTCGGCGGCACCTTGAACGGATTCATGCGATCTTCGGTGCGATGCCCGAAGCGATGAGTCGGACACCTAGCGGGCTCGATCGCATTGCGAAGCACGCGAGCGCGTTCCGGTCCTCGACGCGACGGCGGACTTCTGCGAGCTCCACGACGCTTCTGAGTATAGCATCGGATAGCGTCCCCGCGGCGGAACCCCGCGCGGCATCGGGAGGACATGATGTGCGTCACCGGAGAATTCCTACCGTGTTCGTGGAGGGGCGGTCCGCGGGATCAGCATGCGTCTCTACACGATTGGACACTCGACGCGCACGCTGGACGACCTGGTCGAGGCGCTGCGCGATGTCGGTGTGCGGACGCTCGTGGACGTCCGCACCGTGCCCGGGTCCCGCCACGCACCGCAGTTCAACCGCGAGACGCTGAGCCGCACGCTGCCTCGGCGCGGTATCCGGTACCGGCATGCCGCGGAACTCGGTGGACTGCGCCGTCCCCACGCCGACTCCGTCAACACCGCGTGGCGCGACGCGAGCTTCCGAGGCTTCGCGGACTACATGGCGACGCCGGAGTTCGACGAGGCGATCCTGAACCTCCGGCGTCTCGCCCGGGCGGAGGGCCCCGTCGCGCTGATGTGCGCCGAGGCCGTGCCGTGGCGGTGTCATCGGTCCCTCATCGCGGACGCACTCGTCGTCAGGCGAGACGCCGTGACGCACATCATGGATCCTGGCTCGTCGCGTCCACACGAGCTGACGCCGTGGGCGAAGGTGGAGGGGACCACGATCACCTACCCGGGGCCTCCACCGGAGCGGCCGTCCGGATCGCGGGGGATTGCCGCGGGAAGGGGCCGGCGTCGAGCGACGCAGGAGCAGCTGCTCTAACGCGGACCCGCACGAGGGGTTCCGACTTCGATTTTGAGGAAGGAGTCATTGCGCATGTGCGCTGCGACCGCTCGAGAATCGCTCGAGGAACTCAAGGTTCATCTGGCGGCGATCGCCGACGTGGAGTCGGCTGCGGCGGTCCTCGACTGGGACCAACACACGTACATGCCGCCGGGCGGCGCGGAGCCACGGGCCCTGCAGCTTGCGACGCTGTCGCGGATCGCGCACGAACAGTTCACCTCTGCTCGCACGCGGACGCTCCTGGACGCGGCCGAGCTCCTGCTCGACTCGCTGGAGCCCGACTCCAACGATGCGGCGCTTCTTCGGGTCACGAGGCGAGATCTCACGAAGGCGAGCAAGCTGCCTTCCGAGTTCGTCGCCGAGCTTCAACGCACGGCGTCCCTTGCCACCCACGTGTGGCAGGAGGCGCGTGCGCAGAACGATTTCGCCGTGTTTCGGCCGCACCTGGAGCGGATCTTCGAGCTGATGCGGCGCCGGGCCGACTATCTGGGGTACCGGGAACACCCGTACGACGCCCTGATGGACGACTACGAGCCGGGAATGACGTCCCGCGAGGTCAAGGCGCTGTTCGATCGGCTCCTCGAGGTTACCGTCCCGCTCGTGCGGGCCATCGCCAGCCGGCCCGGTCCGGCGGTGGGTGCGCTCGCGCGCGACTACGAGGATGGTCCGCAGCGCGTCTTCGGGCTCGCAATGGCCGAGGCATTCGGATACGACGCGACGCGCGGCCGCCTCGATACGTCTGCGCATCCCTTTTCTACCGGGTTCAGCCGCGACGACGTGCGGATCACGACGCGATTTCAGCGGCCGGGCCTCGGGGCGGTCTTCGCGATCTTTCACGAGGCGGGGCACGCGATGTACGATCAGGGCATCGCCGCGGCGATCCAGCGTACGCCGCTCGCGGGAGGCGCGAGCTACGGGATCCACGAGTCGCAGTCGCGGTTGTGGGAGAATCTGGTCGGGCGCAGTCGAGCCTTCTGGGAGTACGCGTACCCGGCACTAGGGCGGGCGTTTCCGGCCCAGCTGACGGGCGTGGATGCCGAGATATTCTACGGCTCGATCAATCGTGTCGAGCCGAGTCTCATCCGGATCCACGCGGACGAGGTCACCTACAATCTCCACATCATTCTGCGGTTCGAGCTGGAGCAGGCGGTGTTGACGGGCGCGCTTCGCGTGGCGGAGCTCCCGGGGGCGTGGAACGATCGGATGATGTCCTACCTGGGGGTAACTCCCAAGACCGACACCGACGGCGTGCTGCAGGATACCCACTGGGCCGCCGGGCTCGTCGGGTATTTCCCATCGTACACGCTCGGCAACGTCGTCTCGGTGCAGCTGTTCGAGGCCGCGAGGAAAGACAATCCGGCACTCGAGGAGCAGATCCGGCGGGGACAGTTTGGGACGCTGCTCCGGTGGCTCCGCGAACACGTCCACGAGCACGGAAGGAAGTACTTTCCCGGGGACCTGGTCGTGCGCGCGACGGGCGGACCGCTCACGCCGGAGCTGTACCTCTCCTACCTCAGGGGCAAGTTTGGCGGCATCTACGGGATCCCGGCGGCCTAGCGCGTCATCGTCAAAACCCGGTGGCAGAAAGGAGACCACGGGAGGTTTGGGATACGCTTGATCAACCCTCGGCCCGGAGAGCGAAGCGCGCGCCGCTATTAGGTGCTTGCCACGCACACCGCAGGTCCACCACTTTTGACACATTTACGGGCGTGGTCACGCATGATACAGTGTGGATCGGCCAGGTGGCATGGATCCGCCCTCCTCTGGCCGGAACGGGCAATCGCGATGGGGAGATCAGAGCTGGACGTCGCGGCACGACGGCGTAAGAGCGGCGATGCGAGAGTATCCCATCGACACCGAGTTAATGGCGCTTACCGTACCGTGATGCGCTGTGTGATGGAGCATCCGCCGGGGCGCCTGTGAGAGGGTGGGTGCAAGTGGAGCAGGTCGTGCGTGTGCCGCGGGCACGGGCGGTCGGCTGGGGGCCCGGGTTGCTGGCCGGGTTCGGAGCCGGGATCATCGCGGCGCTGGCGTGCGTCGTGGCGCACTGGGCGCTGCACGAACCGGCGCCGCCGAGCGGCCCGACCGCGTGGTCGGCCCTGTTCGCCGGCATTCTCGGAGGCCTCCTGTACGCGGGGCTGAGCCGCGTGACCAGACACCCCGCCGGCGCGTTGTGGATCATTACCCTCGCACTCGCCACAATCGACAGCCTGCTGATCGCGTTCGTCCCTTTGCCATCAGGGCCCGGCCCGCGGCTGGGTGTTCCGATCGTGGGCCTCATCGTGCCTCTCCGCCAGCTCGCAGCGTTCATCGGAATCGGCCACCTTGGCACGCGGCACTTCGCGGCCGGATCCCTGCCGAACGACATCCTGTCCCACTATGTCACCGCACTGGCAGTCTCGATCTTTGTTCCGCGGTGGACGCGGCAACGTTCATCGTAGGTCTGCTGATGAAGGCGGGCCGGACGCCGATGCGCCCGGTATTTAATGGAAACCGCAGGGAACCCGGTTATGTCGCAATGCCGACCTGCGCAGCCTGCGGGCTCCGATAGACTCCGCCCTGCGCTCTGCCGGCTCGCGCCCTCAAGCGGCGGGTGCAATCCAAGATCAGATCCTGAGCCGCGGGTCCAGGACATCCCGGAGCCCATCACCGAGCAGATTCACCCCGAGCACGGTGATCATGATTCCCACTCCCGGAAACGTGGAGATCCACCAGGCATCGCGGAGGTAGTCCCGGCCCTCCGTCAGCATCCGGCCCCACTCGGGGGTGGGCGGCTGGCTGCCGAGCCCGACAAACGACAGCCCAGCCGCCGCGAGGATCGACGTCCCCATGCCCAACGTGGCGGCGACGATGATCGGGGCGACGACGTTCGGCAGAAGATGCCGTGCTAGGATGACCGGGACGGGGACCCCAAAGGCCCGCGCGGCCTCGACGTAGAGCTGCTGCCGGGCGACGAGCACCGTGCTGCGCACGAGCCGCGCGTACAACGGGATGCCCGAAATGCCGACCGCGATCATGAGGTTCTGCAGGCTCGGGCCGAGCACGCTCACGATGCCGAGCGCCAGCAGGATCCCAGGAAACGCCAAGAGGACGTCGATGATCCTCATCGCGAGGGCGTCCACGATCCCCCCGTAGAAGCCGGCGATGAGTCCGACCGTCGTTCCCACGGTCGCCGAAATACCCACGGCGATGGCGCCGACGGTGAGCGAGATGCTGGCGCCGTGGACGACCCGGCTGAACACGTCCCGGCCGTATTGATCGGTCCCGAACAAGTGGGCCGGGCCGGGCCCCTGGAGCGCCGAGGTGATGTCGATTCTGATCGGGTTCTGTGGCGCCACGGTATTCCGCAGCAGCGCGACCGCGACGAGGAAGAGGACGATACCGAACCCGAGGACCAATCCCTTGTGCCGGCGGACGCGCGGCACGAGCATCTCCCACCGCGTCCGGTGACGGGTGCGGCGTGCAACGGAGGATGCTGCCAGTGTCTCGGCCATCAACCGTACCTGATCCTCGGGTCGATGACGGCATACGCCAGGTCCACGAGAAGGTTGACGAACACGTAGCCGAGGGCGAAGACCAGCACGCAGCCCTGGACGAGCGGAAAGTCCTTGTTCTGGATCGCGTCCACGGCAAGCCGGCCGAGCCCGGGGCGGCCGAACACGGTCTCGATGAACACGGTGCCGGCGAGCAGCGCGCCGAACTGCAGCCCGAAGATCGTGATGACCGGGATCAGCGCGTTGAGCAGGGCGTGCCGCATGACGACCGTGCCGCCTCCGAGTCCCTTGGCCCTGGCCGTGTTCACGTACTCCATCCGCAGGACGTCGAGCATGTTGGACCGGGTCAGCCGCGCGACGATCGCCGCGGCCCCGAGCCCGAGCGCCAGCGTCGGCATGACGAGATGCGCCAGGTCGCCTCCTCCGGCGGCGGGGAGCCACTCCAGGCGCAGCGAGAACAAGAGGATGAGGATGAGCCCGAGCCAGAAGTTCGGCATCGAGATGCCGAACGTCGCCACCATCATGGCGCCGACGTCCATCCACGAGTTCTGGCGGAGCGCGGCGACGATCCCGAGCGTGACGCCGACCACGGAAGAAAGCGCGAGCGCCGCCACCGCGAGCTGTGCCGTTTGGGGCAAGACCTCGAAGATCTCCTGGGTGACCGGACGGTTGTCGCGGATCGAACTGCCGAGGTTGCCGTGGAGGCCGTTCCAGACGAACCGGCCGTATTGAACGAGGAACGGATCGTTCAGGTGGAGCTGCGCCCGCATCCGTGCGATCTGCTCGGGGCTCGTCTGGAACTCGCTGAGCATCATCTTCACGGGATCGCCCGGAATGAGATAGAGCATCGAGAACACCGCGATGGTGACGCCGAATACCACCGGAACCGTCGCGAGGAGCCGGGCCGAGATGTACCGGATCACGGAGGAAGCGAGCTCCCGGGGCCGGGGCCGGCGCGCGCCGGCCCCGGCCGTCGATCTACTTGCCGATCTTCACGTCGGTCAGCACGGGATAACCGGAAAAGTTGTACTTCGTGCCCGTGATGTTGCTGCGCACGATCCACACCGAAAATTCGTCCACGAGCGGGACGCTGACCGCCTGGTCCACGAGTATCTTTTCGATCTGATCGTAGATGGCCCGGCGCTTCGCCGGATCGTAGGTCTCGCGCCCCTGCTGGAGGAGCTTGTCCATGTCCGGGCTCGCGTAGCACGACCAGTTGAAATTGCTGCCGACGTTCACGGAGCTGAACAGGGCGAATAGGCCGTCCGGATCGGTGCTCCGCAGGAACATCACGGGGCCATTGGTCGCGCAGTGGTAGTTATCCTCGTACCACGGCGGCCGTGCCTGGCTCTTGATCCTTGCGTCGATCCCAATGGCCAGGAGCTGGCCCTGCAGCAGCTCGATCTCGGGGAGATTGCCGCTGCCGTAGTTGATCGAGTTGATCGTCAGCGTGAGCGGCTTGCCGTCCTTCTCGCGGATGTCGTTGGGGCCCATCCTCCAGCCGTCCTCGTCGAGGAGTTGGGCCGCCTTCTTCGGATCGTACGGGTAGACGTTGCACAGGGCCTTGTCGGCGAGCGTCTGCAACGTGAGCGGTGCGCACGCCGGCGTGCCGAGCCCCTTGAAAATCGAGTCCACGATCGCCGGGCGGTTGACGGCGTAATTGATCGCCTGCCGCACCTTGAGGTCGTTCGTCGGCGCCATCTTCACGTTCAGGAGCCAGATCCGGGGCGCTCCTGGATACGGGTACCGCTCGATGCGCAGGGTCTTTTCGGTGGCCATGTGCGCGAGCGTGGCCGAGGGGATGGACAGGCCGCTGATCATCTGGGTCTCGCCGGACTCCACCGTGGTCACACGGGTGCCCGCCTCGGGGATGAACTTCCAGACGATCGTGTTGACGTAGGCCGGGCCCTGGTGGTCGCTCCACGGAGGACGGCGATTGTAGTCCGCGTTCCGGGTGAGGGTGATGTGGTCCTTTAGCACGTATTCAGAGACGACGTACTGGCCGCTCCCGACGGGTTTGAGGTTCACGTCGTTCCCCTGGGCCTGCGTCGCCTTCGGCGACACGAGCGCCAGGGTGCCTGCGGCCGTGTACGACAGGAACGGCGCGAACGGGGCCTTGAAGTCCACCCGGACGGTATGGTCGTCGACGACGGTGCTGCCGGCGTAGCCCGATAGCGCCGCGAGGGCACTGCCCGCCCTATAGTTGGGATTGACTACGCGGTCGAAATTCCACTTCACGGCCTCCGCGTCGACGGGCGTCCCGTCGGTGAACTTGGCGTCGGACCGGAGCGTGAACGTGAACGACTTGCCGTCGGGGGAGACCCTGTACGCCGCGGCGAGCCACGGCACGATCTTTCCGTCCAATCCCTGGTACAGCAGGCTCTCGGTCACGTCTGGGATGATCTGGTACGTGACCGCGGACGGTGAGGCCTCCGGGTCGAGGGTCGGCGGCTCCTGGTCGAGTCCGACCGTCAGCGTGACGCCGCCGGAAGGCGCGGCAGTAACGATCCCCACGCCGGCGACCGCGGTCGCCAGAAACAAGAGAGCCGCGCCCCACCCGGCGCGTCGTGCGACTCGCATCGACATCCCTCCTCTATTTGGAAGCCTGGTGCTGTTCCAGGCGGCGACGTGCCAACCGAGGGTGCTGTGGCCCGCCGCCTCCGGCTGGTTCCGGCAAGTAGATTCAGTGGGTTCGCTCACCTGGCCGGCCCTTCCTGCGGGACCCGAAGCCGGCAGGTTCGACGCGTTCGTTACAATAGTTATCCTTGCCGGCCGGACTTCGGCGGTGATTCCATCAATGGGCGCCGGCGCGCCTGCGCGCCACGGCGAGTCGATAGGCCTCCCGATAGCGCGCGGCGGCCCTGGCCCAGGAGAAGTCCTCGTGCATCCCGGTGACCTGGAGGCGGTGCCACGCGTCGGCGTTCCTGAACGCGAAGAGGGCTCGCTTGACGGCGTCCAAGAACGCGTCCGGCGTGTACGCATCGAAGACGAACCCGGTTGCAGTTTCTCGCGCCAGCGCCTTGGGTGTGGCGTCGGTGATGGAATCAGCGAGGCCGCCCGTGCGGCGGACGACCGGTACGGTGCCGTACCGCAGGCTGTACAATTGGTTGAGTCCGGACGGCTCGTAACGTGACGGCATAAGATAGATATCGGCCGCCGCCACGATCAAGTGGGCCAGCGGCTCGTTGAACTGAAGCGTTGCGGCCACCCTGTCGGGATATCGCGCGTGGAGATCCTGGAGGAGGGTCTGGTATCCTGGGTCTCCGGTGCCGAGTAGCGTGAGTTGAGCGCCGAGCCCCAGGATGGCGTCTGCGGTCGCGGCGACCAGGTCGAGGCCCTTCTGCTCGACCAACCGCGCGACGAGCCCGAGCAGCGGGATCGTCCGGTCCGCCGTAAGACCCTGGGAGCGCTGTAGACTTGCTTTGCAAAGCGCTTTCCCCGACAGGTCGTCCGGTGTGTAACGGGCGGGGAGGAGCCGATCCACGGACGGATCCCACACGGTGTAGTCGGCGCCGTTCAGGATTCCCATCAGATCTCCGCGCCGGTCCAGCAGCAGACTGTCGAGGCCGCACCCGAACTCGGGAGTTTGGATCTCCGCCGCATACCGCTCGCTCACCGTGCTGAGGAAATCGGCCAACATGAGTCCGCCTTTGAGCAGGTTGATGCGTCCGAAGAACTCCAGCTCGGCCGGCGTCGCCGGGCCATGTGCCAAACCGGTGATGGGCAAGGTGTCCGCGTCGAACACGCCCTGGTACGCGAGATTGTGGATCGTGAGCAGTGTCGAGATGCCGGCTAGCCGCGCGTCTTTCGGCTCGACCCTCAGCCAGACCGGCAGGAGCGCCGTCTGCCAGTCGTGGCAGTGCAGGACGTCGGGGCTCCAGGCGAGACGGCGAAGCAGGGCGAGTACCCCGCGGCCGTATACCGTGAAGCGGCGCAAATTGTCCGGGTAATCGACGCCGTGCTCACCGTATAGTCCGGGGCGGTTGAACGACGGGTCGTGGGCGATGAGATAGACTGGAATGCGGGTGTTCGGTAGATACCCCTCGAAGAGCCCGACCTCGTCTCGCGAGGAACCAAGCGGGATGTCAGCCGTGCCGATCGAGTGAAGCCCTAGCGAGGCACGATCGATGGCAGCATACGCGGGCAGTGCTACGCGCACATCGCAGCCGGCCTCGGCGAGCGCCCTGGTCAGGCCCCCAGCGGCGTCCGCCAGACCGCCGGTCTTTACGAGCGGTACCGCCTCCGGCGTGCACATGCACACGCGGAGCGGTCCGGTCGCGTCGTTAACGTGATCGCTCAACGGCGTCCGAGAGGTAGGTCACGCGCAGTTCCGGTCCACGCCGTGGATCCAGGCACGGGCCCGGAAGCCGCTCAACGGACTCGATACACCCGATCACTGATGCACTTCAAGTATCCCGCTCGACAACGGATCGCCCGAGGGCGATACGACCTGGAGGCGGTACCGGCCCGCCTGCGCAAGCGTCAAGTCAAGCGAGGCGGAGGCACCGGGTTCAAGATCGTCCGTTTGAGAGAACACGCCGGGTCCCTGGATCGCGAACCGGCGCGGCGTGCTCCCGTCGTTCCGAACCCGAAACTGGACGGCGCCTGGCTCCAGGAGCACGACGGAGGGATCGATCGCCCCATCGACGAGATCCGTGTCGATCACTCGCAAATCGCGCGAACGTCCCAGCGGTGTCCCAAGCCCATGCCCTGTGCCGATCGTTGCGATCACCGTGACCATCAACACGGCGAGCCCCAGCGCGCCAATACCTCCACCGGCGACGATCATGTGCGCGCGCTTCTTTCGAACCCGGGCGGGGTCGATCGTCGTGATCCGAACGTCCACGGCGCACGATGTTCGCCGCGCGGGCAAGCTGGTCCTTCCGCCCGGACCACGCGCAACGTGCGGCAAGGCTCTCCGCTGGGCCATAGCGGCGGGCTTCTCCGGCGCGACTCTGCGTCGCCGTCCGGACGCGAACCGGCGCCTCGACTTCGTGTTCCACAGGGATGTTTTCTTTCGAGCAGCCGGGAGGCGAGATTGCGATGGTCGTCAGGATCGCCGTCACGAAATTCGCCCCATAGCAATCGGCGTCCCTTTTTCACAGTCGGTGGCGAGGCCGGCGGCCCCGGGGCCGCCTGCGGACGATCGGCGCGTCCGCGGCGGCCGCCTATCCGACGACGGTGTGGATGGGATGGGACGTAGTGAGTCTACGCGCGAGACCTACCGGCACAGGATCAGCATGAGATCTGTGACGTTGGTGTTTGTCGGGCCGGTCCGGATGAGATCGCCCAGCGCGTCGAAAAACGAGTACGAGTCGTTGTTCGCGAGATACGCTGCTGGATCGAGCCCCATTGCCTGCGCCCTCGAGAGCGTCGTGCCATCCGCGACGGCACCGGCGGCGTCCGTCGGGCCGTCCGTGCCATCGGTCGCGAAGCTGACCAGGAGGGCGTCCGAGACGCCGTCCAGGCCGCCGGCAGCGGCCAGCGCGAGTTCTTGATTGCGGCCGCCGCGGCCATTTCCCCGAACCGTGACGGTCGTCTCGCCGCCGGCCACCAGGCACGCGGGGCGCCGAACCGGTTCGTCGCTCCGGACGATCTGTCGAGCGATTCCCGCCAGTACGCGTCCCACCTCCCGGGCTTCGCCTTCCAGATAAGTGGAGAGGAGTTGTGCGTGGAAGCCGAGCTGTCGCGCCTTCCGCAGTGCAGCCCGCGCCGCGGTCGCGTTGTCCGCGACGACCGCTACGTGTGCGCGGCGGAAGGCGGGATCACGGGGCTTCGGCGTTTCCGGGAGCGCGCCCGCCGCACCCCGGCGAAGCGTTTCCCGCACCGCCCTTGGAACGCGATCTAGTAACCGCCGGGACTCGAGGACACGGAGAGCGTCGGCGTACGTCGTCGGGTCCGGGACGGTCGGACCGGATGCGATGGCGTCCAGGGGCGTGCCCACGATGTCCGAGACGACGAGTGTTAACACGCGCGCCGGCGAAGCGGCCGCGACGAGGCGGCCGCCGGCGATGCGCGAGAGGTGTTTGCGCACCGTGTTGATCTCGCCGATCGCCGCCCCCGACCGCAGGAGCAAGTCCGTGGTCCGCATCATGTCGTCGAGGGTGATCCCGTCCTGCGCGGCGGGGAGAAGGGCCGACCCGCCGCCCGAGATCAAGCAGATGACGAGATCGCGCGGGCCGAGACCCGTGACGGCTTCGAGGATCTCGCGAGCGGCGGCCTGGCCGGCCGCGTCCGGAACCGGATGGCCAGCTTCTCGCAGCACGATCCTGCGCAGCGGCGCGGTATAGCCCGCCTTGACGACTACCGCGCCGGCCGTGATCCGGTCGTTCAGCACGTCCTCGGCGGCTCGCGCCATCGGGGCTCCGGCCTTGCCGGCGCCTACGACGATCACGCGCGCTCCCGGGGCCAACGGGCAGGCGCGTCCCGCGGCCACGAGCCCGCGGCGATCGAGGCGAAGCACCCGCCGCGTGGCGTTGTACGGATCCACCGCCGCGAGCGCCGCTTTCAGGATCGCGACCGCCTCACGCCGCAACCGGACGGTGCTTCTGACCCTGAAGAGGGCCTCCTGGACGTGCACGGCGTGTGCCACGTCGCGCTACTCGACGCGCTCGACCCTCACCGTCGTCCCCGAGCGCACCGCCTTGAAGATCCGCGGGTCGCCGTCGATACGGCCGAACACGTTGACCGGGCTGGCGGGCCGGATCTCGTCGCCCTCGCTCGCGGGTGTTGGCCCGAAAAAGATGCAGAAGGCGCTGCCGGGCGGCCAATACCCGAGATCACCGAGCTCGACGACTTCGCGGGCCGCCTCCGGCTCGCACGTCACGGGGATTGAGAAATAGATCTCGTCGCCCCAGGTGTTGCCCCGCGCTTCGATTGGCAGCGCCTGCCAGATCATGCCCGCGGTGCGGCTGCCGTCGAGGGTGGCCGTGGCCGTGATCTTCCCGGCCGTGATCCTGATCGTCCGCATGGTTCGCCTCCATAAACTTCGGGGTCGGCCGGCGGTGCCGGCCGTTCCGCCCCGGCTGGCTATCTGATCTCGATCGGACCGGTGAAGCCGTTTGGAGGTACCGCCCGGACCGGATGCGCGTGGCACCCCGCCGCGGCGAGCGCGGTCCGCACGGTGTCGCGTGCGAGGGCGGCGAGATTGTTCGACTCGCTCAGGTGCACCAGACAGATCTCACGCGGGCGCCTGGCCGTACGCGCTAGCGCTCGTGCTGCTTCGTCATTGCTCAAGTGCCCGCGGCCGCTGAGAATTCGGTTCTTCAGAAACCATGGATAGCTGCTGACGTGGAGGAGACCGAGATCGTAGTTGCTCTCCAGAATCACCAGGTCGGCGTCTGCGAGATGCGCATCCATCTCCTCGCCGGCGGAGCCCAGGTCCGTGGCGATGACGATCCGACGGCCTGCGATCTCGAGGGCGAACCCGACCGGCTCCGCGGCGTCGTGCGGCACGGGAAACGCCGTGAGCGTGAATGGCCCGATCGAAAACGGGCGCTCCATCTGGAACAACATGGCGCCCGCGCCGGCGAGATCGCCGGCCGCAGCGGCTGCGGTTCCCGCGCTGGCGAACACGGGAACGTCGAGCGCTCGGGCCAACGGGCCGGCTCCGCGGGCGTGGTCGTCGTGTTCATGGGTCAGCACGATCCCCTCGAGCGCGCGCGCGGACACCGCAACCCGCGCCAGCGCGCGCTCGATCGCTTCCACGGAGAGCCCGGCATCCACGAGCAGCGCGCGGTCGCCGGCTTCGAGCAGGATGGAGTTGCCCGCGCTGCCGCTCGCAAGAATAGTCGCGCGCGCCCCGGCGCCGGTGCCATTGGGAACTCGCGATCGCATCGGGGGAGTAACTTCGCGGCCCGCGGGCGGCGTCCCTGGAGCCGAAGGCGTCTGGCTTCCGCTGCGGGCAGGGCGGTGCTGCGAGTGAGCCGAATCGGGACCTGTGGGTACGCTTCGAGCGGAGATCCTCCGTCGTGCCCGCGTGCTGGCGCGGGTGCCCGTTGGGGCGCAGCCGCCGTTTGCCCCTGAACGCTGCGCCGCGCAGTGCGGCGTCGTCCTTCTGCGCCGGACCGTCCTGCGGGGTGTCGCGCGCGTGACCTTGGCGCATCCGTCCACGGAGAGCCGGCCACGCTGGATCCTGACCGTGGATCGTCGCGTGCCGCCGCACACGCCACAGTGGAACGGCGCCGTCGCGCTCGCGCTGGCCCGGACGCTCATACCTCCTGGGTGGAGCGGGGCCCCCGGGGATGCGCTCGAGGAAGCGGTGGCCGCGGAGATCCTGCTGCCGATGCGGCCGTTTCGCGCGGCCGCGACACGGACCGATCTGACCATGGACGGTCTGTACGATCTCGCGGCGCGGTTCTCCGCGCCGGTCCGGCTCACCGTGCGCCAGTGGCTGCGCTCCGGGACGTGGCACGGGTACGCCTTGCTCTGGGGCGTGGAGCGTGGGATACCCGTGCTGCGGTGGCGGGCCACGTCCCCGTCCGCCCCGTTCCCGAAGGCCGCGGCCATCGGGGCGCCGGCGAGCGCGTTGTTCACCGAGGACTCACGGCTGTACGAGACGCTGCGCACCGGACGTCCCTCGCACGGTGTCGAGGAGGTGCGCGGCGGCGCCGGGCGGACGTGGTGGTTTGCGAGATTCGGAATGGTGCGCGAGGGAGCGGCGGAGGGTTCGGGCCGCGCGGTGCTCGCGATCATCGTCCTCGACCGCGGGCGGTGATTTGCCTTGTCTGTGCCCGGGGACAGGGGAGTAGAATAGGGTTCGAGCAACGGAAACCGGAAGCGGCGTTTGAGTGGGGCGGCTGGTGATCCGCAGCACGCCGCTCCGGCGTATCGGCGGTGACAATGGAGACGGCCGACATCCTCATCATTGGCGGGGGCATCATCGGCCTGTCGATCGCCTACCATCTGGTGCGTGCAGCCCGCGACCCCGCACTTCGGGTCGTCGTTCTCGAGCGCGCGTCTCAGGTCGGGACGGGTTCGACGGCGAAGGCGACCGGCGGGATTCGCCATCAGTTCTCGACCGAGGTCAACGTCCGTCTGACCCAACTCAGTCTCCCCGAATTCTTGCGGTTCGAAGAGGAGACCGGCGAGCCCGTGGATCTCGTCCAGCACGGCTACCTGTTCGTGACCGCACAGGAGCCCGTGGCGGAGATGATGCGGCAGGGAGTCGTCCTCCAGCAGCGGCTCGGTGTGCCGTCGCGATGGCTCGCGCCCGGCGACGTGCACGCTATGTTCCCCGCCGTGCGCATCGACGATCTTGTCGGCGGGACGTTTTGTCCGCTGGACGGTTCTGCAAGCCCCTACGGCGCGCTTCAGGGGTATCTGCGCCGGTGCCGCGAACTGGGCGTGGAGGTGCGGGTGGACGAGGAGGTGACCGGGATCGAGACGCGTGGCGGGAAGGTGGAGGGGGTGCGTACCGTCCGCGGCGCCTGGGCCGGGTCGACTGTCGTGAATGCGGCCGGGTCGCGCGCGCGGGACGTCGCGGCGATGGTGGGCGTCGATCTGCCGGTCGCACCGTACCGGCGGCAGGTGTTCGTCATGACACCGGTCCCGGAGCTCGGGATCGGAAGGCCGCTCACGGTGGATCTCGACACCGGTTGGTACCTGCATCAGGACCGGGCAGGCGCGCTCTACATGGGCGGAACGGACAAGGACACGCGTCCCGGGCTCGACGAGGTCGTCGACTGGGACGGGTTGGACGTCGTGGTGCGCGCGGCACTTGCCCGCATCCCGGCGATGGCCGGCGCGCGGCTGGTGCGCGGCTACGCAGGCCTGAGAAGCCTCACCCCGGATCATCACGCGATCCTCGGTCCGACAGAAACGCCGCGGGGCTTCTACCTGGCGAACGGGTTCAGCGGACATGGGTTCATGCACGCGCCCGCCGTCGGCCGGTTGCTCAGTGAGCTCATCCTCGAGGGTGCCGCCCGTTCCGTCGATGTGACCCCGCTGTCTCTGGCCAGGTTCGCTGTGGGAACAGATCAGGAATCCGTGTCGTTCTAGAGGATGCCGGGTGGTGTTCGTGTCCTGTACCGTGGGCAAGCAGGCACCGGTTCTGCCCGAGCCGGAGCGCACCTTTCCGCCCAGTTACGAGCTGTGCTATGATGGGCAAAATTCGAGGAGCCGGTGCTGCCCGGGTCTCCTGCTTACACGTCTGGGAGCGTGAGAAATGGATTTGTCCCGTACCATGATGAGGTCGTGGCTCGCGGTCTTGCTGGCTCTGGTGTTGCTTCTGGTCCCGTTTGCCCAATTGCCGAAGGCGTCGGCCGCGAACGGGTCGCTCGTCGTTGCCGCGTTGCGCGTCCTCGAGCAAGAGTATGTGGATCCGGTGCAGCCGGTCCAACTGCTCAACGCCGCCCTCGCAACCCTCCGGAAGGCGACGAACAAAGGCTCCGACGTCCTCCCTGATATCTCGAAAGGAACGCCGGAGGCCGAAGCCGACGCGCAGTTCGTGTCGGAGTTCTCAAGGGCGGCCCAGTTTGTCCCGCCTGGGATGAGCGCGACGCAACTCGCCTATTTGGCCACCCAGGGCATGCTGTTTTCTCTAAAGGACAGCCACACATATTACCTCGATCCCGACGCACTCCGGGAGAGCAGGCGCCAGCTCTTCGGGAATCCGAGCTTTACGGGCATCGGGGTGGAGATCACGGCGCAGAAGGACTCCGCCGGAGTGCAATGGGTGTTTGTGGAGGACGTATTCCCCAATTCCCCGGCGTCGCAGGCAGGAGTCAAGCGGTTCGACCGTATCGTATCGGTGGACGGACAGTCGCTGCGGGACAAGTCCGCGACCGAGGCGAGCCAGTTGATCCGCGGGCCGGCCGGATCGGTCGCGACGCTCGTCGTCCAGCGGGGCAACCAGACGGTACAGCTTCAGGTGACGCGCGCACCGATTCGCGTGCCCCCGGTCGAGGCGACTTTCATCTCACCGGGAGTGGCGTATCTCAAGCTCTTCGAGTTCTCCCAGGGTGCAGGCCAGCAACTGCGGAGCGGGGTTCAGGCACTGCAGGCGCAGGCGCCCATCCGGTCGGCGATTCTCGATCTGCGGGGCAACCCCGGCGGCTTGATTGTCGAGGCGGCCAGCGTGGGAGGGGTGTTTATGCCGACCAACACCATTCTCTCGCGGATTCATGAGCGGGGCCAGCCGGCGAGCCTGTTGCAGACGACGGGACGGCCTCTCTTGCCGGACACGCCGCTTGCGGTGCTCGTCGATGCCAACAGCGCCTCCGCATCCGAAATTCTGACGGGCGCGTTCAAGGACTACGGTCGGGCCACGATCGTCGGCGAGAAGACCGCCGGCGCGCTCGGGGGATCGGTGACGGTTGCGCTCCCCGAGGGTGGCATGTCGGTGACCGTGGAACGGATCTTGACGCCGAAGAACACCCAGGTCGAGGCGGTGGGTATCACGCCCGACGTCAACGTGGCGCTGACCGTGAATGACATGGAGCGCGGGCAGGATACGCAGCTCCAGGCAGCGCTTCATGCGCTGGGGACGGCCTGGGCCGAGTGGTTGCGGGCAGCGGTGGCCTAGCGCAAGGACGCGGTACGACTCGACGTAAGCGCGGAGCCGCCCGGGTTTCCCGGGCGGCTGCTTCATGTGTGACGGTGGGGCGACGCGTTAGCCGATCAGGTCCAGTTCCTCGAGGCGGAGCCGCATCGCGGTCGGCGTGACCCCGAACATCCGCGCCATGGTGACGACCACTTCCCCGATTTCGGCTTCGCGGTGACGGAGTCCGAGAGTGCGGTAGATCCGCGGCGCGAGTTCTGCGAATCGCCCGCGGACCTTTTCCTCGGGCATCAACATCTCCGAGGCGAACGTCTTCGCTTCACGCTCCGCCTCCCGGCGCCGCCGCTCCTGGATCGCCGGCGCCGCGCCAGGGGCGCTGCTCGCGACGAGGGTGCTATGCGCGAGCACGGCGTGCCCCAGCTCTTCGGCGACGATCCAACGGCGTTCGGCGGCGGATTGCCCGGGGCGGTCCCGGTTGATGACGATGACCGTGTAATCCCCGTCGCGGGCGATGGTGCCACGCTCTCCTGGAGGAAGCGGTCGCTCGCGGACGGGGTACCCGCACGCCTCGGCGATCCGTTCGATGTCCACGGGGACTTCGCGGATGCCCGCGATGATGGCGCGAGCACGGGCCCGCGCCCGCCCGATCTCGGGGACCGCTTCGACGGCGCCGTTCCGGAGGAACGCTTCGAGGCTTGCGAGTTCTTGCTGCGCTTCGAGCGACAGGGTGTTGCGGGCGACGTCCATGTGGACGGTCCGGCATCCCTGGCACAGCCAGGCGACCGGGGGCTCACACGGGGAGTCGAAGAACGGCTCCAGCTTCACTCCGCACTCAGGGCACCATCGTGTCGTCATCGCGTAACACGTATTGTAGCATAGCCGCGCAAATCGCGGCGCGGCAAGTACGGCGCGTGTGGACGGGGCCGTGCCGAACGTACTCTGATATCCGCGCCAAGGCCGCCCTGGGGGAGATGGGCGGCCTCGGCGCGCCGGTACGCCTCGGGGAGAGGCGGGGTCGGGGCGTACCGCGCAACCCTGCGATAATACCGCTACTTGGGTGTCAACTCCTTGAGCTTCTGTTCGTCCAGTCGAACTATCTGGGGCGGCAGCGGTCCATACTGCAGCGCCGTCGAATACTTCTGGCCGTCGTGGATCATCCACGTCAGCAGGTCGATGAGCGGCTGCGAGACCTTTTGGTTGTCGACCAGGATCCAGCTGAATCCCGCGATCGGGTAACTGGTCGGTCCGGGCGCGTTCACGAACATCGCGCGAAGATCAGGGGGCATGTGCTCGGCAGCGATGCCGGCGCCGACCGAGGCGCCCGGCACGCTCGGTATGACCCAGTGTCCCGCCGCGTTCCGCATCGCGACCATCGGGATCTTGTTCTCGACGGAGTATGCCATCTCGAAGTATCCGATCCCGCCCGGCGTCTGCTTCACCTGGCCGGAAACTCCCTCGCTTCCCTTGCCACCGATGCCAACCGGCCAGTCGACGGCGGTACCGTGACCCACCTTCGTTGCCCAGGCGGAGTTCATGAGCGACAGGTATGAGGTGAAGATGAAGGTCGTGCCGCTTCCGTCGGAACGGTGGACCACCGCGATCGGCAGGTTCGGTATCTTCATGCTGGGATTGAGACTCGTGATCGCAGGATCCGACCAGGACGTGATCTGGCCCAGGTAGATGCGTGCCAGGACGTCACCGGTGAGGTGCAGGCCGGTGGGCACCCCTGTCAGATTGTAGCCGATGGAGACCGCGCCGAGCGTCATCGGAATGTGCACGACCGTTGGATGTTCTTTGAGCTGGTCGTCGCTCAACGGCGCGTCGGACGCTCCGAAGTTCACGGTTCCGGCGAAGAGCTGCTCTTGCCCACCGCCGCTGCCGATCGACTGGTAGTTTACCTGTATGTTGGAGTGCAATTCGTGATAGACGGAGAACATCTTCGAGTAGAGCGGATATGGAAATGTCGCGCCGGCGCCTGTAATCGTGATCGTGGATTGCGCGATCGTCGGCGCCGCGGTGACAAGAGTACCTCCCAGAATACCCAGCGCGACGACTACGAGCGCGGCGGCAAGCCGACGCCGAAGGCCGAGCCGAGTGTACGATTTGTCTTTCACTTGACTGCTTCGCCCCCTTTCTTGCCGCACCGTCGAATGGAATCGGCGCTCCCCGTGCGGCTCCACGCTCATCGTAGCGAGGCACTGTTAAGACGCCGTGCGAGACACGTTAGCGCAACGTTAAGTCTTCCCCGATGTGCCGGCATCGGATACCGAAGCAAATTTCACGGTCCGCCGTCCTCGGGCTTTTCTCATCGCCTGGTGCCCTTCAACTTCGCTTGACGATTCGATCATCGAATTTCATTTGTGTTATTTGGGCTGGAGAGCGATAGAGGACCGGGGGTGGCAACGTCCCGGTAATGCGAGGGCGAAAACCGGGGCTAAGGATTCTGATTCAAACGGATCACCAATAAACGTTCGTGTCCGGTTGACCCACCGGATGTCGCGTTCTGTCGCTCCGATCTAAGTGGGTGGGCAGCAGTGGCCATGTTCGTCCTCTTGAGTCCGGCGACAAACGGGTCGCCGTGACTTTCCACTCGACTGATCTGCAAGAAGAAAGAGGGGCAGTCTCGGTCGCCCTGCCCCCTCTGGGAGAACGTTGCCTACAGTTTCACCTTGGCGAGCCCCGCTTTCAGATCGTCGGCATTCATTACGGGGGTTGCTTCAATCTCGGCATTCAAGTGCATGAACAGTGGCTCCACGATTCTCGGGATGTCAGTGGTGTCCTTCAAGTCGAAGTAAAAGACCCCCGAGCGCTTACCCTGGTGCGCGTGGAAGTAGGCGCCTTCGGGCTTATGCTCTTCCATGAGCGCCTGGAACGTCTTCGCGAGGCTTCCGTCCTTGATCGCCTTGTTGCCTTGCTCGACCGGAATCGTGACGCGCAACATGATCCGCACCGTCTCACCTCCGTGGTATTGGGGGGAACCGTCCGTGCTTCGAGTCACGGATCCGATTCCCTTCCCGGAAGTCGCTTCGTTTCTTAACATTCATTCCCGTCGCCCCGCCTGATGACGTCCGATCCCTCCGTCGGTAACCTGGTGGTAATTTCCCACCCCGATGCACGCCTTCGAAGGCCCGCGAATCCTCACGGTTCCCAGCGAAAGGATGCGAACCGGAATTCCTCGTTCTCCAATGAGATTTTGGATCTGGCGCGAAACAGAGCGAAGCCCCGCCGGACGGATGCGACAATCCCGTCTTAAACTTCGCTTAACGATTTGATCACGGCCGGTTAACGATCGCGAGGTAGGGTGGAATGGGGAACATCGCGGGAAGACATGTGGACATGTTGGGTGTCAACGGGCGGACGGGTTGCGAGAGAGCGCCTGGTCGTCCATCGCGACCCAGGGTCTCGATAGGCATGGCTCCGCAACGCGGTGAGACCGGAAGGCGGGTCCGACATCTCTCGGCAGAATAGACAGTTGCTCGACGAGGACGCCCGTAACGGGTACCGGCGCGTGCCTCCACCTGAGCTCCCCAACGTCGACGCGCGCCCACCTATAGGCGCGCATCAGTGCGCGCGCTTCGAGGTATGGCCCGATCAGCGACGGCTCGAGCGGGCGCTCTCCGTTCAACCGGGTCACGGCACCAGGCACGTCACTATGCACCGCGACTCGCCGGTACCCGAGCCTACGCGAACGCCACAACGCGTACACGATGCCCCGGAGTGCCCGCGCGCACGCCGTCGAGGCATCGGAGGCGGCGAGGGCGATGTGGTCGAGCACGCGAGCCCGTGCATCCACGAAGACAATGGAGAGAATGTCGGCGTCGTTGGTCGCCGCCACGTACGCGTGCAGCGCACCGCGGCGTCGTTGAATCATGCCCGGCCGAGAGGAGCGGTCACAACGGGAAGCCGGGCCGGCGGGCCGCCCGGAACCGCGGGGAGCACAGGCCTCCCGCGCGGTTCCGGGCTACAGGGGTTGGGGATGGCGGCGATCCTAGCGTGCGCGGCGCCGCACGGTGCCCCGTCCTTGGGAACTGAGATCGCGGATCTTGGGCCGGCGGGCTGTAGTCGATCCTTCGTCGCCCAGTCCAGCGGTCGCGTCTCTGTCCGGTTGAGGCGGAGCGTGGCGTCCACGCATCCTCCGTGGGGCCGCCGGTTTGCGGCCCCGGCGAACCGCCATCCGCAAGGAAGGATAGCGTGCGCCGATTAAGCGGCCGTTAACCCCGTCGGCGCGCGGCGCAAAGAATCGGCGAAACCTTGCGATCGAGTAGGCAGGTTCGGTGCAACAACGGGAGGTGCCTATGAAACAGCGGATCCTGCTCGTAGACGACGAGCACGCGATCGTCGAGTCGCTCGGGTACGCGTTGGAGCGCGAGGGATACGAAGTGTTGGAGGCCTCCGACGGCGGGCAGGCGCTCGACCTTGCGAGAGCGACGCCGCCGGATCTGGTCCTCCTGGACGTCATGCTGCCCGGGATGAGCGGATTCGAAGTATGCCGGATTCTCCGGCAGGAGTCCCGCGTCCCGATTCTCATGATCACGGCGCGAGCCGACGAACCCGACCGCATCGTGGGGCTCGATCTCGGCGCCGACGATTATGTGACCAAGCCGTTCAGCGTGCGGGAAGTGCTTGCGCGGATCCGGGCGGCACTCAGGCGGACCCAGGCTGCTCCTGTGCGTGACGAGGTGCTGAAGGTCGGGGAGATCACGCTCGACGTCGCGCGGCATGTGGTGCGGGTGGGAGAGCAGGCCGTCGCGCTGCCCCCACGCCAGTTCGATCTGCTGCGCGCATTTCTGTCCAACCCCGGGCGGGTGCTGACCCGCGCCCTGCTGCTGCAGCAGGTGTGGGGGTACGAGTACGACGGCGACGACCGCACCGTGGACGTTCATGTTCGATGGCTGCGGCATAAGCTCCAGGAGGCCGGCGGGACCACGTCGATCGAGACGATCCGCGGCGTCGGCTACAAGCTGGAGGGGTAGGAATGCGGCTCCGGCGCGGCATGACGCTCATCCTCGCGCTGGAAGCCGGCATAACGTTTGCCGTGACCGCCGTGGCGCTGGCATCCGCGGGACGGCTCGGCTCCGTGTCGTCGCGCCTCTCACTGCTGCTGGCCGCGGCGGTTGCGCTTGCAGCTGCATGGTTTCTCGGCGGGCGCGTGGCTGCCTCGCTGGCCCGACCGCTCCGCGAACTCACCGAGGCCGCGAGGGCCGGTGCGGACGGGCGTGTGCGTGCGGTCCGCGGGGACTCGTTCGTCGAAGTACGCGAAACGATCGCGGAGTTCAACGCGATGATCGCGCAGGCCGATCGTACGATCACCGACCTCGACCGCGGCAAGAGCACGCTCGAGGCGGTGCTCGCGCACATGAGTGACGGTCTCCTGATCATCGACCGAGACGGCGGGCTGGTGCTGGTCAACCCCGCAGCGGAGCGCATCCTGGGCGTCACCGCCTCGGCGGCGATCGGTCACCGCCTCATCGAGGTGATCCATCACTTCGAATTGGATGCGCTCGTGCGCCAGGCGATTCGCGAGCGCGTGCCGTTGACCCGGGAGCTCGAGGTCCATCAGCCTGGGCACCGCGTGCTTCGGGTACAGGCCAACCCGGTGGGCGGCAGCCGCGGTGAGTTCCTGGGCATCGTGGTGGCGGCCCAGGACGTGACCGACCTCCGACGCACGGATCTCATCCGGCAGGAGTTCATCGCCAATGTCTCCCACGAGTTGCGAACGCCCCTGGCGTCGCTTCGGGCGCTCGCGGAGACCCTCCGTGATGGCGCCGCCCGCGATCCGGAAGCCGGGCCGCGCTTTCTCGGGCGCATCGTCTCGGAGATCGATCGTCTCGCGCTTCTCGTGAACGACCTACTCGATCTCTCGGCGATCGAAACCGGCAGCGCCAAAATGGAGATGGCGCCGGTCTCGATGGGTGAGGTCGCCCATGAGGTCGCGACGAAGTTCCGGCCGGTGGCGGAACGCCGCGGCATCGCGCTACGGGTGGAGGACCTGGAGGGCGTTGCCGACGCGTGGGGCGACGAGGCGCGTCTCGTCCAGGCGCTGGTCAATCTGGTGGACAATGCGCTCAAGTACACGCCCGCGGGGGGCGTGGTCCGGATTTCGAGTCACGTGGCCGGGGACCTCGTGGCGTTGGCCGTCACGGACACCGGTCTCGGCATCCCGCCAGAACATCTGCCGAGGATCTTCGAGCGCTTCTATCGCGTGGATCGGTCGCGATCCCGGGCGTTCGGGGGAACGGGACTCGGTCTCAGCATCGTCAAGCACATTGCTACCTCACACGGCGGGCGCGTGGAGGTGCAGAGCGTCGAGGGGCGGGGCAGCCAGTTCACTCTCCTCATCCCAAGAGCGCCCGAGCGCGCGGTGGCTCCCCGATGACTGACGCGAACCGCCTGATTCTTCTTGCTGTCTTAACGCCTTCTTCCGTCGGAAGCGGCGGAAGGGTTAATCACCGCCGACTAGACTCCTATCACCTCGTCTCTCCCCCTGGCGATGCGTTCACGCGGCGCCACGTCGTGGATAGGGGCTAGGTCGAATGCTAATGGTGCCGGAGGGTTGCGATGCGTCTCAATGCAGATCTTCCCGACGTGGCGGTCCACGACGGAAACGACCTTCCCGTGTTCTGGCCGATGGCCATGTCGGCGGACGTTAAGGCGGCACTGGTCGTCCTCGCCTGCCTCGCCGCGGTTGTCGGAGCCGCGATCTGGTTCGTTCGGTTCGTGGGAATCTAGCCCGAGACCGCCGTCAAGCCGTGATCGTCAAGGGCGTCACTGTTAACCTTGCCTTAATCGAGGCTTAACATTGGACTCACCAGTGATTAACGGCGGCTTCGTATGGTGAGGATCGGAATGGCCTTTGTGTTTCGGTTGAACGGTAGGTCCTGCACGTGTCGCTTGGCGAAACGGGCGGTGCGGCGAGAGGCGCGGACGCCGGGGACGCGGAGGATCACGGTCGGTCGCGAGTTCGAGATGGCGCGTCGGTGCTTGTGCCGCGCAAGAGGACGATAGCATGCTCCGCAATGAGGTCGCCCGGCCGCTGGCGGGAGGTCGTCCCGGCGGTCCGTCCCTCGGAGCCGCGGTCAAGCGTCGGGGAGAACGGCGTGCCGATCTGCTATTCCAGAAGGTGCTCGCCGGGTTTGCCCTGCTTGTTATCGTGCTCGTGTTTGGTATCGGATTGTCGCTGCTCTTGGCGGCGCGTCCCTCGCTCAGGCAGTTCGGGTTCGCGTTCTTCTGGACGTCCAAATGGGATCCCGTACACAATATCTTCGGGGCGTTGCCCTTCGTCTACGGTACGATCGTGTCATCTGCGCTCGCACTGTTGATCGGAGTGCCAATCAGTCTTGGGGTTGCGATCTATCTCGCTGAGTTGTCGCTCCGCGGGTCGGCGGTCGTGCTCTCGTTCATAATCGAGCTGCTCGCGGCGATTCCAAGTGTGATCCTCGGGCTGTGGGGGATCTTTGTGTTGGTCCCATGGGTTCGGGGAAGCGTCGAGCCGGTGCTCGGGATGGCGCTCGGCTGGACCCCGCTGTTCAGTGGTCCGGTTTACGGCATCGGGATGCTCGCCGCGGGGATCATTCTGGCCATCATGGTGATCCCTATCATCTCGTCGGTCTCGCGCGACGTTCTGCTTGCAGTCCCCCAGGAGCAGCGAGAGGCGATGTATGCACTCGGGGCCACGCGGTGGGAGGTGATCCGGCGGGCGGTGCTGCCCTACGGACGCGTGGGCATCATCGGCGCAATCATCCTGGGGCTGGGACGCGCCCTCGGCGAGACGATGGCTGTCACGATGGTTATCGGAAACAGGCCACAGATCGTAGCGTCGCTGTTTCAGCCGGGGTACACGATCGCGGCGGCGTTAGCCAACGAGTTCTCGGAGGCATCATCGAGCCTCTACGTATCGGCGCTGATCGAAATGGCGCTCGTTCTGTTCATAGTCTCGCTCCTCGTGAACGCAGCGGCTAGGTGGCTCGTCTCGCGCGTCACGTCATCGGTGGGACATCTGTGAGCGAGCCCCGGGTTTTCACTCTCCGCCGACGCCGGATCACCGACCGCGTGATGACGTACTTGTGCCTCGGCGCACTGCTCGTCGCGATTGCCCCGCTCGCCAGCGTCCTGGGGTACGTGACGTTGAGGGGTGCATCCTCGGTGACATGGGATTTCTTCACACACCTGCCGGCTCCGGTCGGTGAGGCCGGCGGCGGCATGGCCAACGCCCTCGTTGGCACGCTCTTGTTGGTGGCGCTCGCATCGTGCGTCGGGATTCCGATCGGGATTTTCGGGGGCCTGTACCTTTCCGAGCTGGGCGGTGGACGCTTCGGGTGGTGGGTTCGGTTCACTGCGGACGTGCTGAACGGTATTCCGAGCATCGTGATCGGCGTCTTCATCTATGCGCTTGTCGTCGTGCCGGCACGGCATTTCTCAGGGATTGCCGGCGGAATAGCGCTAGGGGTCATGATGATCCCGCTGGTAATGCGGACGACCGAGGAAATGGTGAAGCTCGTGCCAGCGTCGCTGCGCGAGGCCTCGTACGCACTGGGGATCCCGTGGCGCGTCACGGCGTTGCGGGTGACGCTGCGAACGGCGACCGCTGGCGTGCTGACGGGCATCATGCTCGCCGTCGCGCGCATCTTGGGAGAGACGGCGCCGCTGTTGTTCACGGCGTTCAACAACCCCTTCTGGTCTTTCCGGATGGACCAGCCGATCGCATCGATGACGGTCCAACTCTACAACTACGCGATTTCACCGTATGATGACTGGCACCGCCAGGCGTGGGCAGCGGCGCTCGTGCTGATGATGCTCACGCTTGTGCTCAACGTGGCGGCTCGAACCGCCGGACGCCGACGGTACGCGAAGGGGAGGTAGACGGATGGATGTGCCCAGCGCGATCGTAAGTGATGCACTCTCGGGTCTCGCGGGCGTCAGAGCCGCTGGGGTCTCCGGGGAACGCGTCGCCGTCCAGGACCTGCATGCCTACTTTGGCGAGACGCATGCGGTCAAGGGGCTTTCGATGAGTATCCCGGCGAATCGCATCACGGCGATCATCGGGCCATCTGGATGCGGAAAATCCACCTTTCTTCGGTGCCTCAACCGGATGCACGAAGTGGTGCCCGGAGCGAGCATGACGGGCAGTGTATTGCTCGACGGGGAGGACATCTACGGTCCGGCGGTCGATCCGGTGGCGGTCAGACGGCGGATCGGTATGGTGTTTCAGCGGCCGAACCCGTTCCCGACGATGTCGATCTATGACAACGTGGTTGCCGGCCTGCGGCTCACCGGCGTGCGCGACCGGCGGCTGCTCCGCGACATGGCCGAACGCAGTCTACGCCACGCGGTGCTGTGGGACGAGGTCAAGGACTCGCTCGGAAAGCCCGGAACCAGCTTGTCGGGCGGCCAGCAGCAGCGGTTGTGCATCGCACGGGCGTTGGCCGTCGAGCCCGAGGTGCTGCTGATGGACGAGCCGGCCTCCGCGCTCGACCCCGTCTCCACGCTCAAGATCGAGGAACTCGCCCGGACGCTGCGGGAAACGCTGACCGTCGTAATCGTGACACACAACATGCAGCAGGCCGCCCGCGTCTCGGACATTACGGCGTTTATGCTCCAGGGTGAGCTTATCGAGGTCGGCGCGACGTCCGAAATGTTCACGCGTCCCAGTGACCGGCGTACGGAGGATTACATCACCGGTAGATTCGGATAACGTGACCGATTTGGGTCACTGCGCTCCCGCCCGGCGACGTCCGCGCGGGCGCGGACACCGAAGGCAGGAGCGAAATGGGTGTGCGCCAAACCAATGGGCGTGACCCGGGAGTCGTTCGACCAGGCCCTGCGGCAACTTAGCGACGATCTGCTGCGACTTGGGACCCTCGTCGAGGACGCGGTACGGCGTTCGATCGATGTCCTACGCTCGCGCAGCGTGGCGCTTGCCGACGAGGTCATCGCCGCCGATGACGTCATCGACACGCTGCACCTCGAGCTGGAAGAACGCTGCATGCGATTGATCGCGACGCAGCAGCCGATGGCGAAGGACCTGCGGACGATCGCCGCCATCTGGGCGATGACGGTCGATCTGGAGCGGATGGGGGATCACGCCGAGGACATTGCCCGGATGGTGCGGCGGATGGCCGCAGAGCCGCTCCTCAGGCCGCTCGTCAATATCCCGCGCATGGCGGATATGGTCCGCGAGATGCTTCGGGAAGGGCTCGACGCCTTCGTCCGCCGTGACGTGGCACTCGCCGAGCACATGGCCGCCTCGGACGATGACGTGGACCACCTGTACAGCCAGGTATTCCGGGAGTTGCTGACCGACATGATCGAGGATCCCAAGACCATCCAGCGCGCCACCCATCTCTTGATGGCGGCACAGGCCGTGGAGCGGATGGGCGATCATGCCACCAACATCGCCGAGCGCGTGATCTACATGGTCACGGGCACGTTCAGGGAGTTGAACCTCTAGCGGAACCACCCCGCACCCGCACCCACGAGCAGGCCAATCCCCAAGACGACGCGGTACCATGCGAACACCCAGCTGGTGTGTCGTTCGAGGTAGCGCACCAGTCCCCAGATCGCAGCGTACGAGGCGACGCTGCCGGAGAGCACCCCGATGGCGAGCAACTCCCAGCCGTGGCCGGTGAGTCCGGCCTTGCGGAGCGTCCATAGCTCGAACAGGCCAGCCAAGACGATTGCGGGGACCCCCAGAAGGAACGAGAATCGGGCCGCCGTCGCACGCTCCATCCCGAGTCCCAGTCCTGCGGTCAGGGTCGAGCCCGACCGGGACACGCCGGGCACCAGCGCGAATGCCTGGGCGATGCCCACGTACACGCAGTCCCTGAGCGTGAGTTGATCCCACCGGCGCTTCCCGCCGGGTCCGCGCTGGCCGTAGAGCTCGGCCGCCGCGAGCAGGACCCCCATGAGCACGCAGGCCCAGCCGACGATCCCGAGGCTTCGTACGGGCGAGTCACAGGCGTTCAGCGTCCTGCGCAGCGCTAACCCCGCGAGGCCGATCGGAATGGTGCCGATCACGATCCCGGCGGCGATCCGGAGGGAATGATCCTGCGGCGCGGCACGCCGCAGAGCCGCGAGCGCTTCTTTCGTGATCGTCACGATATCTCGGCCGAAGAACGTGACCACCGCCAGCAGGCTCGCAAGTTGCATCGCGGCGGAGAACGCCGAGCCCGGATCCGGCCATCCAAGCAGCGCGGGCACGACTCGAAGGTGGGCCGTACTACTGATCGGCAGCAACTCCGTGATGCCCTGGACGATGCCCAGCACCACCATCTTCACCGCGCCCAGCTGGACAAAGCTCACGTTCACGGACGCGCCGTCGCACGAGGCTGGCACGGTAGGGGTCATCGTGACCTCGAGGTGCGCGGCAATGTGACACACAATGGCATCTAGGTCCCTCCGGGGGCAGGAGTGCCTTCATCGACTCGAGCTATGACGCATAGACGGCGTATATCCATAGGAGAGTTTAGCACACGGTCCACGCTCGGCGTCCTGGGCTTCGCCGCCGGGACGCACTTCCGGCGCCACAAGATTCTCGCGTTGCATGGAGCCGCGCGAAGCGCGGCTCCATGCAAACTCAATCTCCATCCAACATCCGAGTAGGAACCGCGGCCGGCCACGCCGCCTCATCTCATCCCCTGTTCGGCGGTGGAGAACCACGCCGATTCGAGCCGAGCCATCGCGTCCTCACGCTGGCCATCTAATTCGCGGACATGGGAATAGTGATGAAGTGGAAGAACCAAGAGTATACATTATCAAACCGTGCAGGCGCGCATCGCTGCCTTCTCTCACAACGGTACAGCGCCGTCTGGTGAGAATGGCAACCGTTCAGAGGGATCCGAGGGCTGCGAACGTTTTGGGTCGGGACATCAGCTCGGCGGATGGACGCCTTAGACGAAGTGATTCAAGCGTCGGAACAGCGACGGGAAGCGCTCATAGCAGGGAAGCCCTCCCAGGATTTGGAGCCCCTCCTTTGGGTCCTGTGTCCCCTCGACACGTGCGCGGTTCGGCGCCGGCTTCACTCGCCAACGTTCCGGCCGATCCCACCACGATGGAATGGACAATATTGCTTCGTTAGGCACACATGGATGCTAACGCTTGGAGATGCAGCAAAATAGGCCCGGGAGGTGCTCCGGAAGCTCGTTTCCGAAGTTTGGCTGGTCCCTGCAGCCTGGGAGAGCCCTGGGGGTACTTGGAAGAGAGGTCGCCTGAGGCCTGCTACCTCTGCAGCCCGCCCTGGAGGATACGACTGGTAGCGGGGGCGCTTTTGGCGGTACCGGCGCGAGGTGCTCCTCGCCTGAACACGTCGTGCGCTAGTCGCGGACGGTGGCCTGCCGTACCGAGGGAAGACCGTGACAAGCCGCCGACACTCGCTCGGCGTGGGAGCGTTCGGCTTCATGGTCAACGTCGAATGTCCTCGCAGCGGTCGCGAGATAGACTGCGACGCGCTGAGAATGCTGCGAACGGGTAAAAGAGGCCGCGTTGATCGCTGACCGCGAGTGCTAGGCCGCGAACAGCTTCACAACAGGCACCCGGGGTCTGCCAGCCGAGGGTTAGATGCCCGCTAGACCTAGGCAACCTGCGCATCGTGCGAAGTCTTCATGCGAAGGGGTTCGATTTACCTTCGAGGCTGCGACCGAGGGGACGGGTCCCTCCATACTTGTCTTATCTTCGGGGGGATGGGACGATCACTTACAGGGCAGCGGTCGCCTTCTTCGGAAAACGCGAAAGTGGCTGACCTCCCCATTGGCTCTTATCGTTCAAAGTAGCCCCCCCGCACGCTTTCCGTGGCACTCGCTCGGCAGTCCTTACTTCCCGTAGCCCTCGGCGAGTCCACGAATAAACTGGCGCTGACCGACGATAAACAACAGAATCATCGGTACCGACGCCATCGTGAGGGCGGCGAGGAGCACCGGCCAATCCGTGATGAGCCGGCCCTGCATGTCGAGCAGGCCGACCGGCAGCGTTTTCAGATTGTCGTTGTTGATGAACACCAGCGCAAATGGAAACTCGTTCCAGGCGAACAGCGCCTGCAGGAGCGCGGCCGATATCAAGATCGGCCGCGAGAGCGGCACGATGACGTTCCAGAAAATCTGCCAGCGGCTGGCGCCATCGACGACCGCCGCGTCCTCGAGTTCCATCGGCAGCGTCACCACATATGCCCGAATGAGGAAGGTGATAAAGGGCAGACGAAAGGCGACGTAGGGAACGATCAGCGCGAAATACGTGTCATAGATCCCGAGCGCCTGGAGCAGTCTGAACAGCGGGATGAGCGCTACGGCGGGGGCGAGCATCATGCCCCCGAGAATGAAGAACAGAACCGGCGTAGCGAACGGCAGGTGGAGCCGGGTCAGCCCATAGGCGGCCCACGCGCCGAGGAGGACGACGCCGAAGATCGAGGCGGTCGTAACGAACGCGCTGTTGAAAAGGTAGCGTACGACTCCCTGGTTCCACGCCGTGACATAGTTCTCGATCCGCAAGGCGCCCGGCAGTCCCCACGGATCGCCGAACAACTCCGCGGTCGACTTGAAACCGGCGAGGCACATCCAGACCAACGGGTACACGATGACAAGCACGAGACAGGTGAGCATCGCCATTCTGCCAAGGCTCGCCAGCACAACAAGGGGCGTCGGGTGCGCTCCGGCGAGTTCGCCGTGGCTTTCAGGGACGGCAGACCTGACCGCCATGTCCTAAAATTCCACCTGCTTCCCGCGGACGCCCCAGAGCTGCGCGACTCCGGCGCCGAAGGTAAGAATGAAGATCACGGTGGCGATCGCGGACGCATACCCCATCTGATCGTTTTGAAAGGCCGACCGATAGAGCCAGGTGCCGAGGACTTGACTCGCGTTGTTGGGGCCGCCGTCCGTCATGACCTTTACCTCATTGAACACGAGGAAGGCCCCGGAAATCGTGAGAATCATCATGAGGGTCGTCATCTCACGCAGTAACGGCACCGTGATGAGAAAGAACGCCTGCACTTTGGTTGTTCCATCAATATAGGCGGCCTCGTAGAACTCTCGCGGAATCTTCTGCATCGCGACGGTGAGGAGCACCATGACGTAGCCAACGGATTGCCACTGGCTCATTCCGATGATCGCCCAGATCGCGGTCGCCTCCTCCCCGAGCCACGAATGTGTCCACTGCGGGTGTCCGAGTATCACCAGAACCCGGTTCACGAGGCCGAACTGGGGGTGGTAGAGAAACTGAAACAGCAGCCCTGTGACGGTAATGGAAATGGTGACCGGGATAAAGTAGACGGTCCGTAGGAACGCCCGAAGCCTCGCTCGGACCGTTTCTTCGAGGATCGCGGCCAAGACGAGCCCGAACCCAACTTGCCAAATGACCGACACGATGGCGTACGCGATATTGTTGAAGATGGCCCGCCAAAAGACCGGATCGGCCATCAGGCCTGCATAATTGCCGAGTCCAACGTACCGGGGGTGCGTTGAGAACGCGTTCCATTGGAACGTGCTCAATCGGAAGTTCTCCACGACGGGGTAGTAGACGAATACGGCGACCAGAATGAGCGCCGGCAGGACGTAGAGCCAGCCGGATAACGCCCGGACACGCTTCGCGATGACGCTCATTGACCTCTCCGAAGGGGCCCGCCGGGCAAGGATCTGCCCGGCGGGCCTAAGAGAGCCGCTAGGGATTCGCCCTCACTTTTGCCGCTGCCGCTCGAACATCCTGCATAATTTGGTCGGGGGTCTTCGTACCATTGAGCATCGCTTCCAGCCCGTTCAAATAGGCGTTGGCGATGTCGATGTGGAGAATCGTGTCAAGCCAGATATTCATCCCGCTCGCGCTGTTAATGACGCGCAGCGCCTTGATGAGCTGCGGAAACGCATTGGCTGAGGTAGCCGTGCCCGCCACCGAGCTCAACCGGCCCAAGGTCTTCGTGAATGCCTCTGCGTTCTGCCTGTCGGTGATGAACTTCAGGAGATCGACCGCAATGTCGATATGCTTGGACTTCGCATTGATCATAAACCCGTCCGGGGCGCCGGTGAGCAAATTCTGATCACCCCGTCCATTCGGTACGGGCGGCATCGGGAAGAAATCCCAGTTATTGGCGAAGCTGGCCGGCGCGCCGCCTGCGCGAGTGAACGTCTTAAACTCGACTGTTTGGCCGTAGTACATCGCCGCTTTGCCCTGCATCAGCTCTGCCTGCGCCACGGTGTAGTCGATTCCATTGGCCCCTTGGGTGAGGCAGTGCTTGTTGATCATTGAAAACTCATTCAGTGCGGCGACATATCCGGGATCGGTGAATTCCCCGGTCGAGGGTTCGAAATCCTTGTCCAGCGTGGCTCTCGGGACATATTTGGGGTTAAGGGAGGTCATATAGTGAATGGCGGCCCAGCCGTCTTTGTTGCCGAACGCGATAGGCTCGATGCCCTTGCTCCTAAGCGTATCGCAGGTGGTGATGAGCGCATCAATCGTTTTCGGGACCTGTAGCCCGTTGTTGGCGAAGATCTTCGTGTTATACAGAAACACCTTGGCGTCGACACTGATCGGAACCCCATAGATCTTGCCGCCATGGGTCCACGCGTCCACCGCGGCGGGCGCGAGACTGTTTCCCCAGGGCGTGTTGCGCATGTAAGGTGTAAGATCGGCAGCCAGGCCAGCCCGGACAAACTTGTTCGCGAAGTCACCGGCCCAACTGAAGTAGATGTCGGGAAGCTGGCCCGCCGCCGTCAGGACGCGAATTTTGTCCTTGTAGGGCTGGTCGGCGATCGCTTGGTGGTCGATGCGCACGTTTGGATGCAGCGCCAGGTAGTCGGCCACGATTTTCTTCCAGAAAGGCGCGTACTGAGGCTCGGGCCAACGTTCAAGGAAGACAATGCTCCCCGAAAGCTTGCTCCCTGTCGATGCCGACGCCCCCAGACCCGCCGAAGAGCACGTACCCACGAGAACGAACACCAGCAAGGTCGCAATCAAGCTCCATCTGCGTCTTCGGAGCGACGCGGTTCGATCCATACCCCCCCTCCTCTCTTCTATCCCGCTATTATCCTCGCCAAGTGTTAACAAGTGCTAAGGAGATGGTTCGGCAGTTACCGACGGCGCCTGCACCGATTTGGTGCCGCCGATGTCACGGTATGGACGGCCGTGCCCGAAGGCACCGTAGACCGCGCATGTCGCCGCCGCAGCCTCGGCGGCCGCGTGCAGCGTGGTTGCGAGGTCTTCACCTGCCCGATATCCTACGATGAAGCGCCCGATAAAGGAGTCTCCCGCTCCCAGAGTGTCGATGACCTCTCGCGCAAGAGGTGCTTGGCGCCACAGATGCCGGCCATCGAATGCAAGGGCGTCCAACGGTCCGCGAGTCGCTATCGCCATGCGCGCACCCAGCCGGGTCGCCCTCTCAAGGAGGGCGATACTGGAACTCTCATTCAGATCGCTTGCTGAGAAGAACGCGATCTCGGCGTGGGGGAGCAGGGCATCAACGTAGTCACGTTCGCGCCGGACCTTGAAATCAAAAGACACGGCCGATACCTCGGCTACCGCCGGCACATCTTCCTCCAGGAAGCCGCCGGCGCACAGGTGCACGGTATCGAATTCCGCCGCGTAGGCGAGCTCCTCGTCATTCAAGCGAAAGGGAGACACGCCCAGCGAGGAGGCCCCAAACACCCTGTCTCCCGAATGCCGGTGGATCTCGACCCATGCATTCGACCCGTGCGCAACCCGCGTGCATTCGGTCCCCACACCTTCAGATCGCAGCGCCTCCATGATGAGTCGGCCGGCCTCATCGTCGCCGAGGACGCCCACGTACGCTGCGTCGGCGCCACTCCGTCGCGCCGCAACCGCGACATTGACCGCGTTTCCACCTGGGAAGAGGAGCCCCAGATCGACATAGCAGTCAACAATGTTGTCGCCGGCGCCCAGGATGCGCATCAGTAGGGAACTTTGAACATGTAGCGCCGGTCGGCGTAGCTGCGACCGCGCACCGCCGCGAAGTGCGCAGTCAACCGGAACATCACGGTGCCCAGCGCGATTGGGCTGATCAACGCACGCTGTGGAGTCTCGATCCCAGGCAACAGGAGGTCGCGCGTATCGATCGTCGTGACCTTCTTCGAGTACCGTTGGACGAATGAGCATGCCCGCTCGGCCAACGGGCGCGCCTCGGACTCATCGAGCAGCACAATGACCGCGACGTTCTCGTCAATCACCTCGAAGGCGCCGTGAAAGAACTCGGCGGCGTTGTACGCTGCCGCGTGCATCCACTGCGCTTCCTGCAGGGTACACATAGCAAACGAATAGGCTATGCCATAACTGGGTCCAGACGCGAGGACATAGATGATTGGCTCGTCCTTCAACCGTTCAGCAGTCGCGCGGTTCGCATCCTCCCGCTCGCGCATAGCGCTTACGAGAGCCGCCGGTAGTGCATTGAACGCACGCCGGACGCCTACCGGATCAGGGGCGGCGCCGGCTTGGTCGACTAAGGAGGTACCGAGAATAGCCAGCAGGATAAGTTTGGCATCGACAACCACTTCGTCCCTCTCGTAGACGAAGCGATCGTCCGCCACCCCAGCGAGGAGACTGTCCGCATCACGAGTGATGGCGAGCACGGACGCGCCGGCCCGGCGGGCAATCCTGGCGGCCTCCACGGTCTCAGGGGTTTGGCCGCGGTGTGACACGACGACCATCAAGGAATCGGGTCCCAGGTTGACGGGCCGACGGACGTTGAACTCGCCGCTGGACATAAGATACGTGGATAGGCCGCGCCCGCCTTGATCGAGGATGAACTGCAACTGGTAAAAACCGGCGAGCGAACCGCCCGACCCAACAAGGAACACGTTCCTCAGGCCGCGCTCGCCCACGCGCCTCGCGAAACTCTCAACATCGGGTGCTTGGGCCACGACGGTCCGAAGAGCTGCCTCATAGTTGGCGGGAATGGGCTTCGTGGGAGTTGATATCATCGACGGCCCTCCTCTGAGACCGGTCTCAATGAACCATCTCACAAACGCCGGTTTGTGTCAAGGCGGTCGACGGTCGGCCGTCGGACCACGACCCCCCCTAAGTGCCAGCGGCGGCTCAATCTATTGGCCGCCGGATTCCTTATCGCCTGACCGGAAAGGGCGCTTTCGACAGCTGCCTCGCCCTATAGGACTACACGGCGGAAGGATTGACAACAACTCTATACTAAGATTGAGTCCTGAGTCCGGTATCACCGTTAGCGGCGTACTGTAGGCGAGTTGAGCGGCCCCGGCACAAGGACAAGCGGACACATAGAAAGGGCCAGAGTTGATGACAAGCTACGACAAAGCCAAGCGCCGCAGGCGGCTGAATGAGCCGACGGTCGCCGATGTGGCCGCCGCCGCCCACGTTTCGAAGGCCACCGCGGCTCGGGTTCTGGGTGGCTACGGCCCGGTAAGCGACGAGGTTCGGCTACGGGTTGTCGCCGCGGCTGAGGCTCTCGGCTATCGCCCCAACCGCCTGGCACGAAGTATGTCGTCTGGCAGGACCAGGACGATCGGCGTCGTCGTTGGAGACATCCAGCTTCCATTCTTCGCCGGTGCCGTGCGAGGTATTACCGACATCGTACAGGCCGAGGGGTGGGAGGTCGTTCTCGCGAACACCAACGAGGACCCATCGCACGAGCGCAACGCCGTCAGGGTCATGTTCGAAAAGCGGGTCGACGGCCTGATCGTGGCACCGGCGTCCTCGGAGGAAGGCGACCATCTCAACCAGCTTGTTAGTCGGGGACTGCCCGTCGTCTTGCTCGACCGACGGGCGCGCGGCGTCGCGGCAGACGCGGTCGTGGTTGACAGCGAGGCAGCGGTAGAGAGGGCTGTGAGGTACCTGGCTCATCTCGGCCACGAACGCATCGCCGTCGTGGGCAACACAGGACCGACCGCGCTGCCAATCGGGTTGGAACGAGCGCGTCCGAACACCAGCGATGCGGCCAGAAGTAAAATGCTGTCCGAGCTGAAACCCTCGATCGCGCGCTATTGGGGCTACTTCGACGGTCTCCAGGCCGCGGGCATCGCCGTTGATCCGGATCTCGTCCGCCGCACCGAGTACACACGCGATTCCGCGGCGGTACACACACTCGCTGTTCTCATGCGCAGCCGCCCAGCGACTGCGATCATCACGACGGACAGCCTGATGACACTCGGCGTGCTTGATGCTGTTCGGCATAGCGGGTTGAAGATGCCCGATGATCTCTCCCTCATCGGCTTCGACGATGCAGAATGGGCCACTGTGACGGTTCCAACGCTCACTGTAATTGCCCAGCCGGTACTCGAACTTGGTGCAACCGCCGGGAGACTACTTTTGGCTCGCATCAGAGGCGAGGAAGGCCGGCCCGAGACCGTTGTCCTCGAAACCCGGCTCATCCAGAGGGAATCAACCGCCTCGCCGCGTGCACCTCGTGATGGGGTGGCCGACAACCCGGCGGCTTCTACCACCTCGGAACTGACCCAGGTACTGTAAGACGGTAATGACGATCTAGCAATCACCATGACGGTATTGGTTCCCCCATGCCGGGTTGGTGAACGTTCGTCCGCAAAAAAGGGAGTAACCGGCCCGACCCAAAAGAATCTCTTTTTGAGACAAGAGAATGCGGCACCGCCTTTCCTCCTTGAGGGAATCGCGGAGGCCGAGGCAGCCACTGATGCTCAGGATGTCCTGGCGGCCGCGAGAGCCCGAAAGGCCGGAAGTGTGACGCGGGGTACGGCGTCAGGGCTCAAGCCTGTATCTCGCGCGCCAGCCCACTCACTGAGACCTACGACGGCCGCCCCCTTCCCCCAGATCGACGGCAGAAAAGACTGAGCCCTGGCGGCGTCATCGGCAGGGTCGCGAACGAGTTCGTGTGGCAACTTGCGGGTCTTTCTCGCAAGTCGATCGATTAGGCCGCGAGCTGTTTTAGCCCACGTACGCTGCGACTCTGTACGCCTAAGGTCTCGCCAACCTCCAGACCTTCACGGGCCTCTTTGCCTCGGTCGCGGAGTAGTTGAAGGCCGTCGTAGGGTTCACTTCGGAGGAATCGGACCATACCGGACCGCGCGATTACGATGGCGTAGACAGTATTGCTTCATCAAGCACATCTGAATGCTAACGTTCAGAGATGCACCGAAATAAGGCCCGAGAGGTGGTCCGGAAGTTTCCGAAGTTCGGCTGGTCCCGATTGGTGGCGTTTCGAGATCATAGACGCCCGAACGACAATTCACCCGAGCGATCTAGTGACAGGCCGCCGCAGGGTCCGCGTAGCTGGGTTCCACCAGTGATAAAGAAGCTAGTCCCCCGCCCCCACCGCCCACGATCGCCATTGTAACCGTCGAGAGCTGAAAGACCGAACTTCCTAAGTCGTTCTGCGCCGCGACGGGAGGAACAAGGAAGGCGAGAACGAGGAGACACGCAAGCAGCTTCATTGACGCCCCCACGGGATTGCCGCGAGTAGACAGAACAGAACGAGGACAATCCCGGTGGCAATGTTGATCATCCAGGAGGCATGTTCCATAGTCCACGCATAAGCTGCGATCACGAGGACGGCAATTCCCAGGAACTTCAGAATGACAGGCAACTGGTTGCGAATAAACTCTCGCATCCGATTCGCCCCCCCCACATGCCGACTTCTTGAGCGCGTCCCCTTCCTTTGGCCCGTAACTCCGATAATAGATCATGATTGTCGAAAGCCCCTTGTAACCTAGGACCGCCACCCAGACACAGCCATCGGCATCCACGGTCATCCCATCGGGCATGCCTTCCGCTCTCGGGATCTCGACAAACGGGCGGCGGCCCCCGATCGTCCCCCGTGCCGCTTGCCGGCGACGAAGCGAGAATTTGCCCATTGGGAATGGAAATTGCCGTGGGTGCAAACGATCTTCGATCGGGACTCCATCACGATGGTGTAGACAGTATTGCTTCATCAAGCACACTTGGATGCTAACGCTTGGAGAGGCCGGCCCGGGACGGCTTTCATATGCGCCGCATTCACCACGAAGACCGTCATCCCCGTTGTCTCCAGCAGGTTATAGAGACGCTTCTCATGCGCGAGGGCGTGCGGTTCAGTCGGGCGGGGCGGATCGACCTCAAGAAGTTTGGGTGGAAGGCTCTCTGACGGCGGACGCGTCGGGTCACCCTCGCGCCGCGCGAAGCGGGTGGGGCTCGGACCGCACGGCTCGGCGGTAGGCCGCGAGAAGCTCGGCGGTCACCGGCCCCAGCGTCCCGGATCCGATTCCGCGACCGTCGATCTCCACGACCGGAACCAGCTCCTGCACTGTGCCGGTCGTGAACACTTCGTCGGCAGAGTAGAAGTCGAATAACGAGAGATCGCCCTCGCGCGTCTCCCTTCCGCTCGTCCGCGCTAGGTCGAACGTGACGCGTCGAGTGATTCCGTGCAGGCACGCGGTTGCTCGGGGGGTGGCGAGCGCGTTGGCGCGAACCATGAATATGTTTGACGTATCGGTTTCCGCGACGAACCCGTTCCGATCCAGCATCAGGGCCCCGTCGACCCCGGCGCGGTTGGCCTCAAGCTTCGCGAGGACGCTGTTCAATTGGTTCGCGCTGTGAATGCCCGGATCGAGCACGTCCGGCTCCGGACGGCGGATCCCGACCGTCCGCAAGCGGATGCCCTGGGGGATTTCGGGCACAGGCTTGAACTCCGGAATGATCACAACGGCCGGCGGGCCGCCGATGTTTTGAGGATTGATACCTGACGTTCGCCGTTCACCGCGGGTCACCATGAGACGAATGTGGACTTCGTCGTGAAACTCGTTGGCTTGCAGCGTAGCGTGGACGGCCTCGGCGAGCTCCGCGTGATCGGTCGGGATGGTGATCTCCAGCGCTTTCGCCGACCGGTACAGTCGATCCAAGTGCTCGTCGAGTTTGAAGACAACGTCGTCATAGAGGCGCAGCCCCTCCCAGACGGCATCGCCCGACTGGAACGACGCGTCGAACACCGAGACATGAGCCTCGGATCGCGGCAGGATCTTCCCGTTCACATAGATTAGCAGTTCACGTCCGAGGGCCATCGCCCCTCACTCCTTCGCGAATCGTCCGTCGCTACCATAGTAGCCGAACAGACGCGGTGATGCCGCCGCACCGGGCAGTCGGCTGGCTGCGGTAGACTAACCCGCGAACGACGGTCGTTCTCACGCCGCGTTCGTTACCGGTTTTGCTCGTTCGGCCCGGTGGATGAGCCGGGCTGCGGCGCGGAGCGCGCCGGCGCAGGGCTGGGGCCGAGCCGCGCCGGGGTAGTCGTCGGGGCCGGCACGTCGTATCCTATCTGGCGAAGTTCGACGTCGAGGGCCGCGATCCGCGCGGGCGTGTCCGGGTGATCCTCGAAGGCATGCGAGAGGATGTTGGCTCTCGTTTTATCGGCGGCCTCGAGCCGCTCGAAGAACGTCAGCGACGCCGTTGGATTGTACCCGGCTTTCTGCATATAGACCGGAATTTCCACCTGTGATTGAAGTCAAGCTGAAACGAGCGTTCGCCGTCGGCTCTTCAGCCCCTCCAGTCTCTTGGCGCGTGCTCTGAGCCGTCGGATGGCGCAGGTCGGATCCTGAGCCGACAGCATTGACGCCATCTGGATTTGGCTCTTCGTCTGCAACTCGCGGTGCTTGCGATTACCGTCATCGTTCTTGCCGCTCGGTAGACCTCACCGGTCTGCAACATGCGCCACGCCACGATGAGAAGTTTTCGGGCCAGCGCGATGATCGCTTTGCGGGGCCCGACCTCCTGCGCCTTGCGGGCGTAGAATTGATTGAGGGGGCCGGAGTCCCACCGGGCGCGAGATGGGCCGCTTCTACCAGGAGGGTGCGAAGCAGCGGGCTGCCCCCTTTGCCGATGTGCTCCTGGTGGTGCTGCTCTCCGGATTGCACGATCGACGGATCGACGCCGGCGTGGTGGGCCCCTGTTTGGCCCGAGGGAAGCGATGGGGGATCCCCCAGGATGGCCCACGGAATGCAAGAGCAGATTCCGCGCGTATTCCAAAATATGCCGACATTTTTCGGGTTTCACATGCCCAACTTCACGTTCCCCGGGGTGCCTAACGAAGGCCTCTTTAATCGCGTCGTCAAGAGCGCTCAGGCGGCAGAGCGGGCGGGTTTTGATCTCATCACGGTGATGGACCACTTCTATCAGATCGGCGTAGTAGGCACGGAGGCCGATCCAATGCTCGAGGCCTATACGACGCTCGGTGCGCTGGCTGCCAGCACTTCACATATCAGGCTCGGGACCCTCGTGACAGGAGTCACGTACCGAAATCCGGCCTTGCTTGCGAAGATGGCGACCACGCTGGATGTGATCTCGAAGGGCCGCGCGGTGATGGGCATCGGAGCGGCTTGGAACGAATCAGAGCATGTCGGTTACGGCTTTGAGTTTCCGTCCACCCGCGCGCGGATGGATCGACTCGACGAGGCCCTGACTATCATCAAGCGCATGTTCAGGGAGGAACGCCCGTCGTTCCAAGGGCGGTACTACCGGATCGAGCATGCGCTGAACAGTCCGCGGCCCATCCAACCTGGCGGGCCTAAGATTCTCATCGGTGGCGGCGGAGAGAAACGGACCCTTCGACTGCTCGCTCGGCATGGCGACATCGGACACTGGTTCGGCGGCAATCTGGAGGACCTTACGAGGAAGAAGAACATCTTCGAACGCCACTGCGAGGCTGAGGGGCGAGACCCGTCGACGGTGCTTCTGACCGTCGGTATCGGGCTTGTTCTGGTCGAGAGCGAACGCGACGCTGCGTCTGTACTCGAGATGATTCCAACCGCACGCCGCTCGATGGTCGTCACAGCCACGATTCCTCAAGCCGTCGAACTGCTTGGCAAGTACATCAACGCGGGATTCAGCGGGTTCACACTCAGCAATCAGACTCTGCCCACCATCGACTCGATTGAACTCGCCGGCGAGCTGATCAAAGCCATGGCGCCGCGGGTGCGGTGACTGCGCGTCCACAGGGGTGGAAGGAGATGACCGTCCCCCACCCCGAGTACGAACCAATCTTCCAACTCAACAGGAACGTCACCGACGCGTCCTATTTCCGACATTCAACAACGCCAACAATGTGGTTCAATTTCGGGGTGGCTAACTGCAGCAGGGAAGCGGCAAACGAGGAAGTCCGGATGCATGTGCGTATTCCACTGAATTCGAACACTCAGTCCAGGTGCACCCAGATAGCGGGAGACCCGCAGAGGAGGTGAGGGATTAGAACGGGTTTTACTCGCACAAGTCCACATCGACCAGCCGGTGAGAGACCGGTTCGGGTAAAGACTAGGCTGCCCGATAGCTGACGGCCGCCGCCAGGCGAGAGCCGACCGGCGTAGCGCCGTGACAAAGTCCCCCATTGGGGGGATGAGCGACCCACCAGTCCGCAACATGACGGGAAGCCTGCCGCGTCGACAAGGTTAGCCCCG
>DASPUZ010000138.1:0-13274 GCA_035622635.1 bacterium | reverse complement strand
CGGGGCACGGCCCGGCGTGGGATCCGGGGTCTCCCCGGGTCGTTGGCACCATCTGCCGGTGGGACTCCGGCACGCGAATCGCCAGCAGCGTCGTTCGGCTGACGTGTGGGCTGTCCCATTTGTCCACAAATTCAGGAACGGCTCTTCTCGCCAGGGTGGAGTTTCCTGCCGCAGCGACTGACGGAATGGCCTCTCAAAGAGGGCTCTCGCGCCAGCCAGCGCCCTTGCCGGATGTACCAAACGTCATGGGGGGCCGCTTTGGCCCCCCATGCGACTTTGCCGTCCGTCCGTTCCGCCCGTTCGAGGCACATTCACATAGGCGGTGTGGGCGGCGTGGGCATCTCCTTCTCTTCCTCGGGCTTGTCCACGACCAGCACTTCGGTCGTGAGCACCATCGAGCCGACGCTGGCGGCGTTCTGGATCCCGGAGCGGGTGACCTTGCAAGGATCCACGATCCCCGCCTTGATCATGTCGACGAACTCGCCGGTGAGAACATTGTACCCCCACCCCGGCTTGCCGGTCTTGACCTTCTCGACGATGAGGGATCCTTCGGCACCGGCATTCTGCGCGAGCTGGCGGAGCGGCTCCTCGAGCGCGCGCCGCACGATGTCCACGCCCGTCTTCTCATCGCCCTCGAGCTTGAGCTTCTCGAGCTCGCGGACCGTGGACACGAGCGCCGTCCCGCCGCCGGGCACGATACCCTCTTCGACCGCAGCCCGCGCGGTGCTGAGCGCGTCCTCGACCCGGTGCTTCTTCTCCTTCAGCTCAGTCTCGCTCGCCGCGCCGACCTTGATCACCCCGACGCCGCCGACCATCTTGCCGAGACGCTCCTGGAGCTTCTCGCGGTCGTAGTCGCTCTCGGTCTCTTCGATCTGCTTGCGCAGCTCGGCGATCCGCTTCTGAATGTCGGACTGCTTGCCCGCGCCGCCCACGATGATCGTCTCTTCCTTGCCGGCCTTCACCTGCCGCGCGCGACCGAGCTGGTTGACCTCCACGTTCTCCAGCTTGAGTCCGAGCTCTTCGGTGATGACTTGCCCCCCCGTGAGAATCGCGATGTCCTGAAGGATCGCCTTGCGACGGTCGCCGAACGCCGGCGCCTTCACGGCGATGGCGTTGAGGGTCCCGCGCAGCTTGTTGACGACGAGGGTCGCGAGGGCCTCGCCCTCCACATCCTCAGCGATGACGACGAGCGGCCGGCTCATCTGAACGATGCGCTCGAGCGCCGGCAGCAGGTCCTTGACCGCGCTGATCTTCTTGTCGGTGATGAGCAGGTACGGATCCTCGAGCACTGCTTCCATCTTCTCGGGATCCGTGACCATGTACGGGGAGATGTAGCCCTTGTCGAACTGCATGCCTTCGACGGTATCGACGGTCGTCTCGATTCCCTTGGACTCCTCGACGGTGATGACGCCGTCCTTGCCAACCTTCTCCATCGCGTCCGCGATGAGCTTGCCGATGGCGTCCTCGTGGGCGGAGATGCTGGCCACTTGGGAGACCGCCTCCTTGGTCTCCACCGGCTTCGCCTGTGCGCGAAGCCCCTCGACCACGACTTCGACCGCCCGGTCGATACCGCGCTTGAGCGCGAGCGGGTTAGCGCCGGCCGCGACATTCCGCAGCCCCTCGCGAACGATGGCCTGCGCAAGCACCGTCGCGGTCGTGGTCCCGTCGCCAGCGACGTCGTTCGTCTTGGTCGCCACCTCGCGGACGAGTTGCGCGCCGGCATTCTCAAAGGGATCCGAGAGCTCGATCTCCTTCGCCACCGTGACGCCGTCGTGCGTGATCGTCGGCGACCCGAACTTCTTCTCGAGAACGACGTTGCGGCCCTTGGGGCCGAGCGTGATTCTCACGACGTCCGCGAGGCGGTTGACGCCGCGCTCCAGCGCACGCCGCGCCTCCTCGTCGTACAGCAGCAACTTAGGCATGAGGTTCCCCCTTAGGCCTTCGCCTTGGCCTTCTCGCGGGTGACGATCGCGAGCACGTCACTCTCTCGCAGAATGAGATACTCCTCGTCGTCCCGCCTGAACTCCGTCCCTGAGTACTTCGCGAAGATGACGCGATCCCCGACATTCACCTCCATCGGGATGCGATCGCCCTTCTCGTTTCGTCCACCGGGTCCGACCGCGACGACCTCGGCCTCCTGCGGCTTCTCCTTGGCGGTATCGGGCAACACGATGCCACCCTTCGTCTTCTCCAGCTCTTCGACCACCTTGACCACGATACGATCCCCAAGTGGCTTCAGGTTCATACCTGCCTCCCTTCCCAGCGGTGTTCTTAGCACTCTAAGCTCGTGAGTGCTAATCTAAGCCCAACTATAGGAAAATGTACGGTAGCCCGGCAACCACAAATTCGCCCGAAAACATCCGGCCAAGGCCGCAAATCGCGTCCGTACGAGCTCGGACGGGCCCTATTTAACGTTTGCATTCACCCGGCGTGGTCGGCCCGTCGGCGTTACCACCCCGAGCCGGTCTCCGGGACCCGATCCGTGAGATCCAGCCCCGCGTATGCCCCGAGGCGGAGCGATGACTTCTCCCCGCGGGCGAGACGGTCGGCTCCCGCAGCCGCGATCATGCCGGCATTGTCCGTGCAAAGGATAGGAGCGGGCACGAACATCGGGATGCCGAGCCCGGCTGCCGCGTCCCGCATTCGGCTCCGCAACAGGGAGTTGGCGGCCACCCCACCTCCCACCACGATCGCGCGGACGCGCCGCTCCCGCGCCGCGTGGATGGTCTTGTCGACGAGGACACCTGTCAGCGCATCCTGAAACGATGCGGCCGCATCCGCCACCCAGTCAGTCCCGAGGGGTGCACCGTCCCGGCCGCGCCTAGCGACGGCCCGCATCACCGCGGTCTTGAGGCCGCTGAAGGAGAAGTCGAAGTTGCTCTCGTCGGGAAACGGCCGCGGCAACGGCACAGCTCCGGGACGTCCGCGTGCCGCGGCCCGATCGATCGCCGGCCCCCCCGGGTACCCCAGGCCAAGGGCGCGTGCGGCCTTGTCGAACGCCTCGCCGGCCGCATCATCCCGGGTGGCCCCCAGCACTTCGTAATCGCCGCGACCAGCCATCAGGATCAAATCGCTGTGGGAGCCGGAAACCAGCAGCACCAGCGCCGGTAGCGGGAGATCCGGATGCTCGAGAAAGTTCGCGTAGACGTGCCCCTCGAGATGGTTGACGCCGATCAGCGGACGCTCCAGCGAGAGCGCCAGTGCTTTGGCCGCGGCCACGCCCACTGCCAGTGCGCCCACGAGCCCAGGACCGCACGTAACCGCGATCGCGCCGATCCCGGCGAGGGACACGCCCGCCCGCTCGAGCGCCTCGTCGATTACCGGGCCGAGCCGCTCGAGATGTCGGCGCGAAGCGAGCTCGGGGACGATGCCGCCGTAGCGGGCGTGGAGGTCGACCTGAGAGGCCACGACGTTGGACAGCAGCCGCCCGGCTCCGCCGAGCGACGCGAACACAGCCGCGGAGGTCTCGTCGCACGAGGTCTCGATCCCGAGAACGTTCACGCTGCGATCACGTCGAACGGAATGGAGCGCCCGGAGGTGTGGCGGGAGCTCACGCCGGCGGCGCGTCTTCGCCCGGGGCGGACGGATCCTGGTCCAGCTTGGCGCGGTTCTGCTTGAAGCGCGCCTGGAACGCGTGCTCCCACACGTTCCCGGTCCACATCACGATCGCGTCCTCACGGTTGTCGCTATAATATCCGCGCCTGACACCGATCTCCCTGAACCCGTACTTGTGGTAGAGCGCCTGCGCTCCCGCGTTCGACTTCCGCACCTCGAGCGTCACCCACCGGGCGCCGCGCCGCATCGCCTCGTCGAGCAGTGCGACGAGCAGGCGCTCCCCGATCCGCTGGCGCCGGTACTCGGGCGCCACCGCGATCGTCGTGACGTGCGCCTCGTCGAGGATGATCCACATCCCCGTGTACCCCACGACCTGGTGCACCGTCCGCGCCACGAGGTAGCAGGCGAGGCGGTTCTCGCGGAGCTCATGCGTGTACGCGTCCCGCGGCCAGGGCGTCGGGAACGAAGCCTGCTCGATCTCGGACACCCGCAACAGGTCGTCCATGCGCATCGGCCCGATTATGATCTCATTCGTCAAGACCATAGTCATCCGTTTCCCGGTTGCGCCCGGGTCTCCTGCCACTCCCGCAGTGCAGGGCGCCTCCCGTAGATGGGCAGGAGTACTGCAGGATCATCGCGAGCTCCTGCGAGCAGCCGAAGCCGTCCCAGCAGCGCGACGGTGGCCGCCCGCGGATGCACGTGCGGCCCGCCAGCGATACCGCGATCTGCGAGGCCGGCGAGGAGCGCCCGCTCGTGCCGGGCGAGCGCGTCACCGACGATGAGCACCGGCCCCGGACGAGCGGGACGGCTCGGCGTCCCGCCGGAACCGGACAACCCTTCCTCCTCCAGCGCCGCCCGGACCTCGCCGGTTACCACGTCGGGAGACGCCACGAGCGGCCGCACGAGGCAGCGGGGCTCGCCCGCCGCCGGAACCCGGTAGAGCGCCGCGGCCACCTCCCCGCGGTGCGCGTCCAGGGCCGCGAGGACCGCTTCGTGGGTGCCGGCCGCCACGGCGAGGGCTTCCAGCGTGCCGACGCCGAGCACCGGCGTACCGCCTGCACGCGCCCAGGACGCAGCGGTCGCGATGCCGATCCGGAGCCCGGTGAACCCTCCGGGGCCCCGGCTCACCGCGATCCCCTCGATCTCGCGCGGGCGAATCCCCAGCGCGCGCAGCATGTCGTCGATCGCGGGCGCCAGCCACTCGAGATGCCGCATCGGCGCGCGGAGCACCGCCTCCGCGAGCACGCCCGACCCGTCTACCACGGCGCAGGACACCAGCGGGGTCGCGCTCTCTATTCCGAGGACACGCACGTCACGAGCTCCCTCAACATGTCGCGATATCGCGCGCCCCGGGCCGTGAAACACAGCACACGATCTTCGTCGCCTTCTCCGTACGCCATCTGGATCCACAAAGACTCATCGAGCAACGAGGAACCGGCATGCTCCGCCCACTCAATCGCCGTGACGCCGGGGCCGTCGAGGATCTCCTCGAGCCCAAGCGCGTCGAGATCCTCGGCCGACAGCCGGTACAGGTCGACATGATAGAGCGGCGTCGGGCCGCGGTACTCGTGCACGAGCACAAAGGTCGGGCTTCGGACGGGTCCAAGGACGCCGAGGCCGGCGGCGAGTCCTCGCACGAAGCAGGTCTTCCCCGCGCCGAGCGGACCGGACAACGCCACGACCGCGCCGGCCGCGCCGACCCGTCGCAGCACCGCTCCGAGCGCGGCGCCGGCCGCCCGAGTTTGCTCGGGCGAGCTCGAGTGCACGGTGAACGGGACCGCTCCCGCACCAGCGTACTGGACGTTGCAACCGCACATGGGCCAGGATTCGCGGTGCGCCGAGGGGCTCCCCTGCGAGAAGGGGCCGATCGGCGGACCGGGACGGCGGTCCCGGGCGCTAGCCCTCTCGCTGCTGCGTCCCCTTGTGCTGAAACAGCGTGAGGAAGTCCAGCGGCACCGGGAAGATCGTGATCGAATTCCGATCGGACGTAATCTCGGTCAACGCCTGCAGGTAACGGAGTTGCAGGGCAACCGGCTCCACGGCGATCTTGGTGGCGGCCTGGACGAGCCTCTCGGCAGCCTGGAACTCACCCTCGGCGTTGATGACCTTCGCGCGCCGCTCCCGCTCGACCTCGGCCTGCTTGGCCATCGCCCGTTTCATTCCCTCGGGAAGCGCAACGTCGCGTACCTCGACGAGGGTCACCTTGATGCCCCACGGCTCCGTCCCCTCGTCGATGACCCGCTGCAGCTGCTGGTTGATCCGGTCGCGCTGGCTCAGCAATTCGTCCAGCTCGTGCTGGCCCACCACACTGCGGAGCGTCGTCTGGGCCAGCAGGTACGTGGCTCTCGAAAAGTTCTCCACCCGGACCACCGCGTCTTCGGGATTGACGACGCGGAAGTACACGACGGCGTCCACGGTGACGGGCACGTTGTCGCGGGTCATCATCTCCTGGCGGGGGACGTCCAGGGTGACGACGCGAAGATCGATCTTCAGCATCCTGTCGACGATCGGAATCAGGATGATCACGCCGGGCCCCTTGGCGCGGAGCAGCCGCCCGAGCCGGAAGATGACGCCCCGCTCGTACTCGCGGGCAATCTTCACCGTCGCGCCAAGAAGCGCGATCACCACGATTATGACCGCGACCAGCAGTGGTCCAAAGAACGTGGACACCATTACGACGCCTCCTCCTGGCGCACATCAAGGTGCAGGCCGCGCACACGCACCACTCGGACCCGCCGGCCCGCGGGGATGACTCCGTCCGCGCTCTCCGCGCTCCAGAGCTCTCCTTCCACGAACACCGTGCCCGACGGTGCGAGATCGGTGCGCGCGACCCCGACGGCCCCCATGAGCCGCTCCCGCCCGGTCTGAACCTTGCGCATCTGCGCACGAACGCCCGCGCCGACCGCGAAGGCAAAGAACGCGGCCGTCAGCGCCGCCATCGTCAGGATCAACACGAGCGAGATGCGAAGAAACGGCGCCTGGCGTTCCGTGAGCAGCAGGGCCCCGAGGACGAACGAAACGAGACCGCCGGCCGTGAGCACCCCGTGGCTCGGCACCTTGAGGTCGGCGATGAACAGGACGAGCGCGAACCCAATGAGGAGCAGCCCCGCAACGTTCACCTGCACGACGGCGAACGATGCGAGCGCGAGGATCAGCGCCAGTCCCCCGATCACCCCCGGGAACACCGAGCCCGGATTGCTGAGCTCGAAGATGATGCCGTAGATCGCCATGGTCATCAGGATGAAGCCGACGTTGGGATCCCCGAGGAGCAGGAGCAGCCGCTCCGTCGCCTCCATGGGGATCTCCACGACCCGCGCGTCCCGCGTCTCGAGCCGACGCGTCCCGGTGCCCGTCTGGACCTCGCGCCCGTCGACCTGCGCCAGGAGTGTGGGCAAAGACGGAGTCACGAGATCGATGACGTGCAGGCGGAGCGCCTCCGTTTCGGTGATCGAGACGCTCTTGCGCACAGCCTGCTCCGCCCAGTCGGCGTTGCGGCCGCGCCGTGCCGCGAAGCTCCTGATCTCGGAGACGGCGTCGTTGGTGATCTTGGTCATTTCGGTCGGGTCGATCTGACCGCCGCCGCCGCCCGGTCCCATGGTCACGGGATGCGCGGCCCCGATGTGCGTGGTGGGCGCCATGGCCGCGATGTTCGCGGCGTACGTGATGAACACGCCCGCCGACGCGTCGCGCGCACCGCTCGGGTACACGTAGACAATCGACGGGACGGGCGACGCAAGCAGGCCCTTCGCGATGTCTTCCATCGAGGTAAGGAGCCCGCCCGGGGTGTCCATCTCGATCACCAGGGCCTGGGCGCCGTCCTCGGACGCCTGCCGGAGGCCGCGAAGAACATACCGCGCCGTTGCCGGACCAATGATGCCGTCCAACTGGACGACGTCGACCACGGTGCCGCGTCCTTGAGCGTCCGCTGCCGGCGGAGAACCGGACGCGGGCCACGATCCCAGTCCCAGCATCACTGCCGCCGCAAACAGCGACAGCAACACCGCACAACGCACGCGCGGGGGCATAATATACTGTTCTACGCTCGCGAAGGTCCCTCCTGTCTCCTCCGCAGCGGCCGAAGCGCTCCGTTTCGCGGGGGTGTCACCCGGAGGGCTCGTCCTCGACCCCGTTGGCACGGGTCAACCTGGCGTGGAGCGACCGGACGGCCGCGAGCGTGTCGATCTCGCCGGCCGACTTGTCCTCGCGGATGCGGACGATGCGCGGGAACCGCAGGGCAAAGCCGGAGTCGTGACGCTCGCTCCTGGTGACGGCGTCAAACGCGACCTCGAGCACGACCGCCGGGTCGACGAGACGCAGCGCCCCGAGATCCCGGCGCGTGTGTTGGTGAAACCACGCGCTGAGCCTCGCGATCTCGCCGTCCGTCAACCCCGAGTAGGCCTTGCCGATCGTGGCGAGACGCGCTCCGTCCCGTACGGCAAACGTGTAGTCCGAGAGTATGCCGGCGCGCTTGCCGTGCCCGTACTCCGCGGCCACGATCACGACGTCCAGCGTGCCCACTCCCGGCTTCCACTTGGTCCACAACCGCCCGCGGCGGCCGGGCTGGTACGGCGAGTCGAGGCGCTTCATCACGATCCCTTCGTTGCCCGCGTCGCGCGCGGCGTGAAACCTCGCGTCGAGGTCTTCGGGCGTCCGCGCCAGCCCGCCCATGCTGAGACGCACGGCATCGTGCGGCCTCAGCGTCTCCAGCGCGGCGCGCCGCGTGGAAAGCGGAGCGGCGAGCAGGTCATGCCCGTCGAGGTGGAGCAGATCGAAGGCGTAGAGCACCACCGGGATCTCCTCGACGAGCCGCCGTGGGTCCCGCCGCTGGAGCCGCTGCTGGAGGCGAAAGAACGGAAGCGGCCGCGTCCCCTTCCATGCGACGATCTCGCCGTCGAGGACGTAGGCGGTGGCGAGGGCCTCGAGGGACGCGGCAAGCTCGGGGAAGGCGGCCGTCACGTCGTCGAGCGTCCGCGACAGGATGGCCACGCCCACCGCGGTCCGGTGAACCTGCACGCGGATCCCGTCGTACTTGTCCTCGACCCAGAGGACGGACACCGAATTCTGAAAGGCCTCTTTGGGCGCGTTGATGGGGCTTGCCAGCATGAACCGAAACGGGCGCCCCGGCTCGATCGCGGTGCGCTCGAGGGCTCCGACCCGGGCACGGACGGCTATCTCCCCTGGGTCGGCGACGAGGAGGGCGGCCCGGCGCACATCCGCCGCATCCCGCCCGAACGCGGAGGCGATCGCCGGCAAGAGCAGTCCCTCGCGCAACCCGACGCGCATGTCCGAGGTCATGATCTTGACGAGGTAGGCGGCCTCTCGCGGCGTCGCATCTTGCAGCAGCCCTCGGAGCGTGGCGGTCTTGACCCGCCTCGACGCCGCGCCCTGGGCGGCTGCCATCGCCTCAAATCCTCTCTCGACCGCATCGAGCCTGAGCGGGGCGTGAAACAGCGCCGGCGGCGGCGGATATCGCGCGAGCAGCGACGCCGCGGCGTCGCCGAGATCGCCGTGCGTGCGATACGTCGCATGAAACTCAGGCTCGGGCGCGTGCGTGAGCTCGCGCAGCACGTCGGCGATCGCCACCCATCCCACGCCGAGCCGGCGGGGATCGCCGGGCGCAAACGGCGCCCCACTAAGAAACGTGCACGCCCGCCGCAGGTCGTCGTCGGCGAGCGTGATCAGATACCGGCTCAGATGATCGATCTTCGCCAGCGTACTCGTCGTGCCTCGCACGTCGTCCAGCACGGCGGCCAGGCCGGCAAAGGAGGCGCCCGGGGAGCTATCCGGGCCGGCGCCCCCTCCCGTCCCGTCCCTGGGATCGGCCGTGCGGAACTCCTACAGCGTGGACCGCGCCATAACCAGGCACGCGATCGTCACGGTGTACGCCTGCTCGGCGTCCCTGGCCTTGTAGCCCACGGTACGGGGGTTGATGCGGGTCACCCCCGGGATCAGCATGCAGCGATCGGCCATCCCCGTGTAGTGCCATTCGATCTCCAGCTGCACCGGCCGCAGGACCACAAATGGCTTGAGCTCTTTCACGCGTTTGAGCGCCCGCTGCGCGCCGTCCTTGATGCGGCGGCGCGCCTCCACCGGCTGGTACGACCGAGCCGCGACTCGCCCGATCGCTTCCTTGACGACCACCGGCTCCACCTGGGGGATCAACTTCTTCACCTGCGCCGTGGCGGTGTTATCTCCGGTCACCAGCGCCACGGGCACCTTGAAGTACCCGGCGAGCGCCGCGTTCAGGCCGGCCTCACCCACGACGAGATTGCCGAGCTTGATCTGGCGGACCGCCGCACTGCTGAACGAGTGGTCGAGAATCGCATTGGCCGTACCGGCCGCGGCGTGATACCCGGTGAAGAAGACGGCGGCGAAGGACCCATCGATTCCCTGCATCATGCTGTACGGTTTCGGGCTGCCGCTGATGAGCTGCGCCTGGGGATGCAGCTCTTCGATCAGGATGTTGCGCATGTCCGCGTGCGAGTCGTTGACGACGATCTCCTTGGCACCCGCCTCGAGAGCACCGAGGACCGCCGCGTTGACCTCCTCCGTCATCAACCGGCGGAACCGCCCGTAGTCGGGATGCTTCGCAATCACCTGCTCCCAATCCGTTACCCCGGCCGTACCTTCCATGTCCGCGGAGATGAAGATCTTCATCGATCCCCCCTCTTGGGAACGCGTCTAGGGCCGGCGCTCGAGAGCGTACCCCTCGCCCCTGGTGCGGTGTCGTGGTCTTGCCGCGATGCGCACCCCGAACGCCCCGCGGCGCGGCCAAGCCGTTCGCTCAGGGCCTCGCCGTCTCTTTGCCGTCGTCGATGTTTGGCGACGGCGTGCTAGGATACCTTCTCCAGCGTGAATACCGCCCGCATTTCGCCGACCGTCCGCCCTTCGTGGTTCCTGATCGTCGGGCGGTGGTGGGACGCCAGCACCTCGAGCTCGGATGGGCTGACGAGCTCCAACTGGCGCAGCGTCTCCAGGACCGCGGCGCCCATGCCGCGATTGTTGCCGTCCTCGATCTTGACCCCGATTCCCCACCCCTGAGCGGTGAGGCCGATGCCGAACACGGCCTCGGCGCCGGTCTTGGCAAACAAGCGGTCGCCAAGCGTTTCCATCAGGACCGAGTTCAGCCGCCCCGTGCCCGACACCATCGTAGGGTGAGCCACCATGGCCCCCACGAGCCGCTTCGCCGCCTCGGCGTGCTTCCAAGACGAACCGTTTGCTCCGAATCCGTGACGCCCCGGGGCGACTGCGCCGGGAGTGACGACGGAGCCAGCCAACCGGGCAAACGCGAGCGCCAAGCCGGCAACGGTCACGTGGAACGTCGGGACGCCGCATCCGTCGGTGCCGCGTCCGATCGCGCCTTGGGGCGCATCGCAGGACACGGCAATGATCCCCGCGATCTCCTGCTGCAGCGGATGCTCCGGCGAGCGGTAAGTATCCAGCGGCCACCCGCGCACCCGGCACACGGCCAGCATTCCGGCGTGTTTGCCCGAGCAATTGTTGTGCACCGGGCCCGGCGCTTGGCCGGCGTGCGCGAGCAAGGCGGCCTGCTCCGCGTCGAAGGGCGGATGGGCGCCGCATTGCAGGAAACCGTCGTCCAGCCCGGCCTTGGACAGAATCGAGCGCACGGCGGCGACGTGCATGGGCTCGGCGGCGTGCGAGCCGCATACCACGGCCAGCTCTCGATCCGTCAACCCGAGCGTGTCAGCCGCCCCGGACTCGATTACGGGAATGGCCTGCAGCGGTTTCGCCGAGGAGCGCAGGAAGAGTCGAAGATCCGGGTCGCCGGCACGGTAGCGCAGGCGCCCGGCGGCGTCTACCACCGCCACGGCGCCGTGGTGCAAGCTCTCCCGCGAACCGCCTCGGGTCGTCTCGACCAGGGGCGTACTACCCACGGTGACACTCGGGAACGCCGCGGCGCGAGGCGGGCACCGCCGATGGCCGTGCGGCGGCTCCTTCCACGCTCACGGACTCGCCGTGGCGCGGGACCGTTCCGCGGCGGCACGTACCAGTGACTGGAACAGCCTGGCGCTGGCGGCATCGTGCTTCCACATCCGCTCCGGGTGCCACTGCACGCCGACGACGAACCGCCTCCTGGGCGCCTCGACGGCCTCGATCAGCGCCTGCCCCTCCGCCTCGACAGAGCGGGCGGTCACCACCAGCTCCGGGGCGACCTCCTTGATGGCCTGGTGGTGGAACGTGTTCACGCCGAGCACGTCGGTCCCGGCGATGTCGCGCAGGCGCGTGCTCGGTGTGATCGTGACGTCGTGGATCGCTGCGTGGAGCGGCGCCAAGGGCTGCGACTTTCGCTGTTCATGGCTCCATCGCTGCGGCCCGCCTCGCTCCACGTCCACGTCCTGGATCAAGGTCCCTCCGAGCGCGACGTTGAGGGCCTGGATGCCGCGGCAGATCGCGAACACGGGCATGTCCCTCCGGACGGCTTCGCACGCGAGCGAGAGCTCGAGCGCATCGCGTTCGAGGTCGACTTCGACCGACATCTCCGGCCGCGCCACCTCGCCGTACCGCTCCGGCGCGACGTCGGGCCCCCCGGTGAGGAGCAACCCGTCGAGATCGTCGAGTGGCCCGTCGGGCGTCATTCCCGGAACCAGAGGCACGGCCTCTCCGCCGGCCGCCTCCACCGCTTCGACATACGCTTGAAACGAGCCGCGTTCCCTATCGGTACGCATGGCACCGGCAATCCCAATGCGTGGGCGAGCCTGAGTCACGAACGCTGCCTCCAGGTGATGTCGTGCACGTTCACACTCTACACCGCGAGACTCACTCGAGTCAAAGTAAGCGCCCGGTGGACGGCATGGCCGTACGGTGCGTCTCTTACACGCGGTCGAACTTGAGCGACGCCAGGTAGGCCGTCTCGTCCTGCGCGGCCCGCCGTGCATCCTCCCAGGCCACCGCGCGAAACCGTATCGTCGTTCCGCGGGTCGCCTGCGCCACGAGACGCAGATCGGGAAGCAACGCGGCAGCGATCTTGGGATACCCGCCCGTCGTCGGCCCGTCCGGCATGATCACGATCGGCTGGCCGCCGGCGGGCACCTGAATCGCCCCCGGGAGTATCCCATCCGACAGCATCTCCACGCTGGCGCGGTGTGCGAGGCGCGGACCGTCGAGCCGGTATCCCACGCGGTCCACCTCGTGACCCGGACCGTATTCCCCGTTCAGGAACGCGGTGACCGCGTCGAGGGCGAAATACTCCTCCTGCGGGCCCAGCAGCACGCGCACCTCGACATCGCCGCCGATTTCCGGCGGTCGCGGACCGCTGAGGCGCAACAACGCCCCAGGCGAATAGCGCAACGCGGCGATCCGATCGCCACGATCGAGCCGCCGACCGCCGTGCCCACCGAGCCCGCCGCGCACATAGGTGGCCCGGCTGCGCAACACCGGTGCCGCGTCGACGCCGCCCGGCACCGCGAGATAACCCCACCGCCCCGCGCGCGGCGCCGCAAAGGAGAGCGTATCCCCGGCCGCGAGCAAAACTGCGTTCCACATCGGCAAGGCGCGCCCGTTCCTGAGCGGCGCGAAATCGGCTCCGCCCAGGGCGATCGCGGTGGGGCGGAGAGCGATGAGGCGCGGCCCCGGAAACGCGAACTCGAGCGCGGCGGCGCCCGGCTCGTTGCCGAGGAGGAGATTGGCAACGCGCAGGGCGAGCGGATCCATTGCGCCGCTTTCAGGCATGCCGTAGTGTCGATATCCCGGGCGCCCGA
>DASPUZ010000137.1:0-28248 GCA_035622635.1 bacterium | reverse complement strand
GTGTGCTCGCCGTAGAGCTCCAGCCACTCGGGGCGGATTCCCATGGTTTCGGCGATCTCGGTGATTGGCTTGAGTCGTGCGCGACTGGCGATTTCGAGAGCGGAAGGCATGTGTGTGGTCATCATTCACTCCTATCTACGTCTTGACACCTGTGCCTTAGGCGGCACCCACCGTCGGCTATAGTAACATCTGGCGGAGGGTCGCGGGCGCGAGGTCGGCTCCTTGCGCGAGTCCGCTTGCGGGACACACTCGTCGCGCGGGGGGATATGTCCTGAACGCGGGGACGCGCAGGAATGTGGTAGACTGCACGTGTGGAGGACGGAGATCGCCCGACCCGGAGTTGTCCACGGATCGGATGCACAGCCTGAGCGAAACGGTAGCGCGTGAGCGCGCCGGGACCGATCGCACAAGGTGAGCAGGGATCGTGAGAAGAACGGCGGGAGACGTTGACGACCCGATAGATCGCCGGTTGCGGCTTCTGGCGGAGACGTGTCGTGCGGTATGGTTCGCCGGACTGCCGGGCACCGGCAAGAGCTTCTTGACGCAACGTCTGGCGGGGTTCGCCAATGCCGCGGATCGCCCGGTCCATCTTCTTCAGTGGGATGTCGCCCGGCCGGTCTTCGAAGCGGCTCCCGCAGGCCGCCGTCACCCGCTGAGGGACGGGATCACGGATCCGATCATCAGGAAAGCCGCGGGCGTCTGGGCCCGTGAAGCGATGGCACGATGGCATGCGGATCATCCCCCCGCGGACATCTTGATAGGAGAATGTCCTCTTGTCGGCCACCGCTTCGTCGAATTGGTCCGCCCGGACACCGATCCGGTGGAGCAGTTTCTCGCTGGGGAGGCCTGTGCGTTCGTGGTGCCGGTGCCATCGGTCGAGGTCCGGCGCGTCCTGGAGGGCGAGCGCGACCGGCGATCCGTTGATCATCGTCACGATCGGGAGCAAGAGGACGCGTTGCCAGCTGTTCTCCGCGCGCTGTGGGACGAGGTGGTCGACGCGGCGAAGCAGCTGGGGATCGAGTCCGATGCTGGGAAACGCGGCCCTCTGTCCTACGACCCGGCCGTGTACGCCCGAGTGTACGGCCACGTGCTCGCGCGCCGGCACGCGCACATATTGCCGGTCGACCGGTTGATTCCTACCTCCGCGGCGTCGGTGTACGCGTTCCCCTTTCCCACGCACGACGTCGTGCCCGCTCCCTTGGAAGCCGAGGCGTGCATCGAGGCCGTTGAAGCGCAGTATGCCGATCTCGACGCGCTCGACCGCGAGGTCGCGCGATGGTACCTCGTCTAACGTGGGCCAGGGCTGTGACGCCTCAAGACGAGTACGCCGGGTGACGACGCGAATGGAGGGCGCGAACCGCGGCCGGTCACCCCGCGAGCGCGGCGTTGAGCCTGGCGAAACCACCTTCGAGATCCGCGATCAAGTCGTCCACCGCTTCGAGCCCGACGTGCAGCCGGAGGAGGGCACCCCGGTCGGTACGAGGACGTACGGTGCGCTCGGGGCGCGCGGGCAGAATCAGGCTCTCGAAACCTCCGAAGCTGGCCCCCATCTTGAATAGCGTCAGGCCGTCGAGCATGTCCGCCACGGCTCGGTCGGAGTTCGTATGGAGCACCATGCCGAACAGGCTCGAGGAGCCCAGGAAATCGCGCTTCCATAGCGCATGGCCCGGGTCCTCAGGGAGGGCTGGATGCAGCACGCGCGCTACCTCCGGCCGGCCGACGAGCCAGCGGGCCACCTCGAGCGCGGAACGCTCCTGATGTCGCAGGCGCACGGCAAGCGTCCGCATTCCCCGCAGCGTGGCGTAGCAGAGATCCGGCGAGACGTAGTCTCCGAGCTCGTCCAGGCCGTCTTTCACGGTCCGGAACAATTCCTCGTTGCGCGCCGCAATCACGCCCATGAGCAGGTCGGAGTGCCCCCCGAGGTACTTCGTTGCGGCCTGGACCTCGATGTCGACGCCGTGGTCGAACGCACGGAAGTTGAGGGGCGTCGCCCACGTATTGTCAAAGAGCACGACTGCCCCGTGCCCGTGGGCGGCGCGGGCGATCGCCGGCATGTCCTGGATCTCGAACGTCTGCGATCCCGGTGACTCACCGTACACGACCCGGGTAGTAGGTCGTATGAGCTCGGCGATCTGCTCGCCGGCGTGCGGATCGTAGAACGTCGTCTCGACGCCGAAGCGCGCGAGGACCCGCTGGCAAAAAGCCCGCGTCGGACCATAGACGCTGTCGACCACCAGGAGATGATCGCCCTGCTTGAGGAACGCAAGCAGCGCCTGCGTGATCGCGGAGCATCCCGAGGAGGTGACGACGGCCCGGTGGGCGCCCGACAGTTCGGCGAGAGCCTCGGTAAGCATGAAGGTGGTTGGCGTGCCCTGGATACCATAGAAGAAGCCGGTGTACTTCCTCTCCTGGCGGCGCTCAAAATCGGCCACCGTTGGGAACAGTACCGTGGAGGCGCGATACACCGGAGGATTCACGATCCCGAAGCGCTCCTCGGGCTTTCCTCCAGCGCAAACGAGTCTGGTTTCTCGTTTCATGTGCATCCTCCAACGTCGTGGCATAGCACCGTCCGGCACACGGCGCCCGCGCTTGCTCGTTCGCGAGACGCGAGCCCTATCCCGTGCCGGAGGCGCGCCAACAGCAGCCCTGCCGAGTCTTCTATGATGTCCGGTTGGTTGTCCTGCCGTGGCATCCGTGCCGGAGGTGAGGGTGGGGGTAGAGGGCAAAGGGCGGAGGATTGCCGTCGCCGCGCCGCCAAGACGTGAGCGTGGCCCCTTCCACTGATAGACGCGTCGCGTTGCTGATCGCGATGATCTCGTCATTCATCACCCCGTACATGGCGACTTCGATCAACATCGCGCTCCCGGCGATCGGGCGGGAGTACCGGCTCAACGCTCTGACGCTAGGTTGGGTGACGACCGCGTACCTGCTCGCGGCCGCAGTGACGCTCGTCCCGCTCGGACGCATCGCCGATCTCCACGGCCGCAAGCGCGTGTTCCTGGGCAGCTTGGGGCTGTTCACGGTCACTGCTGCGCTCTGCGCACGGGCCACGTCGGCGCCCTTGTTGATCGCGTTTCGTGCCCTGCAGGGGATCGGCGGGGGGACCATCTTTGGCATGAGCTCCGCGATCATCGTGTCGATATTTCCGCAGGCCGAGCGGGGTCGCGTACTCGGTACCATCATCGCCTGCGTCTATGCATCTCAGTCCGTCAGTCCGTTGCTCGGTGGACTTCTGACCGAGCACTTCGGTTGGCGATCGATCTTCATGACCACCGTCCCGTTGGGCGCAGTCACCATCGTTCTGACCCTCTGGCGGCTCAAGGGCGAGTGGGTGTCGCCGCGTGGCGGGCGCTTCGACGTGCTCGGCTCGTGCCTCTACGGCGTGATGCTTGCCGGCGTGATGTACGGACTCACGGTCCTGCCGGGAAGCTTCGGTGTCGTCCTCGTGATGCTTGGGTTGGTGGGCGCGGCCGCGTTCGTGCGACGGGAGAGTACCGCCGCGGATCCGATCTTGAACGTTCGCTTGTTCCTGGAGAATCGTGTGTTCGCCCTTTCGAATCTCGCCGCGCTGCTCAATTACAGCGCCACGTACGCTACCGCATTCCTGCTTAGTCTCTACCTGCAGTTTGTTCGGGGGTTCTCCGCCGATCGGGCCGGCCTCATTCTGCTCACGCAGGCGACGCTGCAGGCGGCGTCGTCGCCGTTCGCGGGACGGCTCTCGGACCGCGTGGAACCGCGCGGCCCGGCGTCGGCGGGCATGGCACTGACCGCGGTGGGCCTGTTCCTGTTGGCCACCATTCACGACGCTACCGGCGCGTTGTTCATCGTGGTCAGCCTCCTCATCGTCGGCCTGGGTTTTGGCCTCTTCTCGTCCCCCAATACCAACGCCGTGATGAGCTCGGTCGGCCCTGAAATCTACGGGGTCGCGTCCAACACCCTCTCGACGATGCGCCTCGTCGGCCAGATGCTCAGCATGGGAATCGTCACCATGATCCTCAACGCCTACCTGGGTCGAATGGCGGTTACCCCCGAGTTGCACGCACCGTTCCTCGCCGCGACACGGACGGCGTTCGAGGTCTTTGGCGTGTTGTGTACGATGGGCCTGTTAGCGTCGCTCGTCCGCGGAGGACTGCATGTCCCCGCGCCGCCCTGACGAACGCCCCGCAGCGCAGGTGGCCTCGGGCGGCGCTTGACGGCGCCATGAGCCGGTGGGACGATACGGTGGCGGAGGCGCGGGCGTGACCGCACGCTTGCGTGGAGGGATCACGATGCGGCAAGGCAGGTTCAGGAGACTTCTTCTACTTGCGTTTGTCATGGCTGGCGGTGCTCTCCTCCCGATAGAAACCGGCGCCGGTTGGGCGGCTGCGCCGGCCTCCCTTACCGTGACCGTGCTGCACCTCACGCCGGGTGGGGTCGTTGCTCAGCAGCAAGCCTACTGCGTTCCGGATGGGCACGGCCGTGCGGCCAGCGGTCCCAACGTGAGCCCGGCCATCTCCTGGTCTCCGGGGCCGGCCGGGACCGTCTCGTACGCGATCATCGTCCGCGACGTGGATGCTCCCTCCGTCTTCACAGACGCGAACCAGCCGGGCAGGACGATCCGCGCCGATCTTCCCCGCGTCGATTTCTACCACTGGGTTCTGGTCGACATTTCGGCGCCCCTCACGGGACTCGAGGAAGGTGCGGACTCCAACGGGATGGTCTCTAACGGGAAGCAGCCGGGCCCCACCAAGTATGGCCTCCGCGGAGTCAACAGCTACGCCCCGGGTGTGCACGGCGGCTACGACGGTCCGTGCCCGCCGTGGAACGACGAGCGTGTACATCATTACCACTTCACCGTCTACGCGCTAGACGTTGCCCAGCTCGCCGTCTCCGGCAACTTTGGTGGTCCTGAGGCGCTGCGGGCGATGCAGGGACACATTCTGGCATCCGGCGAGGTCGTGGGTGTGTATTCTCTGAACCCCACGGTGCGCAAGAGCCTTGGGCTGCCGTGAGCCCCTGGCGCGGCCGGTCACCAGGGCTGTCGCAACCGGCCGGAGGTCCTTGGCCGGAAGGGACAAGCTGGCAATTGTGGAAGAATAGTAGGATAAAGTTGGAGATTGCAAAATGTACCAAATCCGCAGAACCAGCCTCGCGAACGTCCTGAGGCTATTACGCCGGGGCAGCGACGCGAAGGTCCAAAGGCCGGCCATGGGGCAATCTCTTTGGAGCACAGTGGGCCGGCACGTGACGACAGAGCGAGGCGGTGTCACGCCGATGAGTCCGACCAGGGTATTGGCTTTCGTGGGGCTCTTCGTTGCCGCCGTCCTGGTGGGGTATTTGGCAGGGGCGATAATCTTTCCCCGGCCCGTTCGCACGGGCGTGCTGACGGGCGTTCGTCCGCCGCAGAACACGGTGGCGAGCACCTATCCTGTGGATTCCCAATCCGCCTCGGCACGGCACGTCCCGCCTCCTCCCGTAGCGTCGTCGCCGACACAGAATGCGGTACCCCCGCCCCCGGCCGCCCGCGAGGTGCCGCCGTCTGCAACCGCCAGCGCGATTCCACCAAGCAAGCCGCTGAGCGCAAAGCCCGTTCCTGCCGCACCCGCTCCAGCCGGTGCGGGTGTAGCCGTTGTCCCGCCGGCTTCGTCGCGCGTGCAGGTTCCCCGCGTATCTGGCCCTGCACCATCCGGGACGCTAACTCCCGGCCCTGCGCCCCAGAGCCGAGTCCAGCAATCCCGGCGGCCTCAGGAGCAGGGACCCTCCGTACCAGCAAACGCCGGGACGCCGCCGGCTCAAGCTTCCACAAACCCCGGCGGCGACCTGACAGTGTCGATTCCCATCTCCAGGTCCGCGCCGCCGCCGGCGGGCAACGGCACCACTCCCTCCCGGACGGCGGCCCAGGGGCCGCTTCCACCGGCGCCGTCGGGAGTTGTGAGCCCCGGGCCGGCGCCGTCATCGTCGGGTTCGTCGGCGTCAACGTCTTCCGGCGCGGCGGCGCCTCAGGCGTCCGGCGATTCAACGTCCACGGGAGTAGTGTCAGGGGGAGTGACGGTACCCACTGCGCCGCCGTCCGGCCCGGAGGCATCCGGGACACCACCTCCGACCTCAGGAACCGCATCTCCGGCGCCGAGTCCAGAGCGATTCCATGTGCAGGTTGGGAGCTTCGACGTGCGTCCGGAGGCCGACCAACTGGCGCGTCGTCTGCAGCAGCGAGGGTATTCGACCGCGGTGACACAAGACGCGCCGTATCGCGTGTGGGTCGGCGGATATCTCGATCGGTCGACCGCGGAGCGCCTGGCACAGAGCCTGCAGCAACTCGGCTTTGCGGCCACATTGGTGCCGTAACCGCATCTTTCTCCGCTCGGCGGGTACTCATGAAGACCCCCGAGGCGCCGGTCCCCCATAATCGAGGCGGCGACGCCTCCCCGGTTCAGGCCCGCGAAGGCGTTGTCGGTACGCACCGCCGGAGCTTGGACAAGCAGCGGAGCTCACGGGGCGGAGTCATGAACTGCCCGCGGATGGTCCAAGAGACTTCCCCAACGTAAGCGTCGCCGTGGGAATCCACGGCGATCGTGTGAGGCGCGACGAATTGACCGGGGTCGCTCCCCGGGAAGCGGTCGCCCAGCCGCGCGAGTAGCTGCTGGCCGGTCGTGTAGATGTTGACGCGCGCGCCGAGGTTCGCCACGCCCTCGCTCACCGCCAGGCTGGGACACAGCTCTCCGACGTAGATACGGTCTCCCGCGGGATCGCGCGTATCGATGAACAATCCGCAGGGCCGGTACATATTGTTCCACTGGCCCTGATACCGCCCGTCGCCGTCAAAGATCTGTACGCGGTGGTTCTCGCGGTCCGCGACGTACAGCAACCCCTCCCGATCTATGCACACGGCGTGGGGGAGGTTGAACTGGCCTGGATCGGTCCCCGGTTCGCCCCATGAGTGCTGCAGTTGTCCCTCTGCGGAGAACTTGTGGATCCGCGAGTTGCCGTAGCCGTCCGAGATGTAGAGCGCTCCGTCACGCGACACGGCGACGTGCGTACAGCGATTGAACGGGCGTCCACTGTGCTTTGGTGCAGGCTGCCCAGGGACTCCGATTGTGAGGAGGACGCGGCCGTCGAGCGTACACTTGCGGATGGTGTGGTCGCCGTCGTCCGCGAGATAGATGGTGTCGCCCGGTCCCATCGTGACGGCGTGAGGACGCGTGAAGAGCCCCTCGCCCCACGATGTGAGGAACTTGCCGTTGCGATCGAAGACCGTCACCGGGTGCGCGCCCCGGCTGAACACGTACACACGATCCAGGCGGTCGACGCCGACACCTGAGACTTCCTTGAACGACCAGCCCTCGGGCAGGACGCCCCACTGCTCGACCACCTCGAAGACGTAGCTCCCGCTGCCCACCGTCGTCACGTCCGTTCCTCCTCGTCGCCCCGATCAAGGCCTTGGCCCGCCCCGGCTGTTTCGACGGCGGTCATCGAGATTCCGCAGGGTGCCCGTCCCCTGCGCTCGACCCGACCTACCAAGACGGGAGAGTCCGGCGCCCGCGCGAAATCAATAGGAAAGCGCATGCGCAGACAGATGCGAACCTTCCGGCCAACCGGCGCGCGATCCGTGATCCCGTGATCACGGCCAGGGAGCCGCGCCGGTTGAACATCGCCGCGCTGGGCGCAGGATGGGCTGTTTTTGTGATCGCCAACGCCCAGCGGATCGACGTCGTCCCATTCTTCGACCGCCTGCGGGTTCCTTACCACGTCGAGTACGCGGGAGTCGGCGCGCTGCTCTCGGCATACCTGCTCGGGTACGTGATGGCCCAAATCCCGATGGGGCTGGCCGCGGACAATCTGTCCACGAGGAGCGTGACCGTGGCCGGCCTCGCGCTGATGACCGTGACGTCCGGCTGTTTTGCGTTGACCAGACAGTACTGGCTCGCGATGTTGCTCCGTTTTCTGATGGGGATCAGCGGCGCCGCCTTGTACTCCTCCACCGTCAAGCAACTGCTCGGCGTGGCGCCGAGCCGGGGCACGGCGATGGGGCTTCTGCAGTCAGGCGCCGGCGCCGGTGCGATCGCCGGGTTGCTGGGATTGCCGCTGCTCGATGAGGTGACCGGGCTGTGGCCGGCGTTCCTGGCGTTGACGGCCGCGACGGGCGCGACGTGCATCTATGCGGCCTCGTGCCTTCCCGGCGCCGCGGCACGCGGCCCCGTTGCCGGGACCATGGTGCAGCAGGTGGGCGGCATCGTGCGTGACCGCTTCTTCCTCTACATTGTGTCGTGCAACGCGCTCGCGCTGTTCAGCGTCTATGGCATCACCGCGTGGGTGCCGACGTACCTCCAGAATGAGTTCCGCTTCTCCAGCGCGGCTGCGGGCGGCGTCGCTGCGTTGATCAATGTCGGCCTCGCGGTGGCGTCCCCGGCGACCGGCGTACTCTCCGATCGCCTCGGGGCGCGCGCTTCGGTCGTGATCGCCGGTGTCGCCACGATGGCGCTTGCCTTCACGATCCTCGTCGCGGTCCACAGCGCGGCGGGCGTGGTCACAAGCGCCGTGATCGCCGGGCTCGGCATGGCGCTTACGCTGCCGATTCTGACCACGATGACGACAGACGTGTTCGGTGTGCACCGCGCCGGCGTCGCGATCTCGCTCAATCTCGCCGTGAGCCAGGTCGCTTCCACCATCTCGGGCGTCCTCTTTGGTGCCCTGCTCGACGCGACGGGCAGTTTTCGGCTGGTGTGGAGCGTCGGCCTCGCGATCGCCCTGGCCGGCATCGTCCCGGCGGTTCTGCTGCGTGCCCGCGAGGCCGCCGGTGCCGCCTCGCGCGCCCGCGACCTCACGACCGGGAAACCGGGGTGAGGGCGGGTGTGCCGTCGGCGGGGTGGAGGAGCATGCTCCGGCCGGGGCGCATTTCCCTTGTGCGCGGTGACCTGACGGACGGTGTGGGATGCCGGAGCTTCCGTTTCTAACCGTCCTGGCGGAAAACCTCGAGCGCCAGGTGCGGGGCCGAGTGATCGAGGACGTGATCGTCCGGGGCGTGTCGTTGCTCAAGACCGTCGACCCGCCGATCGGCGTGGTCCGCGGTGCCCGCATCACCGGCGTGCGGCGGCGGGGAAAGTACCTCCTTCTGGATCTCGCCCCAGGGTTCGTCCTCGCGGTGCACCTGATGCGTAACGGGCGCCTTCGGTTCGCCTCCAGGGACGGGGAGGGGCGCAGGCCGGCGGCTGGTGTCGGGCGCGATCTCGCGCTCGTGCTCGCGCTGGACGACGGAAGGGAACTGCGACTGGTCGAGATGGGACCGAAGAAGCGGGCGGCTCTGTGGCTGTGCCGGCAGGGCGAAGAGGAAGCCGGTCCGCTCGCCGGGCTCGGCGCGGAGCCGCTGTCGGACGCATTCACCCCTGAGGCGCTGGCGGGCATGACGCGAGGCGCGCACGTGCGCCTCAAACTCTTCTTGACGACGCAGCGCTTCGTGGTCGGCATCGGGAACGCCTATGCCGACGAGATCCTGTGGGCGGCTCGCCTTTCCCCGCAGGCGCTGGCGGATCGGCTCGAACCGGAGGCCGTCGGGCGTCTGCACGCGGCCATGACGGGGACGCTGTCTCGCGCGGTCGCCGCGCATCGCGATGGGCTTGGCGACGCCCTGCCGATGAAGGAGCCGGTGCGCCTGCTTGCGGTGCACCGGCACGGGAAGGAGCCGTGTCCCCGCTGCGGCACCCCCATTGCGGTGATCTACTACGAGGAGCGGGAGACGTACTACTGCCCAACGTGCCAGACCGGGGGACGCGTGTACGCGGATCGGCGGCGGTCGCGCCTGTTGCGCTGACGCGGGCGCGGTGGAGGAACCGCCGTCGGGAACGTCGTAGCGGACTCGACGGCCCGGCTTGTTTCAAGGAGGGTGTGATGGACAACGAACGGATCTTCTCCCGGCTCGACGCAGAATTCGAAGATCACCTGGAGCGTGTCCGCGCGTTCGTGCGCCAGCCCAGCATCAGCGGTGAGGGCACCGGGATGCAGGGGATGGCGGAGATGCTGCGGGACACGATCATCCGGCTCGGCGGAGGCGCCGAGATCGTGCCGACGCCTGGCTGGCCAGTCGTCTACGGGGCGATCGACGCCGGCCGGCCGAAGACGCTGCTGCTCTACGGCATGTACGACGTCCAGCCGGTGGAGGGCGAGCAGTGGATGGTGCCGCCGTTCGCCGGAGAGACGGTGACCCTCCCCGAGCTCGGGCCGAGCATCGTGGCCCGGGGCGTCTACAACACGAAGGGCCCACTTGCGGGCATGTTCAACGTGCTCGAGACGATCCAGCACGTCGACGGGACACTTCCCGTCAACGTGAAGTTCGTCATCGAGGGCGAAGAGGAGCTTGGGAGCCGAAACCTTCCCGGGTTCATCGACGCCTACCGGGACCGGCTCAAGGCCGACGCTACGTACTTCGCGTTCTACTGCCAGGAGCGCGGCGGCAAGCCGGTGCTCTGGCTTGGCGTGAAAGGGATCCAGTACTTCGAAGTCACCTGTCGCGGTGGGGCCTGGGGCGGTCCGCGGACCCGCGGCGTGCACGGCAGCAACGCCGTGTGGATCGGGAGCCCCGCGTGGCGCTTGGTGCGCGCGCTCGCGACGATGATGACCGACGACGAGCAGATCCAGGTGGCCGGGATGCGCGACGACGTCGTGCCCCCGAGCGCGGAGGACGAGGCGCTCCTCGAGAAGCTGGTCGAGACGTTCGACCCTGCCACGGAACTGTGGAACTGGGACGCGGAGTGCTTCAAGTATCCGGAGGACCGAGCGGCCCTTCTTCGCCACTACCTCTACGATCCGACGCTGAACATCGACGGGATCTGGGGCGGGTACACCGGCCCGGGAATGAAAACCCTGCTGCCGCACGAGGTCAAGGTCAAGATGGACGTGCGCCTGGTGCCGAACATGGAGCTGGAGCCTCTGCGCGCGCGGATTCGCGCCCACCTGGCGCGGCTCGGTCGCGAGGACATCCAGGTGCACTTCTACGAGGGGTACCCCCCGGCCAAGACCAGCGTCAACGAGCCGGTCGTGCAGGCGCTGCTGCGCTCGATCCGAGGACTCGGTTACGAGCCCGAGGTGTGGCCGCACCTCGCGGGATCCGCGCCGTTCTATCTGTTCGGCCGGACGCTCGGCCAACCGTTCGCCGCCGGCGGGCTCGGGCACGGGGGACGTCCCCACAGCCCAAACGAGTACGCCACGATCGAGGGGATGCGTCTGTTCGAGCGGTCGGTCGCCCGATTCTTCTACGAATTCGCGGGCGGATAACCCCGGGACGGCCGCCAGGTCCACCGCTTCCTCGCCATGGGACGCTACCTCATCCGCCGGTTGCTGATCACGATTCCGGTCCTGCTCGGGGTCACGGCAATGAGCTACCTGATCATGTCGCTCACGCCGGGCGACCCGGTGCAGGCACTGATCGATCCCAACATGAGCCAGGCCGACGTTGAGGTGAAGCGGCACGCGCTCGGGCTGGACCAGCCCATCTACGTGCGCTACGTCAAGTGGCTCGAGGAGATGGGCCACGGGAACCTCGGGTACTCGTTTTCGAGCGGTGTGCCCGTCGCGGCCCGGATCGGCGAGCGGCTTGTGCCGACGTTGACGCTGACGCTCAGCGCGCTCGTGCTGTCGTATCTGATCGCCGTTCCCGCGGGCGTGCTGGCAGCCACGCGTCGGTACACCTGGGTGGACTATGCCGCGACGCTGCTCGCGTTCTTGGGCATCAGCCTGCCGACGTTCTTCCTCGGGCTGCTCGGCATCTACGTCTTCGCGCTGCGGCTGCGGTGGCTGCCGACCGGCGGGACGATCACGCTCGGCGGCGGCGGATTTCTCGACGAGGCCTCTCACCTGGTACTGCCGGCGGTCGTGCTCGCGGCCGCCGGCGTCGGCGCGCTGACGCGGTACGTCCGGTCCAGCATGCTGGAGGTGCTCGGCCAGGAATTCGTGCGCACGGCGCGAGCCAAAGGCCTCGCCCACGGCGTCGTGTTGCGCCGCCACGCGCTCCGCAATGCGTTGCTGCCGGTGGTGACGCTCGCGGGACTCCAGGTGCCGGCGCTGCTCGCGGGCGCCGTGATCACGGAGCAGGTCTTCGAGTGGCCGGGGATGGGGCGGTTGACCATTGAGGCGATCGGCCAGCGTGACTACCCGGTGCTGATGGGCATCACTCTCACGGCGGCCGTGCTCGTGACGGTCGGCAATTTGCTCGCGGACCTCACGTACTCGCTCATCGATCCCCGGATCCGGTACGACTGATGGGGCGGCCACGCGGGCGGGCGAGACGGGCGCAGGGCGGCGCCGGCGCCGCCGGGAGTCAAGAACTGACGGCCACCGTTCCGGCGGTCGCGGCGACCCGGGCGCCTCATGGGGCGTCGTTCTGGACGATCGCCGGACGGCGATTCCTGCGCCACCGGCTGGCCGTCGTCGGGCTCATCGCGCTCGCGGCGATTGCAAGCCTCGCCGTGTCCGCCCCGCTGCTCGCGCCGCAGGGCCCCACGGCCATCGATCCGGCACATTTCCAGGCGGCGCCCTCGACGGTGCACCCCCTCGGGACCGACAGCGTGGGGCGCGATGTGCTCAGCCGTTTGTTCTACGGCGGACGGGTCTCCCTCACCGTCGGCCTGCTTGCCGTCTCGATCTACGTGGTGATCGGGACGCTGGTCGGCGCGCTCGCCGGGTATCACGGCGGAGCCACCGATGCCGTGCTCAGCCGGCTGACCGACATCGTACTGTCGTTCCCTCCGCTCATCATCATCCTGTTCGCCGTCACGATTTTCGGACGGCCGAGCCTCGCGAATATCATCATCGTGCTCGGCGCGCTCGGATGGCCGATCGTGAGCCGGCTCGTCCGCGGGCAGTTTCTGTCCCTGCGAGGCCAGGAATTCGTGCAGGCCGCGCGAGCCGCCGGGGGATCGGATGCGCGAGTCGTCGTCCACCACGTGCTGCCGAACGCCATGGCGCCCGTTCTCGTTGCCGCCACGTTCGGCACGGCGAACGCGATCCTGACCGAAGCGTCCCTCTCGTTCCTCGGCCTCGGCGTGCAGCCGCCGACGCCCTCGTGGGGCAACATGCTCACCGACGCGCAGTCCCTGACGGTCCTCCAGCAGATGCCGTGGCTGTGGGTGCCGCCGGGTATGATGATTCTCATCGCCGTGCTGGCGATCAACTTCGTGGGCGACGGGTTGCGGGACGCGCTCGATCCCAGTCTGCGCTTGTGACACCGGGGGGGGCGCTTCGTGTCGTTGCGTCTGACGGTGAGGCCGGAGGAGTGGACCGCGCGGCCCTCGAATCACCGCGCGGAGTTTGGGAGGGGGTATCGCCGATGCATGTTCGCTGGACCGTGGTGCTCTTGATTGTCGCGAGCTTGCTCCTGCCGTTGTCGCCCGTCCGGGCGGCCGGACCCGCCTCGTCCTTGGTGGCGGTGACGGGGATGTGGAGTCCACCGAACAACTTCAACCCGATCAACACGGACAGCTCGTACGGGCTCTACGCCATCCGGTTCATGTTCGATTCGCTGGTCGTCGCCCGGCTCGAGAACAACAAGTTGGTGTTTTCTCCTGACCTCGCCGAGCGGTGGAGCGTGTCGTCGGATCACCAGACGTTTACGTTCACGCTCAATCCCAAGGCTGCGTGGCACGACGGCAAGCCGGTGACGGCGGATGACGTCGTGTACACGGTCATGACCATCAGCGATCCGAAGACCGAGACCAATCGTGGCGCCGACATTGCGCCGATCGCCGGGCTCGACGCGCGCGGCAAGCGGACGGCGGGAGGGACGATCGGGATCCGCGCCGTGAATGACCGCACGGTGGAGGTCAAGACCCGGGTTCCGGTGGACCCGCAGATGTTCCTCGAGCTTTTCGGCTACAACGTGTACATTCTCCCGAAGCATGTGCTCGCGGACACGCCGCCCGACCAGTTCTCGAAGTCGCCGTTCTTCCAGCGACCGATGGTGGGCGACGGCCCGTACAAGTTCGTGCAGTATCAGACCGACGAGTATATCGAGCTCGCCGCGAACGACGCCTACCATCTCGGGGTCCCCAAAGTCCGGCGCGTGTTCATCCGGATTACCCCGCCTGCGTCGATGGTCGCTCAGCTCCAGCACGGGGATTTGGACGTCACCGCGGGGTTCTCGATCGGCGAGGTGCCGATCGAGGACTGGGCCACCGTCAAGGCGATGCCGAACGTGAACGCAGCATCGTTCCCGGCACCGGGATACCAGTACATGCTGTTCAATTTCCAGAAGACGTATCTGCAGGACAAGCGCGTCCGGCAGGCGATGGCCGAGGCGATCGACCGGCAATTGATGGTGTCCCAGCTGCTGCGCGGCGAGGGTGTGATCGCCGACGGTCCGATCCCGCCCGCAAACCCGTATTTCAACAAGACGGTCAAGCCGTGGCCCTACGATCCCGCGAAGGCGAAGGATCTGCTGCGGGAGGCGGGCTGGGACGGAAACCGGACGCTGCTGCTGCGGGTCCCCGTGGGGAACACGATCCGCGAGCGGTCGGCGGACATCATCGCGGAGAACCTCGCGGCCGTGGGCATCAAGACACAGATCCAGAAGTCGGATTTCCCGACGCTGATCGCGGCGGCCAAGAAAGGCGACTATGACCTGATGCTGATCGGATGGGCCGGGCCGACAGACCCGGACGTGTCGTCGCAGTACCGGACCGGCGGGCAGTACAATTTCTCATTCCTGTCGATGCCCGACATGGACAAGCTCCTCGACGCCGGCACGACGGCGTCCGATCCGGCAAAACGCAAGCAGATCTACGACCAGTTCCAGGTGATGTTTGCCGATCAGGTGCCGGTCCTGGTGCTGTACTATCCCAACGCGCGTACTGCGATCTCGCGCCGGATGGAGAACGTGCTGGCCGATCCCGACGGAGCGTACGACTTCTACCCGTTCCGCTGGACCGCCAGCGGGGTGCGGTAGCCGCGGGACGGGTTGCGGCGATCGACGATCGTAGCGGGGGTGCCGGTCATACCGGCACCCCTGTGAGTTCACCGGAAGCCGCGTTCCTGCGCCTCGAACTGAAGGCGGTACAGCTTCGCGTAGATGCCGTTGCGCCGCAGCAGGTCGGAGTGCCGGCCCTCCTCCACGATCCGACCCCGGTGCACGACCAGGATGCGATCAGCGTGCTGGACCGTCGAGAGCCGGTGTGCGATCGTGATCGAGGTTCGGCCGCGCAGGACGGTGGCCATCGCGTCCCGGATCAACGTTTCCGTCTCGGTGTCCACGCTGCTCGTCGCTTCATCGAGGACGAGTAGGATCTCGGGGTTCGCGGCGAGCGCGCGCGCGAGCGCGATCAATTGCTTCTGGCCGCCCGAGAGCCCGGCGCCCCTTTCTTTCAGCTCGGCGGCGTACCCGCCGGGAAGCGCTTCGATGAAGCGGTGGGCCCCAACGCGCTCGGCGGCGCGGCGCACCTCCTCCACGGTCAGATCGGGGTTCCCCAGGCGGATGTTGCTTTCGACCGTCCCCGCGAACAAGAACACGTCCTGCAGCACCAGGCCGATACGCCGCCGCAATTCCTGCTGGCGGACCTCGCGGACGTCCACCCCGTCGATCAGCACCTGGCCTCGCTGCGGGTCGTAGAACCGGGTCAGGAGGTTGAGGATTGAGGTCTTGCCGGCGCCGGTGTGGCCGACAAGAGCGACGGCCTCCCCGGGCTCGAGGGCGAACGTCACGTCTCGGAGCGCCCACGGCTCATCCGTATCGTACGCGAACCAGACGTTCCGGAACTCGATCCGGCCTCTGGCGCGGGGGAGCGCGGCCGGCCGCAGCGGGTCCTGGACGGTGACCGGCTCGTCGAGCACGCGGAAGATTCGCTCCGACGAGGCCATCGCGGCCTGCAGGATGTTGAACTTCTCCGAGAGGTCCCGGAGCGGATCGAAGAACCGCTCCGCGTACTGGATCGTCGCGACCAGCACGCCGAGCGTGGTCATGTGGCGGACGGTTTGACCTCCGCCATACCAGAGCAGGACCGCGATGCCGATGGCGCCGAGCAACTGAATCGCCGGGTAGAACTGGGAGAAGTTCCACGTCGAGTCCAAGTTCGCGTCGAGCAGGTCCGAGTTCAGTTCGCCGAAGCACCGCAGGCTCCGGCGCTGCTGGTTGAACAGTTGCGTGACGGTCATCCCCATCACGTGTTCATTGAGAAACGCGTTCAGGCGGGCGAGTCGCGTTCGCACGGCCCGATAGGCCCCGCGCGACCGTTGGCGGAACCGTTCGGTCACAAGGTACACCAGCGGCAGCACGGTGAACGCCGCCAGCGCAAGCCGCCAGTCCATCCAGAGCATGATGGCGGTAATGCCGACCAGTGTGGCGATGTCGCCGAAGATTGCGACGACGCCCGACGTGATGAGTTCGTTGAGGGCGTCCACGTCGTTGGTCAAGCGCGTGACCAGCCGGCCGATCGGGGTCCGGGAGAAGAAGCCCATCGAAAGCGTCTGCAGGTGGTCGAACATCTCGACGCGGAGGTCTGCCATCACGCGCTGGCCGACGTACTGCATGAGGTTGCTCTGGAGCCATCGGGCCGCGAAGCCCGCGCCCAGAATCGCGAGGTAGAGGGCGGCGATTCCAGCGAGGCCCCGGATGTCCGCCGCGGGGCCCGGCGCCTGCGTCCCGGCGGTGTGCGGCGCGATGTACCGATCGATCGCGATGCGATACAGCAAAGGGCCCGCCAGGTCGGATGCGGAGGCGGCCAGCAGGAACGCGATCGCCCAGGCGACGACGCGACGATACGGACGGACGTAGCGCAGCAGCCGTCCCATGAGGCGGGCATCGTAGGCGCGGCCGAGAATCTGGTCTTCGTCGACGATGACGTTCATGCTCGGGGCGCCTCCGCCGCGTGGGGTGAGAGGTCGGGCGCAGCCGCCTCAACGTCCGTGGCTTCGAGTTCGTCCCGAAGCCGCTGCTGCTCGTAGAGCGTCGCGTAGAGACCGCCCATGGCCAGGAGCGCATCGTGAGTGCCCTGCTCGGAGATTCGTCCGTCGCGCAACACGACGATCCAATCGGCATCCTTGATCGTCGAGATGCGGTGAGCGATGACAAGACAGGTCCGCGAGGCCGCCACCGCACGGAGATGCTCGAGAATCCTGCGTTCGGTGTCCGTGTCCACGCTGCTCAGGGCGTCATCGAGGATTAGAATGCGGGGGTCCCGGATGACTGCCCGTGCCAGCGCCGTACGCTGGCGCTGTCCCCCGGACAGCGTCACGCCGCGCTCGCCCACGACCGTGCTGTACTTGAGTGGGAATCCCTCCACGTCCGGCGCGAGCTGCGATATGGCCGCGGCATCGGCGACGAGACCGCTTTCCCCGTCCTGCGGGCCCTCGGCCCCTGGGCCGCCGTCGCGGCCGAGCCAGATATTCTCGTACAACGTGTCGGAAAAAAGGAACGTTTCCTGGGGAACTAGGGCGATGGCACGACGCAGGGAGAGAAGCGACAGCGTACGAACATCATGACCATCCACGAGCACGTGGCCGTGCACGGGATCGTAGAGCCGGGGCACCAACCCGACGAGGGCGCTCTTGCCGGCCCCGGTCGGGCCGACAAGCGCCACGGTGCGTCCCGGGGGAACGATGAGCGATAGGTCGCGGAGCACCGTCGTTCCGTCGAAGGCGACGGTCACGTTTCGAAACTCGATCTCTCCGCGCGGGGCGGTGAGGACAATCGGGTCGGCCGGGTCGCTGACCTCCGGCGCCACGCGAAAGATCTCATCCAGTCGGAGCATTGACGCGCGCCCCTGCTGCCAGAGACTCGTAATCCAGCCGAGCGCGATCATGGGGAAGGTCAGGCGCGCCAGGTAATACGAGAACTGGACCATCTGTCCCAGGGTCAGGTGTCCACGGATCACAAGGTCTCCGCCCTGCCACAACAGGATGACGGACGCGAGTCCGACGACCACGCCGATCGCCGGCCACAGGACGCCCTGCACCCTGGCGAGCCGCATGTTGACGCGAACGACGGCGTCGACCTCCCTCTTGAACCGGACGCCCTCCGCCGCCTCTTGCGCGAACGCCTTGACCACGCGGATGCCGCTCAGGTTCTCCTGCGCGCGCGTGGAGAGGGAGGCGAACTGGGCCTGCACCTGATCGAAGCGCCGGTGGATCTCGCGACCGAGCAAAAGAAACAGCAGCGTGGTCAGGGGAAGGACCAGGAGCATTAAGAGCGTGAGGCCGACGTTCAACGTCAGCATGCCCGCGATCGACGCGGCGAGCATGATCGTGGTCTGCACCGAACGCATCAATCCGACACCGGCGAGCCGTTGGACGGCCCGGATGTCGTTGACGGCGCGGGCCATCAGGTCGCCGACCGGGGTGCGCTGAAAGAACCTCATCGACATTCCCTGCAGGTGAACGAAGTAGTCGTGCCGCAGGTCGGACTCGATGCGGTACGCTACACTCAGGATCTGCGTGCGCATCACGTACGTCGCCGCCGCCTCGGCGAGTGCGAGCAGGATCAGGATCCCGGCGAGCGCGGCGAGCCGTTCGCCGGCTTGGCCGCGCTGAATGGTGTCGATCGCCGCCCGTAGCACCCAGGGCGATGACTGCGCCATCGCCACGGCAAAGGCCGAGGCCGCGTACCCGATCAGGTAGGCCCGCCCGTGCCGTCGAACGTACTGCCAGAAGCGTTGGCTGCGCATGATCAGCGTTAGCAAAACAGATGTCCAATTATACCGTGCCGTCGAGCCGTGCGTGATTGACGCGGCGACCAGGCGTCAGGGGCCGACGCGCTACCGCTTGCGCGCGAGCAGCACGCCGTCCCTCAGCGGCACGATGACCGCGGAAAACTGCGCGTCCGAAAATACGATTCGCGTGAGTTTGCGGATGCCCCGCACCTCGGCGTCGTTCGCGGCGGTGTCCAATATCCGTCCGGACCACACCATGTTGTCGACGATCAAGAGGCCGCCCGACGCCAGCCGCGCCTTGATCACCGGAAACGATGCAGGGTAGCCGTCCTTCTCGATATCGTTGAAAATGATGTCGAACCGGCCACGCGCGCGGCGCAGCTCAGCGATCGCTTCACCCACGCGGTAACGGACCAGCTCATCCAGCCCGAGCCGCCGCAGGTAGGCGCGAGCGTCGTTGGACAGCGCTTTGTCCCACACCACGTGGGTGACCTCACCGCCGCCGTTGTCCCGGACGCCCATCGCAAGCCATGCCGTGGAGTACCCGAACCCGGATCCAAGTTCGAAGACCCGACGGGCGCCGCCGAGTCGGGTCAGCACATAAAGAAGATGTCCAACCGCGGGCCCTACGATTGGAAAGCCGTTCGCGCGGGCGCGCGCCTCCATCTCCTGGAGGACTTTGTGGCGAGGCGGCAGCACGCTTTCGAGATAGGCGGAGAGGGTGCGCACGTCGAGTCGCGAAGTCATAATGTCGCCTCGGTCACGGGATCCGGTTCCTCCTCTTGTCGTGTGGCGGTTGCCGGCGGCTGGCTAGCCTCGATGAAGCCGACGTTATCATATCGGAGGGAGGCGCGTCTAACCATGAGCACGATCCTCGTTTCAGGATCCCACGGGTTGATCGGATCTGCGCTCGTCCGACACCTCCTGGCGGCAGGGGAGATGGTCGTCCCGCTGACTCGGCCGGGAGTCGCCCCGGCCGCTGGCGGCGTGGTCTGGGATCCGGAGGCGGATAGGATCGATACTCCTCGTCTCGACGGCATCGACGCGGTGGTCCATCTTGCGGGTGAGAATATCGCTGCCAGGCGATGGACCGCTGAGCGCAAGAACCGGATCAGGCGCAGCCGTATCAAGGGCACGGCGATCCTCGCCCGAGCCCTTGCGAGCATCCCGCGGCCGCCGCGCGTATTGGTCTGCGCCTCGGCCGTTGGATACTACGGCGATCGCGGCGATGAGGTGTTATACGAGGTCAGCGGTCCGGGGACCGGATTTCTGGCGGATCTTTGTCGGGAGTGGGAAGCGGCCGCATCGCCTGCACGCGCCGCCGGGATCCGGGTGGTTCACCTTCGAACGGGCACGGTGCTGTCGTTGGATGGCGGAATGCTCCCCCGGGTGCTCCCGCTGTTCCGGCTCGGCCTGGGCGGCGTGATCGGGAGCGGGCGCCAATACATGAGCTGGATTACTCTCGCCGACGCAGTCGCTGCCATCCGGCATCTTTTGACTCATGGCGAGTCCGCCGGTCCCGTCAACCTCGTGGCTCCGAATCCCGTGACCAACCGCGAGTTTACACGCGCCTTGGGGCGCGCGGTGCGGCGTCTGACGGCGTTTCCAGTCCCAGCCGCGCTGTTGCGATTGGCGTTTGGCGGGCTCGCGGACGAGGGGTTGCTCGCCAGCGCCCGTGTGATGCCGGGCCGGCTTATCGAGTCGGGATACACGTTTCGTTTCCCCGATCTCGAGACGGCGCTAGGAGCGCTGCTGAAATGAAGGAGCGAGGATCCATGCGCGTCCAGGCGAGATCGAACTGGGGTGAAGGCGCGGCAAGCGGAACCATTCCAGACCTGGGCGAGGCGAGTCCTTGTCTGATTGATCGAGGAGCGCTGGCCGCCGGATCGCAGGGGCGACGACTTGTTGCGACAGGTGTATAGGTCCGATATAATCACGTTGGCTTCGCCGCTCCGGCGAAGCGACGTCCCGGGTGCGGTGGGGCGTGACACGAGGTGCGAGCAACGCGTGGGGACGTAGCTCAGTTGGGAGAGCGCCTGAATCGCACTCAGGAGGTCGGGAGTTCGAATCTCCTCGTCTCCACCAAATCCTTGCAGGACAAGCGTTTCCGCACGTGGCCTCAGGTGAGGAGTATCTTTGGGGAATTCAGGCGCTCATCCGTTGAGGTCGCGCAAGCGATCCGAGCGTCTATGTATTCCTGGGTCGCGGCGAGTTCATCCGAGTCCTCGAAGGGGCGTCAGCTGGGAGGCCAGTCCTCTGCAACCCACCACCTCGAAACGTCCCACGATGATCAGGTTAGGCAGGTTAAGGCGGCTACGGAGCGGGTTGCAGGAAGGCGATGATCATTCGGTGCTTGGCCTCGTTTTCGACTGGGCGTCTGGGATAGCACTGACCGAGTCCACGGAACAGCTCGGAGCGACGACCGAAGAAGTTGTCTCAGGTGAGCTTCTGTCATTGCGTAACTGGTGAACGGCGGGACTCGCGTCAACGTTGGCATCCGGAAAGCCGTATCTTGCGAGGAGGTCAAGTTCACTTACTGTACTTTGGCAAATTTGAGCCAGAATATGCTCTATATTGGGATGCACCGAGATCATGCTCCTCGTGCGGCCGGAGGACAGCGCGGTTCCCCTCTACGACACCACGGCGATTCACGCGGAGACGGCGCTGCTTCGAGCGCTGGCGGACCGTCCGGCTGGCGCGCGTCATGGCGAGGCCCATCCGTGACGCGCGTCGCGTTCTCCGATAGGTCCGGTCTGCGAAACGCGCCCGGACCCCGGCGTGTTGAGGCGGGACTCCCGCGCGGTGCGGTCCTCGTGATGGTGTAGGTCGGGCGAGTCGTCGCCGGCCTGCGTCCGACTTCACCAACCTCACGAGGGTGACCCGTCCAGGCTCCGTCGCGCGATCCGAGTCGTCCGGACGATCAGATCCGAGAAGCGCTCCGGCGATCTAGGCGCGGCCGCGGTCGGGAGGGTGTCCGTCAGCGGAGCGATCCACTTCTCCGGAAGCCTCGTGCGGCCCAGCAGGAGCCCGGCGATCGACCCGGCAGTGGCGCCCGCGGAATCAGTGTCGTACCCGCACATCACGGTGATCGTGATGGCCCGCTCGAAATCACCCCGGCCATAGAGTAACCCGAGCAAGATCGAGACCGTGTTGTTGATGGTGTGGAAAAATGGAAGCGCGCGTGTTCTGGCGCGAGCGCATCCCACGCGGCCTCCCAGGTGGCATGCTATCGGGCCGCGTGCAGCGTGGCGCGGACGGCCGACGCCAGCCGAGACCGCTGCGGGATTTTGCGTAGCCCGAGGCGGATCAACTCGTGGACGTCGTGAACGATGAACCCCGCCGCGATCATGGCTGCGACAAACATCGCGCCGTAGATGCCGTTCTTTCGGTGCGACAGGACCGCGTCTCGGTATGCGAGACGGGCAGCCGTTTCGGGGGCGCCCGGGCTGACATACCCATAGCCGTCGGCGCGAATCAGCGCGCCGATCCATTCGCGACAGGGATTCCGGTACTCGGCGGCCGTCTCGACAGGCATGCCGTTCACGAGGTTGCGGTAGGCGAATCGCTCCGCGGTGAACGTCCGGAGGTAGGGCAGGCTGGCCAGCCAGTTGTCGGGGACGTCCGCCGTCGAGAAGTCGTCCCAGGCGGAGGCGGCGCCGGGCTGCGGCGCCGAACGCGGACACCCCGTGGTACGTTCGTGGCAGCGTCAATCACGACCTGTCCGCCCGGCGCCCCGTGCCTCGGCAGGAGGCTTCTGGATCTCGACCCGAATAGTTATTAGGCAGAGCGGATAATGTTTGACATGCCCGCCGCGTAACGAACGCTTGGATGATGGAAGTAACGGCGGACCTTCTTCGGTTGCCGCTGCGTGCTCCAGAGATACCCGCGCACGTTGGCGATCAACTCGCCTTCGGTGTGAGGGCGTTGCCGCCCCACCGCGTTGGCCTTGACGTCGTTGTTGAGGTACTCGTCCGGATTGAGGTCCGGACTGTAGCCGGGCAGAAAGAACAGTCGGAGCCGCGCCCCCTGGCGCGCCACCCACTGCTTGACCGCGCCGCTGCGGTGCACCGGATGTTCATCCACGATGAGGAAGATCGGCCGCGGCGTGTGCCGCAACACGCGGCGCAGGAATCGGATGAAGACGACCGACGTGAACCGTCCCTTGAACACCATGAACGCCAACCGGCCGCGGTTGGTAATCACGGAGAGGAGGTTGCACCGAAGCCATTTTCCCGTACCCGGCACCACTGGCGTCTCCCCACGGCGCCCCCAGGAGCGTCCGGCTTGGTGTTCGGAGCGCATCCCCATCTCATCGCCCCAAAAGAGCGTGGCGCCATGCTGCCGCGCGAGCGCCCGTATCCGCGGATACTCCTCCTGCACCCAGCGACGCGTCGCCTCCGGATCCCGTTCATATGCACGGCGCAGCGGCTTCTGCGGGGTGAACCCCCAGTGCCGCAAATACCGCCCGACTGTCCACACGGACAGGCGCACGCCCCAGCGGCGGGCGATCAAGTCGCGCACCGCTTCCCGCGTCCACAACGCGAAGGGGAGTTTCACCTGGTCCGGGCAGCGATCGGTGATCACGCGGACCGTGGTCGCCGCCTGGTACGGCGCCAACTGAATCTGCCGCGGCCGGCCTCGCGCGCGTGAGCGCAATGCTCGTGCGCCACCTGCCCGCCAGCGCTGCTGCCACGCATTGACGGATTGCCGCGAGACTCCAAAGACGCGCGCCGCCTCCGCCTGGGACATGCCTTCAGTCACGGCACGCATGACGCGCTGCCGCAACGTGTCCAGCGCGTCGGGGGAAAGATGCCGGGCGTCGTGCGCCTCCACACGCACAGCATAGCAGTTCCACACCCGAATGTCAAATGTTTTATGCTCCGATTAATAAGAAGAGGAATAGGCTGCGCCCGATCCTGCAACGCGACTTTCCCACCACCGCTCCCCTTCATAGGTACACACCATCCGGCGGAGAGCTGATGCGGGGCGGGGATGGCGTTTCTCAGAGCTCCGCAGAGGCCCTTCGTGCCTCGTAGGGCCAACCGAGGAGCAGATAGTACACTCGCGTTTTGTGCCGCCGTTGTAGCGTGACCCGCCGGAGAGTGCGGGGTCGGCGAGGACCGAACCAACTGTCCCCTACATATCGTGCACCGCGGAACGGGGCCGCCGGCGCGGTCGCGATGGTTGCCGTGCGGACCGTCGCGAGGCGCGAACAGCGCGGGCCGCTGTCACGGCTGGCCGCGCCTGCGAGGGCCGACCCCCCTTTCGGCCATTGGCACGCGCCGCGGCGGCTTTGGCCGCGCTCCGGACCGCCCCGCCCTTGCGCCCCAGCTCGCTCATCCACCAGCGCGTGCCGAACACCCCGGCTAGCAGCCCTGGGACGTAGTGATCGACATTCAGGGACGGCCAGTGAAGCCCCGCCCCGGCCTCATCGAGTTCGACTCTCGCTACGTCGGCAGGCTGTGCGTGTTCCAGCCCCTGCAGGTGGGTGCGGGGAATAGCGAGCTCAAGACCGGAGGCCAAAGCGACGAGCAGTTTGTCGTCCGCCTCGCGATAGGATGCGCTGACCGCGCGGGGGCGCACGCTTTCGTGCGCGCGTGCGCGCCCCATGGCGGCATCGATCTCCGCATCCGTCGTGACGACGCGATGGATCGTCATGTGTGCATCGCCTCCCACGCGGCCGCGAGTCGGTCAAAGTGCTCTGCGGCCGCCTCCAAGACCCGCCGGACCTCGCTCCGTTTCACATTACCAGGCAAGATGCAATCCGCGATCGGCGAGTGCCACCGTGCCCTCGGCCCGAAACTCAACGATCACGACGGCGCCGCCGTACAGTCCGTGCACGTGACGGCGGCCATGATCTTGAGGGTAGACTCGAAAGCGAACGCCACCTGCATGGACTGTGGCCACGAAACGATTATAACCTAAGCCGATTGGGTTTGTCGACAGGACAACGGCCCCAGGCACGGTCACGTGGAATGCCTTCCGGCTGCGGCCACTGAATTCGACACGCTTGCGCGCCACCTGGGGCCCGGAGGTGCGTCAACCTCGAGAACCAAGTAGGCTTGTCTTGCGAGATTTCGACGCTGAAGGGATGAGAATCGAGCGCCTTCTCATTCGGGCCGGAACAGATCGAGTTGCCCCTTGGGCAAATGGCGCATGCGGCGGCCGAAGACCCGGATCTTTACACGGAGGGGGTGGCTTGCGCGGCGGGGCCTGTCGATATGCCGTCTACGAACAACTCGCAGCGTCTGTTCCCAACGGGCGCGAAAGCTCAGTGCCTCTGGAATGCGCGGCAGGATATCCTGACCATCACATGCGTTTCCGTCGCGGACCGCCCTCGAAAGAGCGGCCGCCACGAGATCCCGTGCCGTCTCCGCATCTTCGCGTGTGGCACCAAGCGCCTCCAGGTCCGTGTACCAGTCGAGAAAGATGCGGTCCGACAATTCTGCGATCGGCGTCAAGCCAATGTACGGCGATACGTAGGAACGCACAAGTCCCCGATAGGGTATGGCTTCGAACGGCCTGGCAGCAGCCAGACTGCGAAGCCAGTTCTCGACACAGTCATCAACGCTAAAGGGCTGGCTCATGGTCGATCACGAGGTCGCGCACGCACCAGGATGGCTAGATCTTGTGCCCGCCTTTGGAGCGATCCGCAATGAGAGTGGCAGTTTTCACCGCTCATCACGACTCGGCGGCTCCCTGACGGGTGCGGTGCCGTTTTGCGTACATGCGGCGCACCCAGGCCTCAACCGGTGCCTTCCACGGTTCTTGAGGCGACGGAATGTTACGCAGCAGGCTACGGGGATTGAGCCCCAGTTCCTGTGCCATGCGAAGCGCTTCACGCGACAGACGGCATCGACGCTTCGCTCCTGCCCAGAGTCTTTCCCGCCCCTGGGAGCTCATGATCGCCTCCTTATAACGCGCTGAACCGGCCCTCTCCGCGGCGTCCGATACCAAGTGGATCCGTGCGCCCGCGTCACGGCCGCAGCCGACGCCGCGAGCAGGACCTTGTCTGCTCAAGTCACCTCCGCCTCGGTGCAAACAAGCGGAGACGCGGCCGCCACACGATGCTGTGAGCTGTTCAGAACGCCGGCGCACGCCCGCTCCGTCGGTGAACGCGATCCCTGCGCGGCTGCGTCACGCGTCATCGAGCAATCCTTTCAACGCCGTTCGCAGCTCGGCGGGCACTACGGCCGCGCGCGAGCGTCGTCCGTGTACCAGTGCCCGGCCGACAAAGACCAAGCAGGCTGCGCGCAAGCGACCGAGCGGGCTGGCTGGCGGTTTCTCGGTCCAGAAGTAGCCGTCCCCGTCCTCGCGGCCGAACCGGCGCGTGACCGCCGCGACCGCCGTCCACCCACCGTTTTGTAGGAGGACGCGCAGCAGTGCCCGGCTCTGCCCGTCGTGGTCGAGGCGGGTGAGCACTCGAAGGGTTGCCTCGGGATCGCCCGTCAGGACGCGGGCGAGCTGCCTGGCCCGGTCGCGGCGAAGCCGGGCGGGGGAGGCGATCTCGTAGAGGACGCAGGCCGCATCCAGCCACTGCGCGGGAATCTGATCGAGGGCGCGGACGAGTGTGAGCGTCAGCGGCGAGATGGGGCGCTCGTCGACCTGCCGGCGGTACTCCTCCTCGGCATGCTCCATGAGGTACTCCGGCATCAGATACGGCTCCAGGTGCTCGGTCAACGCCGTGAGTTTCTCGGCCATCCCGGGCGGCAGGTCGTCGGTATCGATGGCTTCGAGATGACGGCGCGCGGTCTTGTAGTCGCCGTCTTCGGCGCACACGGCGGTCAGATTGTAGAGCACCGCCGGGTGGTCGGGGAGCGCATGGTGCAGCAGTTCCAGCATACGGCGTGCCTCGGCGCGTTCACCCCGCGTTCTCAAGATATTGGCGTACGCGACTGCGGCTGGCGCGTAGACGCGGTCGCCGTGGACCAGCGAGTCAAGGGCCCGGCGCGCGTCGTCCACCCGTCCGGCGTCGCGCGACGCGAGCGCCTCGCGGTATCGCCGGTCGAGTTCGGGCTCGGGATCAGTTACGAGCTCCACCCGCTTCAGCGCAACCTGGGTGGACTGCCCATCGACCAGCATCGTGACGGGCTCATCGAGCGACACGACTCCGGCCGTGTGCAGGCCCTGGAGGGCGGCCATCTTGCAGGGCGTCGACACGTGTGAGGCGGCAAACAGCGACCGGGCCAACCGTTCTCCCCACTCGCCGCCGCCGGCGACGAGCCCGCTGATCATGGCTTCTCTACCTTCGACCGGCGTCTGGGCTAACGGAGCGTCCGGGGCGAACAGGTTGTACAGGACCATGAGGAGGTTCGCCGGATCGGCGACGATCCGGGCCGCCACGTCCTCCAGCGGGGTTGTCTTAGCGTCCGCGGTCGCCGCCTTGAAGTCATCCTCACGCGGGGTGGCATACGGGAGGCGAAACGGCGGCACGGTCCCCGCGGCGCACAACTCGGCGACCCCAGCGTACGCTTGCAGAAGACGCCACTCACGATGTCGGACCCGTCCCCAGACCCGTGCGGCCTGTTCGAACCGGCGGAGGTTGAAGAGCGCGGTACCGGCAAAGAAGTCGCACTCCGGACGCACGTGCCACTGTTGCCAGCGTTGGTGGAGAGTCCAGACCCGCCGGTCATCGCCGAGATCGCCGGCGGCCTGGAGGACGATGGTCGTGTACTCGGCTATGGCCATGAGGTTATCATCCGCGAGGGGTTGCGAAGTCGTCGCAGTTTCGAAGTCACCGGCGGCCGCGTCGAGGTGACGGCGCGCTTCGGTGACATTGCCGAGCTGCGCATGGCAGCGCGCCGCCAGAGCATGCGCATACGGCTGCGGTAGTGGATCGTCAAGATTGGGAGCGAGGATGCCGAGTGCGTCGGCCGGGTCGTGGTGGTGTTCGAGGCGGACCAGCGCGAGGTTGTTCAGCGCGGCCGGGATCGGACAGGCCAGGACGGCGCGCTCAAACCACGTCTCCGCACCCGCCAGGTCGCCACGCGCGGCAAAGCGCCGGCCCTCGTCAAGCAGCCGCTCGGCTTCGACTACGGTGTGGTTGCGATTCGGACCGTCTCTGGTGTCCATGTGTCCTCCGCGTGCAGCCTGGATGAGGCAACGAGTTCCCTAACGCCCTTCGCCGTGGTTCCTGTCGGGAACCTTGTGAACAACCGGTGGATTTGTCTGGCGTGAACGTGTCCCGGCCTGGGCTTGCCTGCGATTCGGGGAGGCAAATCCGGAAGGGGCTGTTCTTTCGCCGGCCATACCCGAGGGCGCAGCCGGGAGGATTTGGAATGGGTCCTCATAAACAGAGCTTTGTTAGGTCACCGTTGGCGGAGCAAGGGCACGGCGCACCGGCAGGTTCCCGTTGACTGGCTCGATCTCGAGGCGGCCTTCGAGATGCATTCAGACGACTCGGCGTCATTCCTCGATCTCCGGACAGGGAAGGTGCACTACGTCCCGTTTGACGAGGAAATGCTGGCCGATGCTGAGGAGGCGATGAGCGAAGAGGCAGCCGACAGGGGCCTTGCGGAGGGATGGCTGGTCCGGGTCGACCCCCTGGAATCACACGACGAATATGAGTGGATGGCTCAGTTCGTGGCCTCGGTGGACGATCCCCGGCTCCGGGAACTCCTTGAGGTTGCTCTGGACGGCCGGGGCG